>JAYTUV010000031.1:0-9651 GCA_043744395.1 Aestuariivirga sp.
CCAGCCAAAAGCCGACCCCAACCCTGTTAGCGCTCTATCCCATAGAGTGCTAACAGTTGAGTGTCAGATAGGACGGGCAGGGAAGAAGGTCAAGCCCCCTTTGGCCCCGTAACCCACCTGATCCCCGTCACCCCCGCGAAGGCGGGGGCCCCGCTTCTTCTTCCAGCGCTTCCAATCTTTCTGCCTCGGTTGCAGCCCAAAGGCGTTTCATATGTAACGCAAATTCAGCAGCCAGCGCCTCGCCCTCTTCAGGCGGCAGCAATTTGGCCAGCGCTGGAATTTCGCGTTCCCAATAGCGGGCTTTCGAGTCGTGCCAAGGCATGCGGATGGCGTTGCGCACGCGGCGCACATCATAAACCAGATGCTTGCGGATCAATTCCACATTCACCACGCGTTCAGACGGTGGTTTGGGTGGTGGGTCAAAAAGTGAAGGTTGCTGTTTCATACCAGATTCTCAACTAGCATTTTAAATCAGCGCCCGGGCGGCGCAATCTTTTTCTATCAACAGCTTTTCATCTTCTGAAAGGCCATAGAGTTCATAAAGCGCTTCATTCATCTCTTGCTCCAGATCACGGAGTTTCAAAGTGTCGGTCAAAAGCGCGTCCACCCGCCCCATGAATTGCTTTGCCGCAGGCGTTTCCATGCCCGATGGAAAACTGCCCAAATCCTTGGCAAAGCGCGTGGCATCCTTCGGACGCTTGAGAATCAAATAGTTCCAATATTTTTCCAGCAACTTGCCTTGCTTGGCATCATCCAGATAAATCTTGCTGAGAATTTTTGTATCTTCCGTCACCAACATCAATTCACCTTTGGCAAAAACAGCTTGCATTTCGGCACGGCGGTTTAAAAAGCCACGCAGGAATTCCAAACTTTTGGCAATCTCTTCATCCAGCAATTTATGGGCAAATTCGGTTTGCTCATGCGGCATCAATTTTTTTGCCGCTTGTTTTTTAAGGTCGGTCAATTCCGGCAATTCAGGCCAGAGAAATTTGGGCTTGTAAGTGGCGCGGGGCAAAACCGAAAGCCGCCCTTCAGCCTCATGCAAAAGGTCGCGCCGCTCGGTCCATTTTTCCTGCAAAGCCCTGGCCATTTTGCCAATGGCTTTTTGTTGGGCGGGGGTGGCGTGTGGGATGGGCAGGGGGGCGATGAATTGTTTGTTGGCCTCAAACCACCCGCCATCTTTTGGTTTTGCAATGCGGCGGAAAACAAAATCAACAACTGGCCCGTTTAACACGCCAAGTAAAAAAGAAAGATCTGTTCCCTTAGCGGGCAGAATGCCATTCACGCGCACGTTGTTGAGATATTTATCACCATCATAATCGGCACTAACTCGCATGGCGGGCACAGTTTGGGCGACTATCAATTTGGCACGATCGTGACTTGCGAGATTTTTAGGATAGACATAGCCCCACCAACCATCTTCGATATCCATTTTTGGCTTTTCGCGGGAACGGAGTTCGCTTTCAAATCTTTTCAAGTAAAGCCAAGCATTTGGAAATTTACTTTGAATGAATTGAGAAGTCCCCAACCGCATTTCGCCCTTCTCGTCCGAGAAATAGGGGAACAGTAAATATTTATCCTCTTCGGGACTTTCAAATCGCTTTGCTTGAGGCCCCGAGATTAAGGGCTTCATTATGCTGTCTTCAATGGTCACCTGAAGCTGTTGATTTTTTTCAAGTTCACAAAGGTAGCTATTTTTGCCCAAGCGTTTCAAGTGATAGATGCTATCTGCGCTAGTTACGAGTCCTTGAAATATTGCCTCGGTAGTTTTTCTCTCATTGAGAGTGAGACAGTTAATCGCCAGCTTGTTCACCAGCGCTTTTGCTTCCCCAGTCAGCATCAACCACTCAGCATCTGCCCGCAAAGCATCCGCTTCCACATCGAGCGCAGCATCACCCCAATACACATCCCCCACCTCACCATCTGGCGAGGCAGCAATTTTCACCACGTCATTTGCACCACAAGTAAAAAATTGCAGCGCTGTATAGGTGATTGCTTCTTTGAAAACCTGAAACGATTTAAAATCAATCCAGCGCTCCAACTGCTTGGTGCGGTGCATCAAGCCGCGTAAACCCGCGCCATATTCATTTACCGTCCAAAGGCTGGGCGCAATATAGGCCATGCGCCCGCCCTCACTCAAAAGCCGCAAGCCTTTTTCAATGAAGGGCAAATAGAGATCAAAGTTTCCTGTCATTGCACTTTCATAGGTGCCCACTTCCCGCTGTGCGGTAATATAGGCCACCACATCAGGGTCGGCCTTCATCAGGTTTTGCAATTTCACATAGGGTGGGTTGCCCAGCACAATGTCGAACTTGAAGGGGAATGCCACATGCCAATCAAAAGGGTTCACCCGCGCCTCGTTCACATCATTGCGGGCAATCATGGCCCAGCAATCAGGCGCCACCAAGCTGTTGCCACAGCGAATGGTGTGATCCAGTGAAGACAGTGGAGAATTGGCGCGCGCCGAATGCAACCACAAGGCCAGCTTGGCAATTTCCACCGATGATGGGTTTATGTCCACGCCATAAATATTATTCTGCAAAATGTCTGAAATCAGCTTGGCTTCATCAAAGCCAAAGCCGCTTTCATCTTTCAATCCCAACACCTGCATCTGTTTGGCCAGTCTTTGCCGCTCGGCCAAAAGTTTGCGAAATGCTGAAATAAGAAATGCGCCAGAACCGCAAGCAGGGTCAACCACGCGCAAGTTTCGCAACTTTTTTAAATAAGCTTGCAACTGCTGCGGCACGGCTTCCCCATCGCTCATGCCGCTGGCGGCTTGCGCCTCGGCAAACCATGGCCCCATGGTTTCATCCACCAGATAATTCACCACCCATTCAGGCGTATAATAAACGCCGTCGCGCTTGCGCTTGGAAAGCTTGGCCACTGTGTCGCGGTTTTCAAGTTCACCAATCCGGTATTCAAGCTCGGTGATGGATTGTTCAAAAATGCGACCGAGTGTGTAAAGCGTCAGGCTTTCCTTTGCATCCCCTTTTGCCGCATAATTATAATTGGCTGAAAGAAACAGCAGTGTAGCCTTGTCTTTGGAATAGGATGCTGAATTGAGCCCTTGGCCTTGTGTCGCAAAAATCATATTGGGAACGACAAGGCTATTGATCAGCGCATCGTCAGCAAACAATCCACCATTAATATGAGGCACTTTCGTCTGACCAAAAACACCTCCATCGTTCATAAAAGTAAATAATCGCCTGAAAAAATCCCAAATATCCGTACCCTCGGCCTCATAATACTCGCTCATACTGCGGCGGGATATTTCATCACGAATAAACTGCGGCGGAAACAGCATGCGCTGGCCCATGTCTTCGCAGTAAAATGCAAATATAAAGCGGTCGAGCAGTTTTTGCGAAACACGCAGCAAGTCTGACTTGCGATCGGACAGGTGCGGGTTGTGCGTCACGATCAAATTGAACAGCCGTTCCCGCACAGTGCGGTAGTGAGTGTAAAACTCTTCTTCAATCTTTTCTTCGCGGTGGCCCTGTTTTTCCACCATGCGCCAAAGTGTGGGTCGTCCCGAATGCGAAATCAGCATGTCGCGCTGGAAAAGCTTTTGGAACAGAAACCGATCGAACCTTGCATCATCACCGTCTGACAAAAGATCATAGGTAAAGAACAAATCTTTCTTGCCACTGATCGTGAATTTCAAACATTGACCGGGCGCTCTGTCCCACCAATAAAGTCGAAACTCATTCATATCGGTGGCAAGGCCCCACCAAGCTTGAACGGGCTCGTTGCCAAATTGCGTTTTGCGCGCGCCCCGCACGTAGTTCAAACATTGCTCAACAGGAGTCAGGTTTGAACCTTTGCGGTTTTGTTTTGTATCAAGTTCCGAGCTAATGTCTTTAAACTCGCATAGCACCTGCGGCACAGCATCTGTGCCGCCACGAAACCAACCGAGCGCCAAATCAGCCTCGCCCGAGCCACCCTTTGCTCCGGCACCTGCAATCGCGAACTTCGGCAAAATCGTGTGGTCATCGGTCTTGCCATGGCCAGATTGGCCGTAACCCCACATTTCAACAAAGAAGGATTGGATAAAGGCGCTTTCGGCCTGCGTTTCGGTTAGTTTGGCTCTGGAATGCCAAGATTGCAGTTTTGCCAACACGCCAGCGTCGCGCCCTTCATCCAGATAGGCCTGAAACTCATAATGCAGGTTAGACTGCAAAAAGCTTCTGGTGATGAAGGAATGTTGGTCGTCAAACATAAAGCTATGGGCCTGTTAAATAATTTTCAGAACCCTAGCCGATTCACAAGCCCTATCCCAACGTTCATTTTCATGATCGGCTCAAAACTCATAGTTGGAAGGGAATTGTGGAGTGTACCCAATATAGCCACCTTCACCGTGCGCTGTCAAGAACAAAATCATAAAAGCTATAAAATAATCCTAAATACCTGTTAACCACAGTTAATACTTTACTAACGCCTTGTGCCATTGCAGGATAAAACCCAGATCGCGGTGTTTTTAGATTGGGTGATGAAATGCGTAAATTGAGTTTGAGTTTTTTAGCAGCGGCAACATTAGCCCTCGCAACCACGGCAAAAGCCGAAGACATAAACCCGTTGAAAGACACGCCTCATTTCAAAACCTGCCGCGCCGAATCCAAAGCTAAATCCGATGATTATGTGGCGGATTATCTGGTGCCGGCCACCGATCAAGACACGGCCCCTCCGGGCGCTTATGTGGCGATTGTCTATGGCCAGAAATTTGTGGCCCCGCTTCATCCGCCTGCAAACGGCGATGTTCATCATCATACATTGGGTGAGGTGATGCAAAAGCGCAAAGCCGTGTACCGCGAAGAAATGCGCCGTTGCTTGGGTTATGTTGAATTCAATCTGGCGCTCAAACAGAACATCCTCTTCCTTTTTGAGTAATCCATCTGGCCCCGCAGCCTGAGGCCCACTGGCGCATTTCCAACGCGGCGTGATCTCTGCTAGACTGCCTGAAATCAGCAGTCTCAGAGGTCATGCCCCATGAACATCCACGCCAAAAATGATTACACCGCCATCGTCGAAGCCGATAAGGCCCATGTGTGGCATCATCTGCAACAGCACAAAAAATTTGAAACCGTTGATCCCTTAATCATCATCGAAGGCAAGGGCATGCGCGTTTGGAACCAAGCGGGCCGCGAGCATCTTGATGCGGTTTCCGGCGGTGTATGGACGGTCAACGTTGGCTACGGCCGCGTAAAGATTGCCGACACCGTGCGCGACCAACTGGTGAAGCTGAATTATTTTGCAGGCGCCATGGGCACAATCCCCGGAGCCACATTTGCCAAAAACCTGATTGAAAAAATGCCGGGTCTATCCCGAGTTTATTATTCAAACTCCGGATCAGAGGCCAATGAAAAGGCCTATAAAATCGTCCGCCAAATTGCTCATAACAAATATGACGGCAAGAAATTTAAAATCCTCTACCGTGAGCGCGATTATCACGGCACCACAATTTCGGCCCTCTCATCTGGCGGCCAAGAAGAGCGCCGCGCAAACTACGGCCCTTACACACCGGGCTTCATTCCCGTGCCGCATAATCTTGAATATCGCTCGCAATGGGGCGATGTGGAAGATTATGGCGTGCGCGCCGCCAACGCCATTGAAGAGGTGATCCTGCGCGAAGGTGCAGACACCGTGGGCGGCATCATTCTGGAGCCCGTAGTTGCAGGCGGCGGCGTTATCGTTCCTCCAAAAGGCTATTGGGAACGCGTTCAAGAAATTTGCAAAAAACATAATGTGTTATTGATCATCGATGAAGTGGTGTGTGGCCTGGGCCGCACTGGAACTTGGTTTGGCTATCAACAATTTGGCGTGCAGCCAGATATCGTGACCATGGCCAAAGGCGTTGCCTCTGGCTATGCCGCCATTTCCTGCACAGTCACAACTGAAGCTGTGTTCAATGAGTTCAAAGCTGATCCAACAGACCCCATGAGCTACTTCCGCGACATCTCAACCTTCGGCGGTTGCACCGGCGGCCCGGCTGCCGCCATTGCCAATATGGAAATCATCGAAGAAGAAAACCTGTTGGATAACGTCAATAACATGGGCGACTATCTGATGGGCAAGCTTGAGGCTTTGCAAGCCAAGCATAAGGTCATCGGCCAAGTGCGTGGAATGGGCCTGTTCCAAGGCGTTGAATTGGTGTCTAACCGCGAAACCAAGGAACCATTGCCAGAAGCCATGGTGCAAGCCATCGTGGGTGATTGCATGGCTAATTCCGCCGTTATCATTGGCGCCACCAATCGTTCGCTCCCGGGCTTTAACAACACGCTCTGCCTCAGCCCCGCTTACATCGCCACTAAAAGTGACATCGATGAAATCGTCACCGCCATCGATGGTGCGATTACCAGAAAGACAACTTAAAAGCGCATAACTAATCCAATCGGGATTCACATCAGGCCTCAGACTGTTTAGTCTGGGGCTTGATTGATTCGGGCGGGGAGCCTGTTCAACTCACTTCTTGGGGTAGGCTATGCAAAAGCAAGATATACCATATGTGATTGCCGTTGCGTTTGGCGTTGCGATTGCTGCCGGCAGTGGTTCTTACATGCTCGCAGGTGGTGCTGCACCACTGCTGGCCATTGTCGTTGCCGTGCTGGCTTTGGGCGCATCGCAAGTCATCGTTTTGGTTTGGACATCTCGTCGATCTTCGGCCAACACCAATGAACACAGCGAAATGCTCGCCGAATTAGCTTCAAACCAACGCGCCATGAAAGACGGCAAAAGCCAATCTGATTTCTTGAGCAGCAGGATTGAACAAACCAGACAAGACATGAAGCACGACAGGGAAACGGTGTCGCATGGTTTTTCGGAATTGAAAGAAAGTTATGCCAGCTTGCTAAGCAGCATGCAGCGCACGAGCGATTACGCAAAAATACAACAGCGTCTTTCTAATCAAGAAGTTTCTGAAAAATTGGAACCGACTGAAGCGCAATCTGCTCCTGTGCAAGAGCAAGCCACCCCCTTTGGTGATCAATTAGCCGTCTCGCTAGAACCCATCATCGATCTCGCAATCGGCCGCACAGCCCATTACCGCATGCATCTTGCATTGATCGACGCCCAAGGCGCCGAAATGGCTTCAGACTTGTTCTTGCATCACGCCGAAAGAATTGGTGCCAGACCAGCGCTTGATATTTTTGTAGCGCGTGAAGCAGATGTGTTATTACGCAAGCTGCGGCAGCGCGACCCTCAGCTGAATATTTTAGTGCCGATTGGTGCATCGACTTTGGCCTCGCCTGAATCAGTTGCCCAAATAAATGCAGATCGTAAATCTGCTTCAGATGTTGCTGCGGGTCTTATGTTTGAATTTCCACACACCATGTTGGCAGGTCTCACAGACAAGGCGCTGGAAGGTTTGGCCTCATTGGCGCGGCAAGGCGCAAGGTTTGCTCTATCCAACGTTTCAATTTCCGGTCTCGATCTGGTTGCCATGAATACGTTGAACGTGCGCTTTGTCAGTCTTGACGCTTCGGCCATTGATCCAATTCACGGCCCATCTTTGGCAATGGCCAGCTTCACTCAAACCGCCAGAGCTTCGCGTGTGCAAATGATCGTCAGTGCAGTTTCCGACCCACGTATCATCGGCAAACTTCCGCAAATAACCCGTCTTGTTTCAGGCCCCTGTTTTGCAGCGCCTCGCCGCATCAAGAAAGATGTTGTTGAAAACGCGGCACATGATTTCCACGCCGCCGCGTAGTCAATGAAAGACCTTTCGCAGAAATATCCGATCTGGCTCTGTGATATTTGGGGCGTTGTCCATAATGGCGATGCGCCATTTCCGACAGCTGTGAAGACACTCATCAATCACCGCCATAATGGTGGTAAAGTTATCCTGGTTTCGAATTCACCCAATGTTTCAACGAATGTCATAAATCACCTTGATCAACTCGGTGTTGATGCCAATACTTATGATGGCGTCATCACATCAGGTGATGCAACGCGTGAACTCATAAGCAAATTTGGAGGCAACAAAATTTTTCATATAGGTACTGCGCGAGACTATTCCCTCTATGAAGGCCTCGCCGTCACCCGCGTTTCTTTGGACGAAGCAACCTCTGTCGTTTGCAGTGGATTGTTTAATGAGACTGTGGAAACGGCCAATGATTATGTAGAAATGTTGGCTGAAGTAAAGAGACGCGGTCTTACGATGATTTGCGCCAATCCTGATAAAGTGGTTCAGAAAGGATCAAGATTGCTGCCTTGTGCAGGGGCTATAGCGGAAGTTTTTACCAATATGGGCGGAAAAGTTTCAATGGCTGGCAAACCCTATGCGCCCATTTATGAGTTGGCCACAGCCAAAGCCGAACGCATCTGGGGCCTCCCCATTTCAAAATCTCAAATCCTAGCAATCGGCGATGGCCCTGCAACCGATATCCAAGGCGCAGCAGATTTTGGTGTGCCATGCGTTTTCATCACGGGCGGCATAAACTCCGGCGATGATATCGTCGGCCGAGTTAAGAGGGCTATTCCCAAAGCCCAAATCCTAAGAAGCATGCTCGAACTAGACTGGGCCTGAACTTTTAGCTAAGTCCCCACCCATGAAAGTGTTTGAGCAAACCAGTCAGTTTCCAGAGTCATTGCGCGGTGGTGTGGTGGCCATCGGGAACTTCGATGGGTTACATCGGGGCCACCAGGAACTTCTTGATATTGCGCGCCGGAAAGCCAAGGAAACCAACAAGCCTTGGGGCATTCTCACATTTGAACCGCATCCTCGGTCGTTCTTCCGACCTGCCGAACCCGTATTCCGCCTAACGCCTCATCCCTTGAAAGCGCGTCTCACAGCAGCCTTCGGAGCCGATTTCACGGCGACAATTGCGTTTGATGAAAAACTAGCAAACCTCGAAGCAGACGACTTCATTCTTCAACATCTGGTACAGCGTCTCGGCGTTTCACATGTCGTGTCCGGATATGACTTTCATTTCGGCAAGGGTCGCCGTGGTGGCTCGGAAAACCTGCGCGATGTCGGCGCCAAAAATAATTTCGACGTCACCGTGGTGGATCAAGTGACTGACGATGGCGATGGCCATGCGCCGTTCTCTTCAAGCTCGATCCGCACCAGCCTGCGCCGGGGCCATGTTCGGGCCGCTGCCAATGAACTGGGCTACCAATGGATTGTCATGGGCGAAGTGGTGCCAGGTGATCAACGCGGCCGCACCATCGGTTTCCCCACCGCGAACATCATTCTCGATCCGGGCGCTGAACCATTTCGTGGTATCTACGCCGTGACAGCCCGCGATGCCGCCTCTCCGTCTTCAACACCAGTTTGGCAGGGTGCCGCCTATTTTGGTGACAGACCAACTTTCGATACAAAGCGCACATTTTTAGAAGTCTATCTGCTCGATCAAGACATCGACCTCTACGGAAAAATTCTCATGGTCAACTTCGTCGATCTCATCAGGCCTGATAAAACCTTTAAAGGTGTCGATGAATTGGTCACTCAGATGCACGCTGACTGCGCCGAAGTGCGCAAAGTCTTAGTGGCCGATGTGGTTGATCATTTTCCGTTGCGTATTTTGCAGCATGCGGGAAAAATTTAGGGTTTCTGATCCGTCGCCGGATCTAACAACCGGTGCATGTGCACGATGAAATATCTCATTTGCGCGTTGTCAATCGTCTCGCGCGCTTTGCCCAGCCAAGCTTGATGCGCTG
>JAYTUV010000032.1:0-33892 GCA_043744395.1 Aestuariivirga sp.
TCAGCTTACCGCCTTCCGTTGCGAAAACGACAATCGTGCCCGACTTTGGTAAAGTAGCGTTGGCAAAGGCTATTTTCATTAGAAGAATCCTTGATGTGAAATTTACCTGTGCTTAGCGGGCTGCGCTTGCGCCTTCAACTGGGCATTAGTGACGCGTTAACCAACAGAGGCGGAAGCTGCGCAATAACCCTATTTTCACCAGATTATTACGAAATATTTCGTCCCTTCACGGCGCGGTTTAAATTCGTTAAGGGTATTACACGTTTCGAAATCACTTGGGTGGTCGCGTTTGGGATTAGGTAGGCGAAAAAGCAAAGGCTTTGGCCTGCTGCGGGGAAGAGTTTCCTGCGGCGCAATTTTGCTTGGGCTAAGTGTGTTTAATATAGCGCCCCCTGCCCATGCCATTACCGAGAAAAAGCTGATTGAGCCTAATCTAACCCTGCCGCGCAAAGGCACCAAGGTTGATGTGGTGGCTGATAAAATTGCCTATGATCCTAGAACCAAAAATGCCGTGGCGACCGGCATGGTGAAACTGGTTTATGGGCCTTTCACGCTGGTGGCAACGCGTGTTGAATATAACTCTGAGTCGGGCGCCTTTAAGGCCAATGGTTCGGTTGTTGTACGCGAGCCGAACGGCAACATTCTTAAAGCCGACAGCATGAAATTGACCAACAAGTTCAAGGCTGGTTTTGCGGAACATGTGCAGGCACTGTTGACTAATAGTGTTACGATTACGGCAGAATATGCGCGCCGCTATGAAGGCGGGATAACGGTTTATGAACACGCCACTTATACAGCTTGCAGTGATTGCGTTACTCGCAGCGGCAATGCGCTTTGGCAAGTGGTGGCCGACAAAGCAACGCACGATAACAACACGCATGATATTTCTTATGTAAATCCGAAGCTGCAAGTGAACGGTGTTACGATTGCTGCGGCACCTTATTTCACTTATCCCGATCCATCGGTTAAACGCAGATCTGGTTGGCTGGTGCCTGATGTGAAAGTTGGCGGGGCTTATGGGATTGGCATTGCGCCCACATATTTTTGGGCGATTGCGCCTGATTATGATTTGACGTTTCGTCCCCTGATTACAAGCAAGCAAGGTCCTGTGGCTGATTTGGAATGGCGGCAGGCGACCGAGACTGGCCAATACAATATTCGCGGCATGGGTGTGCATCAGTTTACCAGTCTGCCCGCTCCTGATGATCAGGAATGGCGGGGGGCTGTTACCAGCTCTGGAAAATTTGCGCTGAGTGATGATTGGAACTGGGGATGGAACGCCACCTTTGCCAGCGACCGCACTTTCTTGAACCATTATGGTTATGACTCGCGCGAGATTGCCAACAATGAAGTTTATGCAGTTGGGCTTTGGGATCAGAATTATGTTTCCGCGCAATTGTTAAATTTTCAATCCTTGAGCACCTACGTCAAACAAGGCGATATGCCCACAGCGATGCCTTATGTTTCTGGCGAGCATGTTTTCCGAGACCTTGATATTGGTGGCGATTTAACTTTGAACTGGAGCGCGTATTCGCTTCACCGCACTGACACCAGCACGCCTTATGCCACTGTGAACCATGGGACTGACCAAACACGCGGTGTGGTTGATTTGAGTTGGAAGACCGAAATGATCACCGATAATGGCGTTGTGGTTTCGCCCTTCGCCAAGCTGCGCAACGAAGTTTACGTTACAGACAATGTGCCGGGTGCTTTGAGCGCGCAAGAAACCACTGGAAAGATTTTACCTTCGGTTGGTGTTGATGTGCGCATGCCGTTCATATCATCGGCAGAATATGGACAGAGCATTATTACCCCCGTGTTCCAGTTTATCTCGGCTACTGACCAAGGCAAAACTGATAGTTGGGGCAACGAAGATGCGATCACCCTGAATTTTGATCATACGAGCCTTTTTTTGACTGATCGCTTTACTGGGCTTGATCGCTATGAAGGCGGGACCCGGGCCAATGTTGGTGTGACGTATGCTTATTATGATGCGGGCGGCGGCTTTGTGCGCGCTAGTGCCGGCGAGTCTTTGCATATTGCAGGGCAAAACAGTTTTGTGGCTGGATCTGGTTTGAGCGGGGATACTTCTGATCTTGTGGCCAATTTGATTTTCCAGCCCTGGGACGAAGTTTCGTTTTCTTATGAAGCTCGCTTGTTGAATGATTTTTCGGCGCTGCACCGGCAGGAAGCTTTGGCTAGCCTCACTTTTGACAGGATTTCAGCCAATCTGGGCTATTTGAACATCAAGGCTGAACCGAACTATGGCCGCACTCATGATGAAAACTGGGCGCAAGGCGATTTCAAGTTTGGACTTGATGATGGATGGGACGTGTTTGGCGGGCTGACATATGACATTGCTTATAGTCAGCTGACGCGTAAAACACTTGGACTGGAATTTGATTGCGAATGCATGAACTTCAAAGTGGCTTACACCGGAACCAGCGATCCTTTTCTAGGGACTTACGAGGACAAGGTTATGATGTCGATCGAGTTTGCGACTCTGGGCAAGGCCGCCGTTTCGACAAGTTTCTGATGATGAAGTGTTTTATTTTTAGTTTTTTGGGATTGCTAGTGGTGGGGCTAAGTTCATTTAGCTTTGCCCAAGAGTCTTCATCAGTGATCGCTACTGTTAATGATCAACCCGTTACGACCTTTGACATTGATCAACGCATTAAATTGCTCGGTATCTTGGGACAAAAATCAGGCTTCGACCGTCGTAAGATTGGCAATGACTTGATCAATGACTGGGTGAAAATTGGCGAGGCTAGGCGTCTTAAGATTGATCCGACTGATAAAGAAATTGATGAGCGCGTGGGTGGTATGGCGAAAAATTTGAAGACAGATGAATTCGGTCTTAAAAAGAAATTCAGTGGGCTTGGAATATCGCTCAGTAATTTTCGCCAATATATTGCTGCGCAAATGTCATTTAGTCGTCTTTTAAGTGCTAAATTCAAAGAAAAAATTGCGGTTGATCAAGGTGAAGTCGACAAAGAATTTAATACTGTGACCAAACAAATCAAAGGCCAAGTCGCTGTCATTATGGCTGACCCACGCCGACAGCCAATTAATGTCTATACGATTCTACAAATTGATTTCCCAGTTGAAGGTGGTGATCCGCAACTGTTGCAATCACGAGCAATCGAGGCGGGGCAATATTTGCAAAAATTTAAGGGATGTGCATCTGCGCGTTCGGCCGCCGCTGGTATTTTCAATGTTAAAGTTGGTAAGGCGATTGAAGCTGATGCAAAGAAATTGCCGCCGCAATTGAAAGCGGCACTTGAGGCAAAGGGTGTGGGCCGTGCTATAGGCCCAGTGCGCGGGCCCAAAGGCATCCAAGCGATCGCTCTATGTGGCAAGCGAACAATCACCCCGCCGCCTGTCAAAGCGACGATGCCCACACGCCAGCAAATTGAGAATATTGCCCTCAATAAAAAATTTGACAAAGTTGAGGCCAAATATGTTGCGATCATGCGCCAGACGGCAGTGATTGAATATAAAGATCAGTCTTACGCAAAATAGGCAATGGCTTCACATTCACATAAAATGCCTCTGGTTTTGACGATGGGTGAACCAGCGTCAGTTGCGCCGGAGATTACGGCGCGGGCTTGGACAGCATTTCGGGCCGACGTTTCAAAGTGTTTTTGTTTGATTGGTGATGGCACAGTTTTTGAGGCGCGGGCGCGGGCTTCTGGAATTGATGTTGAGTTCATTTCAATTGAACGTCTGGCCGACTCTGCGGGGGTTTTTTCACGCGGAGTTCCAGTTTTGCATCGCTCCCTGCCCGTTTCGTCACTTGCGGGAAAGCTAGATGCGCAAAATTCTTTTGCGGTGATTGCTGCTATTGATGAAGCCGTTCGGCTTTGTTTGACAGGAGCGGCTTCTGGTATGGTGACTAATCCTATTCAGAAGGAAACGCTTTATGATGTGGGGTTTAAACATCAAGGCCATACGGATTACTTAGCTTCACTGGCGCGGGCGGCTGGGCATGATGTGAGCGAAGTGATGATGCTGGTCGGCGCAGGGCTGCGGGCTGTGACCATTACTGTGCATATTCCGCTGGCTGATGTGCCCAAGGCATTAACGACTGAGGCGATTGTTACGCAGGGGAAAGTGGTGGCAAATGCCTTGCAACGTTGGTTTGGGATTGCAGAGCCACGGCTTGCTGTGACGGGTTTAAACCCACATGCGGGCGAAAATGGCGCGATGGGGAAAGAAGATCAGATGGTGGTGGCGCCTGCTGTTGTGGCATTAAAAGCTGCGGGCATTCATGCGTTTGGGCCAATTTCTGCTGATACAGCGTTTCATCCTGAGGCAAGGGCGACTTATGATGCGATCCTGTGCATGTATCATGACCAAGCTTTGATCCCGGTGAAGACATTGGATTTTCATGGTGGGGTGAATGTGACTTTGGGATTGCCGTTTATTCGGACTTCGCCTGACCATGGAACCGCTTTGGGGATTGCCGGCAAAGGCACCGCGAACCCAACAAGTTTGATTGCCGCTATTCGGTTAGCGTCATCGATGGCTGCACAAATATGAACGACGACGGATTGCCACCTTTACGCGAGGTGATTGCGACGCATGGACTGGCAGCTAAAAAATCTCTCGGTCAGAATTTTTTGTTTGATCTGAATTTAACACGGCGCATTGCGCGGGCTGCAGGTAGTTTGGACGGCGTTACTATTGTTGAGATTGGCCCTGGCCCCGGCGGATTAACACGTGCCCTACTGATGGAAGGTGCTTCGCGCGTGATTGCAGTGGAGCGCGACGAACGCACCCTTCCCGCATTGGCTGAAATTTCGGCAGCCTATCCGGGACGACTTGAAGTGATTTCTGCTGATGCGCTTGAAGTCAATTGGCGCGACGTCATAGTCGGCCCAGCAAAAATTGTTGCCAATCTACCTTACAATGTGGCGACGGCATTGTTGCTCGGTTGGATTAGTGATGAGGTATGGCCGCCTTGGTTTTCATCGCTCACGCTAATGTTTCAAAAAGAAGTAGCTGAGCGGATTGTTGCAAAGCCGGGCACCGAACATTATGGGCGACTTTCGATCATCAGCCAGTGGCGTTGCACGGCGCAGAAATTATTTGATGTGAATCGCAGTGCGTTTACGCCGCCACCTAAAATTACATCGAGCATTGTGCATCTGGTGCCGCGAGCAGTTTGCGAGCCGATTTGCGAGTTAAAGAACTTGGAACGCGTTACGGCGGCGGGGTTTGGTCAACGCCGCAAAATGCTACGCTCTAGCTTGAAGGCGGTCTTTGAAAATCCTGAAGCAGTTTTGGAAAACTTGGGACTTGAGCCACAGAAACGAGCTGAGGAATTATCCGTGTCAGATTTTGCGCGGCTAGCTCAGATTTTAAAAAAACTCTGATTATAATTTTTTTGTCATTTCTCTGACAAATTCAGTGAGCCCCACTTGTCTGCGGCGACGCAATCTTTCAGCGGTGACTATTGCTGTGATTTGACGATGCGCGCTTTCAATTTCATCATTCACAACGACATAATCATATTCAGGCCAATGGCTGATTTCACGGGGAGCCTCGGCCATTCGCTTTGCAACAACGGATGAAGAATCTTGATTACGACCAATCAAACGATCCCGCAAAACATCTGCAGTGGGTGGCATAATGAAAATGCGCACCAGGTCGTCCTCCATGGCTTGAGCCAATTGTTGCGTGCCCTGCCAATCGATATCAAACAAAACGTCACAGCCAACATTGAGCGCTACTTCGACCGGCTTTCGCGGCGTTCCGTAAGAATTGCCAAACACTGTGGCCCATTCGAGGAGTTGTTTGTTTTCAACCATTTTGTCGAATTGAAGCTGTGAAATAAAATGATAATCCCGGCCATCAATTTCGCCTGGCCGAGGTTTGCGAGTGGTTACAGAAACCGACATCGAAATGTTACCATCTGCTGCGAGGAGTTTTCGCGACAACGTGGTTTTGCCAGCGCCTGATGGCGATGACATGACAAATAAAATGCCACGACGTGGGATATGAGTGTGTGTGGCCATTTTATTCTATATTCTGAACCTGTTCGCGTAACTGATCGATAATGGTTTTGAGTTCTAGGCCAATGCTAGACATGGTTTTATCTCCGGCCTTGGAGCACAATGTGTTCGCTTCACGGTTAAACTCTTGCGCGAGAAAATCAAGTTTTCGGCCCACTGGTTCTTTACTGATCAGCAAGTCACGTGCAGCGGCAACATGGGCATTCAGTCGGTCAATCTCTTCTTGAATGTCGGCGCGCGTGGCAATCATAACTGCTTCTTGATGCAGGCGATCAGGATCAAAACTATTGCTGGTTTCAAGCAGCCGCGCGATTTGCTCTTTGATACGGGCCTTGATGGCGTCAACGCTGCGGGCTGGATTATCACTTGCCGCTTGGGCTAGCTCACTGATGCGGTTTACTTGAGCGTTAAGAGTTTCATTAAGACGCGCACCCTCTTCCAAGCGAGCTGCGTTCAAGGCAACGACGGCTTCGTTCAGGGTTGAAATAATACCGGTGTCACGCAACAGTTGCTCTGTCTCAGTTACGGCAACTGGCACGACTTCGAGAACACCGCGCATGGCGAGCAAGTTATCAGCGCGAGGTGCTTCACCACCCATGCGGCTATGAAGGTCTTGGGCGAGTGCAAGATATTGATCCATCACCTCGGCATTGATCGTGAGTTTTTCTTGTGCCCTGCCATTACTGATCGACAAAGAAGCTTGAATATTGCCGCGCTTGAAGCTTTGCATAATTGCATTGCGACATTGAATTTCGAGGTGGTCGTAGCCTTGTGGAGCGCGAAATCGCACATCCAATGCTTTGCCGTTCACGCTCTTGAGTTCCCAGACCCATGAGAAATTATCAATGTTGCCGACCTTGCTGGAGAAGCCCGTCATACTTGCCAAAGTCATCTCGTTTGTGTCGCCTTCGAATCGAATTTGTGGAAAGTTTAGAAGAGAAAGCGCTTTATTTCTTTGGCTTCTTCG
Source organism: Aestuariivirga sp. (assembly GCA_043744395.1). Lineage (GTDB taxonomy): Bacteria > Pseudomonadota > Alphaproteobacteria > Rhizobiales > Aestuariivirgaceae > Aestuariivirga. The sequence continues at coordinate 6,985 of JAYTUV010000032.1, forward strand.
GGATTGGAATGGGCACTTGCTTGCCGTTTACTTTGACCGTTGAACCCGGCTTTACGACAGTAGGTGCAACAGCTGGAACTGGGTCTGGTTCAGGTGGAACAGCATCAGTTTCAGGCTGAGGGATTGTTGGATCAGCTGGAACAGCAGCGTCTTCTGGCTGAGGCACGGGTTGAGCAACCTTTGCCCCTGTGGCTTTTGCAGCATCAGGTTTTACAGCATTGTCCGGTTCAGTCGTGACTGTGGCTGCCCCGTCGGTTGTCGCTTGGAGCGCGCGCCATTTTTTTACATTCGCATTATGTTCTTCCAAGGTCGAGGCAAATGCATGGCCGCCTGTGCCATCTGCTACAAAGAATAGATATTTTGTTGCATCAGGATTGAGAACCGCTTGAAGCGCTGCCTTGCCGGGATTAGCGATCGGGCCCGGCGGCAAACCACTTATTGTGTAAGTGTTATATGGCGTAGACGTTTCAATATCAGACTTGGTCAATGGTCGATCAAGTTTGCCTTTACCACCGACAATTCCATAGATAATTGTGGGGTCTGATTGCAGGCGCATATTTTGGTCGAGACGATTTAAAAATACTGATGCTACTTTTGGTCTTTCTTCATCAACGCCAGTTTCTTTTTCTACTATTGAAGCCATCGTCACTAATTCTTGTGGCGTTTTGAGCTTTGTCGTCGCGGGGCGGCTTTGCCAAAGCACATCTAACAATTTTGTTTGGGCGGCCTGCATATCGTCAATAAGTTTTTGGCGGGTAAGGCCACGGCGAAATACATATGTATCAGGCAGAATTGAACCTTCAGGTGGAACGGCTTTTATGTCGCCTTCTAATTCTTTTTGTTCATTAAGGCGGGCGATCACCATTTGTGATGTCCAACCTTCAGGGACAGTCACTTTATAGGTCAAGAAGCGGCCCGCAGTGATCATGCTGAGCGCCTCTTCCATTGTGACACCAGCTGGGAATTCAAACTCACCCGCCCTCAATCTTCCGCCGCGAACACCATTCACTGCGGCAGCGGCACTAAAGATTCGCGCGTCAGCGATGATGCCTTGGTCTTGAAGGGCAACAGCGATTTGTGTGCGGTCCAAATCTTTGGTTATTTCATAGATTTTTTTGGTTTTAAGCGGGCCTGGGGCAGTAAACGTCAGCCACGCCCAGCTGCCCAGAAGTGCGATCAATACACCAACGACAAACAGTAGGGCAAACAGCGATCCAAACACGCGCATAAAGGCGCTGCGACGCACTTTGGGCAATACTGGATCCGGTACGCGTGTTGGCGGTTGTTCGTCGATCACTCACTACCCTCCGAGACGCACAACTTTAGGCCGCAAAACGGCGCATTAGCAAGGATGCGTTGGTACCACCAAAACCAAAAGAATTTGACAGAACTGTGTTGATCGATTTTTTAATTGCCGTTTTTGGAACAAGATTGATTTTGGTCTCAACTGATGGATTGTCTAAATTCAAAGTCGGTGGGCAAACATTGTCGCGGATTGCAAGCACCGAGAAGATTGCTTCAATGGCGCCAGCGGCACCCAACAAATGCCCTGTTGCTGATTTGGTAGAAGACATATGAAGGCCTGACGCATCATTGCCAAGCAAGCGCTCAACAGCGCGCAGCTCAATCTCGTCACCCAACGGTGTGGATGTGCCGTGGGCATTGATATAATCAATATCGCCTGGCATGGTTTGAGAACGACGGAGTGCTGACTTCATGCAGCGGTATGCTCCATCGCCATCTTCAGCAGGGGCTGTGACGTGGTGGGCATCGCCCGACATGCCGTAACCAATGATTTCGGCATAGATTTTGGCGCCGCGTGCCTGAGCGTGTTCCAATGATTCCAAAACGACGACGCCTGCACCTTCGCCCATAACGAAACCATCACGGTCTCTATCATAGGGACGCGAGGCTTTGGTTGGCGTGTCATTGAAGTGAGTGGAGAGTGCGCGACAGGCGATGAAACCTGCGATGCCAAGTGTTGATATGCAGGCTTCGGCACCGCCTGCGACCATCACATCTGCATCGTCCATCATAATAATGCGGGCGGCATCACCAATGGCATGAGCGCCTGTGGAACAGGCGGTGACCACTGCCGAGTTTGGGCCTTTGAGGCCGCAATTTATTGAGATGAGGCCAGAGGCCAGATTGATCAATGAGCCTGGAATGAAGAAGGGGCTGATTTTGCGGTAGCCTTTTTCAGCTAACAATAATGCGTTTTCATTGATGCTGGGCAAGCCGCCTATGCCAGAGCCGACCATGACACCTGCACGATATTGTTCGTCTGGTGTTTTGGGGGCGTAGTTTGCATCGGCCAAGGCTTGCTTGGCAGCGATCAACGCAAACTGGATAAAATCATCGAATCGGCGTTGGTCTTTAGAATCGACATGGAGATCGCGGTTTAAGGTACCATTTGTGCCGTCGCCATTTTTGACTTCGAATGCAATGCGCGCAGGAAAGCCGGATGCATCAAATTTTGTGATGGGGCCAGCGCCTGATTGGCCAGCCAATAATTTGGACCAAGTGCCTTCAACATCGGACGCCAAAGGCGAGACCATACCTAAACCTGTGATGACAACGCGGCGCATGACGGAACCTCACTTTGAGATTGGATTAAACATAGAAGCGCGGGGCTACAGGATGCGTAAAACGCCCTGCCCCCGCGCAACAAACTTCAAAATTGCCCCATAAAATGAGGCACATAATTAGGCGGAAGTTTTATCAATAAATTTCACAGCATCGCCAACGGTCTGAATGTGTTCAGCCGCGTCGTCTGGAATTTCAATGCCAAATTCTTCTTCGAAAGCCATCACGAGTTCAACCGTGTCCAAGCTGTCGGCACCCAGATCATCAATAAAGCTCGCTTCTTGCTTCACCTTGTCGGCATCAACGCCCAGATGTTCAACTACGATCTTTTTTACGCGTTCAGCGGTATCGCTCATGTGTTACTGTCCTTGTTTCATTCATATGCAGCCGAATTGGACACCTGAACAGGCCCCCTCAATCCACACCGCGCTTTCTGTTAGCACAAAAGTGATTGCCGTCAAAAGAGGGTATTTTTTTATTCACTTTTAAGACTTTTTTCTGAAATCGACGATTTGCCAAATGCAAATCGTTTAAATCATCGCCATGCCGCCGTTGACATGCAGGGTTTGGCCCGTGACGTAGCCTGCTTCGTCTGAAGCTAGATAAATGACCGCTGCTGCAATATCGCTTGGCCCACCCATGCGGCCAGCGGGGATGCGGCCCAAGATTGCTTCTTTTTGTTTGTCGTTCAGCACATCCGTCATCGGTGTGGCGATGAAGCCAGGGGCGACGCAGTTCGCCGTGACGTTGCGGGCGGCCAACTCCTGGGCGATGGATTTGGTCATGCCGATGATGCCCGCTTTTGAAGCCACGTAATTCACCTGGCCCGGATTGCCCGTCACGCCCACAATCGATGTGATGTTGATAATCCGGCCCCAGCGCTTTTTCATCATGCCGCGCATGGCGGCACGGCAGAGGCGGAAATTTGAAGTGAGGTTAACATCAATCACGCTTTGCCAGTCTTCGTCTTTCATGCGCATGGCTAAACCGTCTTTAGTTATACCTGCGTTGTTCACCAGAATGTCGAGACCGCCCATCGCCGCTTCAGCGGCGGGGATCAATTTTTCGACGTCTTCGGCGTTTGATAAATTACATGGTATAACGTGAACGTTTTCACCGATTTGGGATTTTAACTCTTCAAGCACGGCTTGACGAGTGCCTGATATGGCGATGGTGGCACCCGCCGCATGAAGGGTTTTGGCAATGGCGGCGCCGATGCCGCCTGATGCGCCGGTGATGAGAGCGGTTTTTCCGGTGAGGTTGAACATGATTATCCTTGCTTCAAATGGGCTGCTACGGCAGCGATGTCGTCAGGCGTGCCACAGGCCATGGCGACAGCTTCGGCTGCATTCTTTTTTGCGAGTCCGGTCAATACTTTACCTGCACCTATTTCAACAAAAACTTTAACGCCTTGGGCCGCCATCAACCCCACGCTTTCACGCCAGCGGACGGTGCCTGTCACCTGCTCCACCAGCTTCTGTCGAATGATTGCTGGATCGCTGGTTGGCGATGCTAAAACATTTGTGACGAGTGGAACTGATGGTGCGTGCATTTGCACCTCGCTCAAGGCTTTCGCCATTGCGTCGGCGGCGGGTTGCATGAGTGCGCAGTGGAATGGTGCTGACACCGTTAAAAGAATCGCGCGTTTTGCACCTTTGGCTTTGGCGATTTCGATGGCGCGGTCGATGGCTGCTTTGGAGCCTGAGACGACAACCTGACCGTCTGAATTATCATTGGCGGCTTGGCAAACTTCGCCTTGGGCGGCTTCGGCGGCAACAGCAGAAGCAGTGGCAAAATCGAGACCGAGCAATGCGGCCATGGCGCCGACGCCGACTGGGGTTGCGGCTTGCATGGCTTTGCCTCTTATTTTCAGAAGGCGTGCCGTATCGGCAATGGAAAAGGTTCCAGCCGCAGCGAGCGCTGAATATTCGCCCAGTGAATGGCCTGCTACAAATTTAGCTGTGTTGGCAACAGTGATGCCGTGTTCGGCTTCCAAGACCCGAAGGGCTGCCATGCTGACGGCCATCAAGGCTGGCTGGGCATTTTCGGTTAAGGTGAGTTCAGCTTCAGGGCCGTTCCACATGATGTTTGAAAGATGTTGGCCTAAGGCGCTATCCACCTCTTGAAATACTGTGCGGGCGGCGGGAAATTGATCTGCCAAGGATTTGCCCATGGCAATCGCTTGGCTGCCTTGACCGGGGAATACAAATGCAATCGACATATTTTTATCTCACAAAGCTTGCAACAATTTCCACATGCGCAGAAAATTTGAATTGGTCAACAGGAGTGATGGCGCCCAGTTTATAACCACCCTTCACCAGAATTGCTGCGTCGCGGGCGAATGTTTGCGCGTCACAAGCCACGGAAACGATGCGTTTGACTTTTGATTTGGCTAAGTTTTTGACTTGGTTTTCAGCGCCTGCGCGCGGGGGATCAATCACGACTGTATCATAGAGATTGAGTTCTTCTGGAACCAAGGGATTGTCGAATAGATCGCGCGCTTCAGCCGTGATGGGTTTCAGGCCTTGAACAAAGCGCGTGGAATGCAACATGTTGGCAATGGCGCTTTTATCTAAATCGATACCATGAACTTTTGCATTTTCAGCTAAACGGAAAGTGAAGGGGCCGACGCCGCAGAAAAGATCGAGAATGTTTTTGGCTTTGCGAAGTGGCTCTTTTATCAAACGAACAAGTTCTTCCTCGCCCGCCGCGGTTGCTTGCAAAAATGAATGGAGGGGCAATTGTACGTTGGCCGCACCCATGGCAACGGCGGGCACGCTTAATTGCGCGACAACTTCTTCGTTCAAGGCCAAGCGCAATATATTGAATTTTTCCATGATCATTCGGAATTGCGCGATGTGTTTGTTGGAGGCTTGGCGTTCAGCTTTAATGGCCACATCCAAGCCATTGTCAGCCACTGTAATCATCACATCACTATTGCCGAGCAACGGGCCGAAACTTGAAGCAATTGACGGTGCGTCCTTCAGCGCCGACACAAGCACGGGGCAGTTTTCGATGGCGACAAGATCATGCGATCTCACTTCCATAAAACCTGCAACCCAAACTCCGTTGATTTGGCGCACATGGAGCGAGACGCGCCTGCGCCCTGCCCCGTGGGCATCAACCAAGGGCGAAACCAAGGCATCAATGCCTTGTGATTTCAGCGCATCAACAACGAGGGACCGTTTCCATTCGGCATAGGGTGCGTGTTTCCAATGCTGAAATTTGCATCCGCCGCAGCTGTTGTAGTAAACGCAGAAAGCATCTTGTCTATCCGGTGAGGGTTCAACAATGCGCTTCAGTTTGCCTTGAACCATTTCAACGGTTTCGCCGCTGAGAACTTTTGTGACGAATACATTCGCTTCGCCAATCTGGCCAATGCCGTCGCCTTTGTTACCAATGCGATCAATTTTAAAAATACTCATTTTATTCCGATTCAAGTGGATAGGTGATGACTAAGGCTGAGCCGCTTAGCATGTTCATGCGCACTGTGCCTTCTACAATATTTGATAGGGTCAATGCTGATCCCAGCGGCACATCACGCTTATGCAATGGCCATTTGACGCCTGTAAGCGTGAGACCGCGCAAGTCTGCCATAGGAGCAATGCTTAATCTGGTGCCCACGCTTAAATCGTCAATCTCCAGTTCGTCAATCAAAGCATGGGCTTCCTCGTCGCCGGATGTCATGAATATGTCCATGCCGCGCTTGGCAAGGCCTAACAAAAATCCGGCATGGGCCAAAGTGTGATCGAACTGGCCACCGAAGCCTCCGACCAATATGAGAGTGGTCGCACCGCGCCGCAAAGCTTCGGCAATGGCGATCTCACCATCTGTTGCATCTTTATCTGCATCGTAAGTTTGGCGCGGCACATTGGCATGTTTTTTCTGGAGATGGCTGCTAGCCGAATCGAAATCACCAACCCACAGTTCAGGTTTAAGATTTAAAGGGTCAGCGTGTTGCATGCCGCTGTCAGCTGCAATGACACGAGCGCTTTGCAACTGTTTTTTCAATCGCTTGGTGGGTTTAACAGTTCCACCCAGGAGTATTCCGAATTTTGACATGAGCACCCTCTAGCAGATGCCTCTTGCCAGCGCACCTGTTCAAGATTAATACTGCAATTGCTCTCAACGGGGTGCCATTGTGGCTGAGACTGGCTTTATCGCCTAAACCCGCTGAACCTGATCTGGATTATGCCAGCGGAGGGATTGTGGGCGGGCGTATTCTTGCGCCCACTCTCATTCAAATCCGATTTTTGGAGGAATGATGAAGAAACTACTCTTAACAACCGCGATGTTTTTGGCCCTTGGTGCTGTGGCCCAAGCGAAGGATATTTTGACGGTTTATACCTATGAAAGCTTTGCGGGCGATTATGGCCCGGGCGCCAAAATTAAAGCAAAGTTTGAAGAAACATGCGACTGCGAAATAAAATGGGTTTCGCTTGGTGATGGCGTTGCTTTACTCAATCGCTTGAAACTGGAAGGTACCGGCACGAAGGCAGATTTGGTTTTAGGCCTTGATACAAACCTGACGGCAGAAGCGCATGATACAGGGTTATTTGGAAAGCACGGCGTAGATGTTGCCCGCGCAAAGGTGCCGGGCGGTTGGACTGACACGGAATTTTTGCCATATGATTTCGGGCACTTTGCGTTTGTTTATAACACTGAGTTGGTAAAGACACCGCCGAAAAGCTTGGACGAGTTGGTGAACGGCGATGTTAATTTAAAAATTGCTTTGGAAGATCCGCGTTCGTCTACACCTGGTCTTGGATTTTTACTTTGGATGAAACAGGTTTATGGCGACCAAGCTTCCGATAAATGGAAAATCTTGAAGAAGCGCGTTTTGATAACTGCGCCAGGTTGGAGCGAAGCTTATTCGCTTTTTACCAAGGGTGAAGTTTCAATGGTGTTTTCATACGTCACCTCGCCTGCCTATCATATAATTGAGGAGAAATCCGACAAATACCAAGCCGCAAATTTTGCCGAAGGGCACTATTTGCAAGTTGAGGTGGCGGGGTTGATTGAGGCTTCGCCACACAAAGCGCTGGCTCAAAAATTTATGGAATTTATTTTGACACCGGGGTTTCAAGACAACATTCCGACAATCAATTGGATGATGCCAGCGAGTGCTACCACCGCGCCTTTGCCACCTGCGTTTGATAAATTGGTGAAGCCTGCAAAGACTCTGCTTTATTCTCCTCAAGAGGTTAATGCGCATCGGCGCGAATGGATCAATGAATGGTTTAAAGCCGTGAATGGCTAATCGCTTTTTTGTTCAAAGCGCCGCCGCCCAGTTGGTCGTGCTGGGCGGTGTTTTGCTGGGATTTGTTCCGCTGTTTTGGTTTGCTCTATCGCGGGGTGGGTTTGCAGCTTTGCAACTTGATAGTGGCATTGCTGCTGTTTTGTGGTTTACGCTGAAGCAAGCTTTTTTATCAACTGTGTTGTCGGTCATCCCCGGACTGTTCATTGCGCGCGCATTGGCGCGGCGGGATTTTGTCGGGCATGCTTGGTTGCTGCGATTGTTTGCTGTGCCCACGGCCTTGCCGGCTATTGTTGTTATTTTGGCGCTTTCGCAAATTTATGGCGCCAAGCAGATGTTGGGTGAATACGTGAGCTTTTATGGGCTTGGCGGTATTTTAATGGCTCACGTTTTTTTCAATCTGCCGCTGGCGGTGCGATTATTTTATGAAGCGAGCGAAAATATTTCGCCTGAAAATTTTAGGTTAGCGGCACAACTTTCGTTTTCAGATTGGGCTGTTTTTCGACATGTCGAATGGCCAGTTTTTCGCAATGTTATACCTCGCGTCAGTGCACTGATTTTTCTACTTTGTGCAGCAAGTTTTGTGATTGTGCTAACTCTGGGTGGGCCGTCTGCAACAACTTTGGAAGTGGCTATCTATCAGTCATTGCGACTTGATTTTGATATTGGGCGAGCTTTGACGCTGGCGGTTTTGCAAATTTTTTTGTGTTTGATTTTAGTGGCGCTTTCAGGGCGCATGATGTTGCAAAATTTTACTCATGCGACGACGCTGTTCATTCAAAGGCGATTTGACGGAAATGATATCTTGTCACGCACCACTGACTATGGATTGATCGTTTTGGGTACAATTTTTATAGTGCCACCGATGCTTGCTTTAATATTTGGAGGTCTTGGTCAAATTGCAATTAGCACCCAATTGTTAAACGCAATTGTTTTCAGTTTCGCAATTGGCACAGCCTCTGCCTTAACGACTGTTTTGCTCGCTTGGAAAATAGCTCAGGGCGCGGACTGGTTTTCGCGGAGCATTTCACTCGCAGCGCTGATTGTTCCGCCTGCGGTCATGGCGACAGGTTGGTTCTTGCTGTTGCGCGGCGTGAATGATCGGATCGATGTGGTGCTCGCCACTATAATTGCACTCAATGCTCTGATGGCCCTACCCTTCGCAGTTTCAATTCTGGCTCCTGCATTTGACCGCAACATGAAATGGCATGACCGACTTTGCAAGCAGTTGGGATTTAACTCTTGGCAGAAATTGATCAATATTGATCTACCTCTGATGCGTCGGCCATTGACCCAAGCTTTGTTACTCGCTTTTGTTTTGTCACTGGGCGATTTGACGGCGATTACTCTGCTTGGAAATCAGGGTATTGTTACTTTGCCCTCGCTTATCCAAAGCCAAATGGGACACTACCGGGGCGATGCGGCAGCAGGCACGGCGTTATTGTTGGCGATCATCAGTTTAGGATTTGCAGCATTGGCGCAGAAATTGGGAACTGAAAATGATTTTGATTGAACAAGCCCAGTTTAAACGTGGGAAATTTGCTTTGGAAATTGTTCTTCACGTCAAGCCCCAGGTTTTTGCGGCGGTGCTAGGTGGCAGTGGTTCGGGCAAGTCAACACTGCTGTCAATCATCGCAGGATTTGAAGAACTTGAAAGCGGTAAACTCTGGCTTGATAGCTCAAATATGCAAAATGTCTCACCCGCTGCACACCCAGTCAGTATGGTGTTTCAAGATCATAATGTGTTTGGGCATATGAGTGTTTGGGACAATGTGGCATTGGGCATTTCGCCTTCGTTGAAACTTAACAGCGATCAACAAGAACAGGTGCATGCTGCTCTGGAACGCGTTGGCCTTGCGCAATATGCAAGGCAAAAACCGGGATCTATATCGGGCGGTGAACGCCAGCGTGTGGCATTGGCGCGGGTGCTGGTGCGGAAACGCAAAATATTATTGCTTGATGAACCCTTTGCAGCGCTTGATCCTGGGCTGCGCCATGACATGCTCGATTTGGTTTCAGATTTAAGGCATGAGCATGGTTTGACAGTTTTGATGGTAACACATCAACCAGAAGAAGCGTTGCGAGCGGCGGACGAAATTATATTTGTGGCAGACGGGAAAGTGCGCGAACCCATTGCCAGCAAGACTTTTTTCAACATGCATGATGATGGGGCAATTGATACTTATTTAGGAAAAACGCGTTAGATTACTACCAAGCACCACCGCCTCCTCCGCCACCACCACCGCCCGAGGAACCGCCACCACCTGAGCCAGAAGATGACCCCGGCGCAGTCGAAGACGACGAAATGGTCGAGGCCAGACTGTCACTTAAGTTGCCGCCCATGCCTCCGAATCCGCCGTGATGGCTATTGGAACCGTACCAGGCGCTGGCGGCGCCTGCGGCAGCCGCCGCCGCAAGAACTGCAGCAAATTTTTTGTTCCACGCATTTTCACAATCCAACGCCATTGCGTAAGGCAAATAACGCTCGAACAACTCAGGTGTTTTTTCAGGTGGGTTGAGGGCATCAAGCCGTTTTTCTTCGGCAGTTGATAGATAGAGTCTGAACCCCTCAATCTGATCTAAAACCTGCCGCCCCTCCACTGTGGGCGCTGGCATCAGATAATAGAAGAGCAAGTTGAGTGTACCGATAGCAATCGTTGCGCCCGCAAACGCTATCAAATTTGGCGAGAGTGTTTCCGATGAAAGATACAATACGGGTATGGAAAGGCCCGCCCCGAAGAATGGCACGATGAAAACCAGTCCGACCAATGATTTCAATTTTGCAAAAAAACCCCTTGCGGCGAAAATAGCTCTGATCGCCGGAAGACCAGCCAAAACAATGATCGCCCAAAGTCCGACGGAAAATGCTCCAATAAACAGGCCCGTGACCCCAAAGCCATCCGGCATTAAAAAAGCAGATGCGACCAGACCAATTATCGACAAAATTATCCCAACTGTGAACCAGCCATAATTATTATGAAACAAAATGCCGTTATAATTCTTTTCAAGATTACGCTGGAGATTGTTCACAAGCTTGGCAATGGATTCATGATTGCTTTGACGTAGGGCAAATGGAATGGCGGGTAGTAGATTGTGAAACGACGCTTCGATTTTTGTAAGAGGTGCGCCCGCCCCTTTTAAATTTTCTACTGTGTACGCTCCGGCATCATCAGTGATCTTTACATATTTTTTTACACCAAGACCAACGAGTGTTGCTGCCACCGCAGTGTTGTCAAATCCTTGCCTCCTAACATAGCGCAAGTCTGCTGGCCCAAAACCCGCTGGTGGATGAAACAGTGGAATAACTGTGCCCTTTGGCGGATCGCGGCCCACACGTGCCCAAGCGCTGAAAAAATATCCGGCGACAGTCAACAACGTAAGTCCAAGACCAAAGAAACCAGCGTTATCGCGTAACCTCCACAGTTGTTCTTGGCTTGATGTTGGAGATGTCACAATGCCCTTCTGCCAAGCAACCGCAATCGTCAGACCTTCGCTCGAACGCAAAACACGCGTAGTATCAGCAGAAAACTCGTTGGGAGAAGATGATGAACTTTTTGCGTCGGAGCCCGAAGAACCAAAACTTCCCGTATAGATTGAACTTTGTTGGATCACCGCTCCTTGCGGCAATTGCACACTGACGCTGGCATCCTGAATTTCAAAATCCCAGCCATTGCCAGTGACGTTCCAATAGAGTTCATCGAATTTTTCATAGAACCCTAGTTGGCGAGCGGTATGATAGCGAATTACATATTCATGAGTTCCGCTCTGGATGAATGTATCTTTATCGCCGATGCGAATGCGCTTACCGCCAGAAATTGACTCAATATTGTAAGGCTCGGCATTCCCATCGCGTGCTATACTTTGAACATCAAAATCAACTGTTTGTTGAACCCCGTGTTTGTCGGCATAGCGTGTTGGAAAATCGCGGAAGATTCCGTGGCGGATGCGGTTGCCTTCAGATGTCACTGTGATCGCTTCGGTGACATCCATCGAAGCATCGGTGTTGACAACGATGTCACTATGGAACCTGAGTATTGTCTCTTCTGCAAGCGTCGACAGCGTTAAACTGAAGAAACACAGACATGCAATGATGAAGCGTTTCATCAGACTTTCTTGAAATCAACTTTCGGCACTTCACGCGCCGCGACATCTCCAATATCAAAGAAATCTGCTTTGGTGAATTGATAGTGGTTGGCGATTAGGTTGCTGGGGAAGCTTTCAATCTTGGTATTAAAATTGCGCACTGTGCCGTTGTAATAACGCCGCGCCAATTGAATTTCGTCTTCAATACCAGAAAGCTTATCTTGCAGATCGCGAAAATTTGCGTCGGCTTTGAGCTCTGGATAGGCTTCGGCAATTGCAAATAATTTACCCATTGCCACGCTCATGGCTTGGCCAGTTGCAGATTGATCTGCTACGCTTCCACCTGCGATGCTTTTGGCTCGGAGTTCGGCAATGTCGCGAAACAGTTTATCTTCGTGGCTGGCATAGCCTTTCACGGTTTCGATCAGGTTCGGGATTAAGTCAGAGCGGCGGCGCAGCTGAACGTCAATGCCGCTCCAGCCTTCGGCAACCATGTTTTTGTTTGAAATCAGCGCGTTGTAAACCGCGATAAAATAACCACCTACTGCTACGACTAGTCCTAAAATTGTATAGACAATGGTCATCTGCTTAGTTCCTTGTTGCGCTGACCTACTATAACAGTTTCTTTGGAACTTGCATGGGAGATTTGACTGAGCTGAACCAAGCGGCTCTAATGGGGAAAAAACCTCTTGGAGATTCATATGACGACTGCGCAACTCGCTTTCAAAGGCCCGGCTGGCCAAGAGGATATGCCCTATCTTCTGACCCCTGGACCGTTAACGACCTCGCAAACTGTGAAGCTTGCCTTGCTGGCTGATTGGGGATCACGTGACACGGAATTCCGACAAGTGGTGCGCGAAATCAGGTCAGAGCTTTTGCGAATTGCTGGATGCAACGACACTTATGAATGCGTGATTATGCAAGGTTCGGGCACGTTTGCAATTGAAGCGGCGCTGGGTTGTTTTGCACCCTCCAAGCGATACAAAACTTTAGTCGTTGCCAATGGCGCTTATGGTGAACGCGCAGCGCAGATTTTGGGGCGCATTGGGCGCAATCATGTTTTGGTCAGCAAAAGTGACGTGACACAGCTTTCGCCTTCGCACTTTACGGATAAGCTCGCTGAAGACCGCAACATTAGCCACATCTGGCTGATCCACTGCGAAACAACTTCTGGCATAGTGAACCCGTTAGGAGATTTAGCGCGGGCTGCAAAACAACACGGCAAGATTTTTATGGTCGATGCGATGTCGAGCTTCGGTGGCATGCATATCGATATGGTGCGCGACGAAATTGATGTGTTGGTTTCTTCTTCCAACAAATGTATCGAGGGCATTCCGGGGTTTTCATATGTATTAGTAAAGCGCAGTTTACTTGAAGCGTCACAAGGGCAATGCCACTCGGTTGTGCTTGACCTTTATGAACAATGGAAAGGGTTTGAAGCAAACGGTCAGTTTCGTTTCACGCCGCCGACACATGCGTTAGTAGCATTTCGCCAAGCGCTGCGTGAACTTGAAGCTGAAGGAGGTGTTGCCGCGCGGGCAGTTCGCTATGAGCGCAATGCTGATACTCTCGTCAAGGGTCTGGCCGCGATTGGGATTAGACCATTGCTTGATGACAATGAGGCAGGGCCGATTATTCAAACTTTTTTGTGCCCGCGAGATAACAATTTTAAATTCGAGACATTTTATGATGCTTTGCGCAAACGTGGTTTTGCGATCTATCCGGGCAAGTTGACCAAACGCGATAGCTTTCGGATTGGCACTATCGGAAGGCTTGATCAGGATGTGATGCAACGCGTCATCATTGCTATAAAAGAAGTGTTGAGCGAGATGAACGTTAAAGACATGGCCCCTGCTGGATTATGAGCAAAACTGTTGAAGTGAATGGCCGCATCTATCATTGGCCTAAAAGGCCGTTGGTGGTTATTTGCTGCGATGGCAGCGAGCCTGACTATATGGAAATAGCCATGGTCGAAGGTTTGATGCCAAACTTGAAGGCTATGATTGCCAAAGGCGAAAACAAGCGTGGGCTGTCGGTTATTCCGAGTTTCACCAACCCAAACAATATGTCGATCGTCACTGGCCAGCCGCCTGCAGTGCACGGGATATGCGGCAACTTTCTTATCGATCCTGCCACGGGGTTAGAGACGATGATGAATGATCCAAAATGGCTGCGTGCATCTACAATATTTTCGGCTTTCCAAAAGGCGGGTGCGAAAGTTGCTGTGGTAACGGCCAAGGATAAGTTGCGATTACTGTTAGGCCATGGGCTGCTGTTTGATGGCAGCGCGGTTTGTTTTTCGTCCGAGAAAGCAGACATAGCTACATTGGCAGAAAACGGTATTGAAGACCCCTGCTCGCTTGTGGGTCTTTCCGTGCCAGAAGTTTATTCAGCTGATCTTTCAGAGTTTGTGTTTGCTGCGGGTGTAATACTGCTCGCGCACAATAGACCGGATTTGATGTATCTCTCTACAACCGATTATGTGCAGCATAAATATGCGCCGGGTTCTGATGGAGCCAATTCATTTTACAAAATGATGGATGGATATTTGGGTGCTCTTGATGCACTTGGTGCAACGGTGGTGATCATCGCTGACCACGGCATGAAGGATAAGCATTTGGCCGATGGTTCGCCAGACGTGATTTACCTGCAGGATGTTTTGGATAAGTCATTTGGGGTTGGCACAAGCAAGGTAATTTTGCCGATCACTGACCCATACGTGGTGCATCATGGTGCATTAGGTTCTTATGCGACCGTTTATTTGAAAGACACAGCGCCTGATGATGTGGCCCGTGTCATTTCAAAGCTTGATGGCATTGATGCGGTTTATGCGAAGGCTGAAGGCTGCGCCAAATTTGGGCTGCCACCAGACCGCACGGGGGATTTGATTGTGCTCTCCGGTGGGCCAACATTTAGCAAGGTGATTGGAACATCTGCGTCCAAGCATGATCTCTCAGGCCTCGATGCTCCACTGCGTTCTCATGGCGGATTATCGGAACAGGAAGTGCCGATCATCATCAACCGCAAAGCCCATAATCTGCCGAAAGATTTACGCAATTTTGACGCGTTTTATATTGGGTGCAACCATGTCTAAAATCATTCACGAAGCGATGCGTATTGGCGGCAAAAAAGTCGATACTGAAAAACGCATCGAAGTGCGCTACCCCTACACCAATGAAGTAATTGGCACTGTGCCCGCCGGAACAGCCGCCCATGCCGCGCAGGCTTTTGCAATTGCCGCCGCGTTTAAGCCAAAGCTCACGCGCTATGAGCGCCAGCAGATTTTATTTCGCACGGCCGAACTCATCCGCGCCCAGAAAGATGAACTGTCGCGTCTCATCACTCTGGAACTTGGTCTTTCGATGAAAGATTCCGCTTATGAGTGCGGGCGGGCTTATGATGTCTTTTCGCTGGCGGGTCAGCTCGCCATCAATGATGATGGTCAGATTTTTTCATGTGATCTGACACCACAAGGAAAATCGCGCAAGATTTTTACGAAGCGCGAACCCGTGGGTGTGATCAGCGCTATCACACCTTTCAATCATCCACTAAATATGGTGTCGCATAAAATTGCTCCCGCAATCGCCACAAATAATTGTGTGGTGTGCAAACCAACAGAGCTGACGCCGCTGACGGCGATCATGTTGGCTGACATTCTCTATGAAGCAGGCCTGCCACCAGAAATGTTCCAAATTGTAACGGGCAATCCGGACGATATTGGCGATGAAATGGTGACCAACAAAGATATTAACATTATTACCTTCACTGGTGGCGTGCGGGTTGGAAAGATTATTGCTGCAAAGGCCGGATATACACGCGCGGCGCTTGAACTCGGCGGCAATGATCCTTTGATCGTGCTGGATGATTTGAATGACGATGAATTGAATAGTGCAGCGGAGCTTGCGGTCGCCGGAGCAACCAAAAATTCGGGCCAGCGTTGCACAGCCGTTAAGCGTATATTGGTGCAACCAAAAGTGGCCGATGCATTTGTCGAAAAAGTATTGGCCAAAGCCAAGAAACTGAAATTCGGCGATCCGATGAATCCAGAAACAGATCTGGGTTGCGTCGTAAATGCGCGTTCTGCAGAAATGTTTGAAAACCGTGTTTTGGCTGCGGCCAAGCAAGGTGCTAAAATTCTTTATCATCCCGAGCGTAAAGGTGCGGTATTGCCGCCGATCACGGTTGATTTTGTCGACCCTAAATCAGAACTGGTGTATGAGGAAACCTTTGGGCCTGTGATCCCCATCATCCGCGTTTCTGCTGACGATAATGAAGTCATTCGTATTTCAAATTCAACACCATTTGGATTGTCGTCTGGGGTGTGCACCAATAATCTGAACCGCATCACGAAATATATTGAAGGCCTGAATGTGGGCACTGTGAACATTTGGGAAGTGCCAGGTTACCGGATCGAGATGTCGCCCTTCGGTGGTATCAAAGATTCAGGCAACGGCATTAAAGAAGGCGTGGCGGAGGCGATGAAGTTTTATACCAATGTAAAAACTTGGTCGCTGCCATGGCCATGATTTAAGCGTTGCGGCGCTCAAATGTTGAGTGGCGCATTTTGCTGAGTGGCAGTGTGAAGATGTAAACAAAGGCACAGACCGAAAGTGTAAACCAAGGTGCCATTACCAATCCAAACAATAAGCCGAAGGCAACGACCAATGAAGGCAAAAACAAGTGTCTTAGAACTTTGCGGCTGATTGCCTTGGCCGAAAATGTTGGCCAAGTTGAAACCATAAGGCCTGCGACGATTGGAACGAAAAACATCGCAAAGTGGGCCGCAGCCGCTTCAGGCATTATGCCTGAATTTGCCAGATAGATTGGTGTCAGCACCAAAAAAGCGCCAGCCGGTGCTGGAATCCCTGAAAAGAAATGCCCCATCCAAGATGGTCTATCGTTCGCCAACGAAGCCACGTTAAATCTGGCGAGGCGCAATGCCGCCGCACCTGCAAACAGCAAACACATCAACCAACCAAAACGATGATAGGACTCAAGCCCCCAAACATAAATTATGAAGGCGGGCACGGCGCCAAAGCATACGACGTCAGAAAGGCTATCCAACTCCGCACCAAACTTTGACTCTGTGCCCGTGGCGCGCGCAACTCTCCCATCGCATGCGTCGAGAACCGCGCTAATTAATACACAGGCTATGGCTGATACAATCTGTTTCTCACTGGCATAGAGCAAACCCGTGAGACCAAAAAACATGGCCAATATGGTAACTGCATTTGGTAGTGCATGCCTTATCCACAGTGCCGACACAGGCGAAAATCTGGCCATGAACAATAATGTTTTCATTGAATCACTTTCATTTCAGAAAGATCGGTTTTTGCGAGTTGGGCCGGGCCAGACTCCAACATATTTTCTGCTAGGGAGATAATCGTTTCATTAGGCTCGGCACCAAACACCCCAAACACATCACCCGTTGTCATTTCCGGTTTACGCGAAGTTCCATCAAATAAGGATTCGTCGTAGTTTTTGGCTATGTCTTCTCGACTATATCCCATTAATTCATAGAGTGTCGGGGCAATCTGGAAGTGGCTTGCCTTGTTTGCAGAAAGTTTTGCCCCTGTTTCCAGGCGGGTTCGAGTTGCTGGATCGGCGCTATAGACCATCAATGGCACAATGCCGGTGCGTGGATCAGGATTATCCACCATGCAATGAGTTAACTTTCCGGCCTGCAACATTTGGCCATGGTCAGATGTATAGACCATAGTGGTTGATGAGAGATCAGCTGTTTCGAAAAAAATCTTCATAAAATCATCGACTGACCAAGCAATTGCATTGCGATATGAGGCGATGCGTGTCGCTTGCGTATCCATACTTGTTTCAGTCATGGTCGGATGAAATTTTGCCTCTGCCGGCGGATAAGCATGATCATACGGGAAATGTGCGCCGTTTTTATTGGCATAAATAAAAACGGGTTCAGACGACTGCAGTTCCTTTGCCACTATCTTTATCAATTCTCGATCAGCCATGTCAGCTTTCACATTCCGAATGAGGTAAAAACCATCGATGCTAGATTTCTCTTTCAGTGTCATGAAATTTTGCAGCATGTTGCCAAGTGCAAATCCCCCGGCTTGGGCATCGATAAAAACGGTTCTAAATCCAGCTTTCTTAGCATATTGAAAAAGCGTGGCGTTGCTTGCCGCAGATCTTACAAGGCCTTCGCGCGATGCACCAAAGCGCAACAAGCTATTGGCATAGTTGCTGCAATTGCCGCCTGAAGCAGCGGGTCCAAAATTTACAAATTTATCAGCAAGAGCCGCAAATTTTGGTGTGAACGGATTGTTTGGTTTTATATCAATATATTCGCTGCGCACACTTTCATCGACCAGAAAAATGAGATTTCGTGTGGCAGGTTTGGCGATCGGTTTCCAAGCCACTTCTTGGCGGTTCACAGTGGTCTGGTTCAGTTCCTTGTAGGCAACGAGCGATGCAATCGGAATGGCACTGAATTGGCTCGGCATGGTCATGTAGGTCACACCATTTTTAAACCAGAATACAGCACCAATCATCAAGATGGGTATGAGCGGCAAAGCGCTTGCCCAAATCAAAACTCTACGGATATTTGGCCGAAATACAGGCACGGGTGCAGTAAAGAATAGTACCAACGCAGCTAAAAGAATTTCAGCATGGTGAATGTGCTCAACATAAAAATCTGCGGCACGGCTTGCTTCATGGCGTGCATTCCAAAACGAAATTGCATCAAGAACACTCAGTTGCGAGTGGCTGGCTTGATAATATCCCCAGATTAAGGACGTAGAGACAGCAATCAGCAATCCCCAAAACCCGCGAACTAGCAGTCGTGGATGGAAACTGGTGGTCATCAAAGCCAAAATCGTTAAAATCCAAATCCCAAGAAATGGAATTAAAGTGCCAAATTGCTTATGTGCCAAAAGTGTCGGGAGATTGTTGAGCGCATCTGGGTTTGTTAAAATCAGAATTCCTAAAATCCCAAATATTTTTAACCAAAACCAATTCAACGACTTTAAAATAAAGGCCGATAATCGATTGGTTTTTGCGGCTACGTTCGTCTCAAAATGGGGCATTTCAGAGTTCCATGAAGATTTGATGACACTGTTGTGACGAAACTGCAATAAACCTGCCAAATATATATGAAATGGTTTTTGGGGTTAATCTCATCGGTCGTCTGTATGCAGATCGCTATTTTTGTGCAATGTGGCGAAATTCGTAAACTAAAAGATGGAGAAAAGCAGCTTGTCTGGCCCCCTTGAAGGCATTCGCGTTCTTGATCTTACCCGCGTTCTTGCGGGCCCATGGGCCACGCAGATGTTGGCGGATTTTGGCGCTGAAGTTATCAAGGTTGAGAAGCCCGGCGAAGGTGATGACACGCGCGGCTGGGGGCCGCCTTTTATTAAGAATGCCGATGGATCAGAGGGTGATGCGGCCTATTTCCAATCGGCCAATCGCGGCAAGCAATCGGTTTGCATTGATATGGCCACACCAGAAGGCTCTAATCTTATCAAGGCCTTGGCCGCGAAATCGGATATTCTAGTTGAGAATTTTAAAGTCGGTGGTCTCAAGAAATATGGTCTTGATTATGAAAGTTTGAAAACTGCAAACCCGCGTTTGATCTATTGCTCCATCACCGGTTTTGGCCAAACGGGGCCTTATGCCAACCGAGCCGGATATGACTTTATGATCCAAGGGATGGCCGGTGTAATGTCAATCACGGGCGAACCTGGCGGCGAGCCGATGAAAATGGGCGTGGCGTTTTCTGACGTGTTTGCTGGCCTACACGCCGTCATCGGCATTCAGGCCGCACTATTCCACCGTGAGCGAACGGGTCTTGGACAATATATTGATATTTCGCTTTTGGATTCTCAAGTTTCGGTTCTTGCCAATCAAGCGCTTAATTATCTTGTTGGGGGCAAGGTGCCCCAACGCTTGGGCAACGCGCACCCTAACATCGTGCCCTATCAAACCTTTGAAACTTCTGATGGGCATATCATTGTGGCGGTGGGCAATGATCGTCAGTATGCTGAGTATTGTAAAATTATCGGTGCGCCAGAGTTGGCGGCAGTCCCTTATGATTCGAACAGAGGACGCGTTGAAAATCGCGCCACGCTCAATTCCTTGCTCGTACCCTTGATGAAAAAACGCGCAACCGCCGAATGGGTCGAAGCGTTCGAAGTCGCCGCCGTTCCTTGCGGCCCAATCAACACCATTGATCAAACGTTTGCTGATGATCAAGTTCTGTCGCGCGGTCTTCAAATTGGTCTAACCCGTGAAGATGGTGTGCAAGTGCCGGGCGTTGCCAATCCGATTGTGTTTTCTCAAACACCAATACAGTATGAAAAACCCTCTCCACTATTAGGACAAAACACGAAAGCTGTATTGAGTGGTTTGTTGCGTTTGGATAAGAACGTCATAACCGAACTGAAGTCGAGCAAAGTGATTTCCTAAAAACGTGTCGTTAGCGACGTCAACCAATCGGGCGATGCCTCAACCAATGCGGTTTCCAAGAATTTGTCTTGACCCGAAATAATCATCACGCCCGTAATCACGAACAAAAAGCCTAGCGTAGATTTAACTGTCGCACTTGATGAAATCATTCGTCCGCGCCAGCGCATCAAAAAATCGCGTGACATCATTCCAATGAGAACCAGTGGCACCGCCACGCCGAGGCCAAAGCACAGCATGGTGATGACCACCTGCCAAAGGTTTTGTCCTTGAGAGGCCAGAAGTGACGCAGCGCCTAGTGTTGGGCCAACGCAGGGGCTCCACACTGCGCCAAGTAGAATACCAATGCCAAATTGGCCGCCCGCTTCTCCGCTGCCAAATCTTTTTTGCGCCCAATTGGCCACAGGACCAATGGCCATAGCGAATTGACGCTGAAGAAAGGAAACGGCCAACAGTAAGCCAATGCCGATCAACATGACCGCCGAAACCGCGCGAAAGAATTTCCCATCGAGGCCGATTGAAAATCCGACTAAGCTGATAAACATGCCGACCGTGACGAAAGATAACACCAGACCCGCCGCCATCAGCAGCGGGCCAAAGCGTCCTTTAGATGCCGCTGTGCCCAGTACCACCGGCAATAATGGCAGGACACAAGGCGACAATATCGACAAGCTTCCTGCCACAAAGGCGAAGACGAGATTTAGAAACATGTTGATCGCTTAGATCGCAGTAGCCAGCAAAGCACCAATTGAGCCAGCATCGGTATCGCCCACCGAGCGGCCAGTTTCTGTCTTGCCTTTAAATACAATTAAAGTGCTTTGGGATTGCACATTAAAGGCTTTCAATACATCAATTTGCGTATCAAAGTTCACCCGCAGCATGACAACATCTTTGTTCTTTGGATCAGACAAAAGGCTCTTCAAGACTGGCCCCTGAGCTTTGCATGTTGGGCACCAAGAGGCCCAGACATCAATCAGAATTGGCTTTCCTGCCTTTTGAGCGGAATTAAATGCGGACATTGTGAATTCGGTCGTTGCGGCTAGCGCAAATGACGCTGGCATTACAATGCCGACTGCGGCAAGCGTGATTAGATTACGACGTGATGGCATGGTGAACTCCCGAGTTAATTTCGGCGTATCCTATGACATAGTTGTAAAAATGGCACTCACAATCACATCAGTATTGATCACGCTTTTGTGGGTTAAATAGCGGTAACATTGTTTCAAATCAAACTTATTCGGAGGTTCATATGTCTAAAATCACAGCCAGCGGGAACGGTCAAATCATTGCGGACAGTGATAATTGCATTGCGGTTGAAGGGAATGCCTATTTCCCACCAGAAGCGTTAGATATGAAATTCTTCAAGCAAAATGACAATAGCAGCGTGTGCCCATGGAAAGGCACAGCAAACTACATGGATGTGGTTGTTGATGGCAAAGCCAACGCCAGCGCGGCTTGGATCTACCGAGATCCAAAAGCAGCTGCCGCTCCGATTAAGGGATATGTTGCTTTCTGGAAAGGTGTCGAAGTTAAAGGCGGTCAGTTTGCTGTTCCGATGGCACGTTAATTCGCCGATCTGCCTTTACCCCCTGTCGTTTTCGCGCTATCTGCCGCTTTTGAAACAGGGCATACTCGTTTTATGGCAAATCTTATCATCACTTACTGGCGCGATATTCCTTCCGCCGTTTCCGTTAAAATCGGGCGCAAAGAGGAAAAACGCATGTTGGATAATCGTTTTATGGAGGCCATCGATATGGCCGCCATGCGCGGTGGTGCGACTGACACAGACTCATATCTGGCTGATTGGCGCAGGTCAGAACCTGTGGTCGTGGGGGATGATATGGCCGCAGAAGTGGAAAAAGCCAAAGCCGATCTCGAATCGCATTATGGCCTCGACCTCATAAAACAAATGATCGGCAATGGAGGCCGCAATATCTCATGACGCATACTCTCGTAGCCTCTGCCACCCGCGAACACATCATTGGCTTTGATAAGCCCTTCACAGTGATTGGCGAGCGCATTAATCCGACAGGCCGCAAGAAGCTGGCGGCTGAAATGCAGGCTGGTGATTTTAGCACAGTAATCAAGGATGTGTTGGCGCAGGTTGCAGCGGGCGCGCATATTTTGGATGTGAATGCTGGTGTCACCGCTGTGAACCCCAATGAAACCGAGCCGCCTTTGATGCGCCAAGTTTTGGAAATCGTTCAGTCGATGACGGACATTCCGCTGTGCATTGATAGCTCGGTGACGTCTGCTTTGAAGGCAGGCCTTGAAACCGCTGTCGGTCGTCCACTGGTGAATTCGGTCACAGGTGAAGAAGAAAAGCTCGAAGCCATTTTGCCTCTGGTTGCTAAATACAATGTTCCAGTCGTTGCGATCTCGAACGACGAAACAGGCATTTCGGAAGATCCAGATGTGCGATTTGAAGTGGCGCGTAAGATTGTAAACCGTGCTGCTGATTTTGGCATTAAGCCTTGGGATATTGTTGTTGATCCACTGGTTATGCCAATTGGTGCCATGGGCACGGCTGGCCAACAGGTGTTTCGCCTCGTGCGGCGCTTGCGTGAAGAGTTGAAGGTTAACACCACATGCGGTGCATCGAACATTGCTTTTGGCATGCCCAACCGACGCGCACTCACAGGCTATTTCCTCGCCATGGCTGCATCGCACGGCATGACATCAGCCATTATGAACCCGCTGCATGATGAAGACATGCACGCGATTTATGGTGCCAATGTTCTCAACGGCACAGACGCGCATTGCAAATTCTGGACGAACCGTTTCCGCGAGATGACGGCGGGGCCATCGGCTGCGGCACAGGCGGCGGGGTTACAATCATCAAACGAAGATATTGAAGCGCGGCGCAAGGCGCGTGAGGAACGGCGTCGGAGATGAAGTCCTCTCCCGCTGGCGGGAGAAGGAAGGGGACCCGAACACCGTAGCGCAGCGTAGGTGGTTGGGGGAAGTGAGGGTCTGTCTTGCCTTCGCGCACCCCCTCACCTATCCCATTGCAAAAGCAATGGGCCCCTTTCCTCTCCCGCCAGCGGTAGAGGACATTGAAGAGCTAATGAAAATGACCGAAACTAACCCCCTCATCGTCTTCACCCCCTCCGGCAAGCGCGGACGTTTCCCCGTTGGTACGCCCGTGCTTCAAGCTGCGCGCGCACTCGGCGTGGACATTGACTCCGTTTGTGGTGGCCGGGCCATTTGTGGGCGGTGCCAGATTAGTGTTGGGATAGGTGATTTTGCCAAGCACGGCATCACGTCGGCAGCAGACCATGTGACCGGCATCAATGCCGTTGAGACTCGCTATGAAAAATTGCGTGGCCTCGCTTCTGGTCGCCGCCTGTCGTGCCAAACGCAAATCCTCGGTGATCTGGTCATCGATGTTCCGCCAGAATCCCAAGTGCATAAACAAGTGGTGCGCAAAGAAGCCGACACCCGCGCCATTGAGCTTGATCCTGCAACACAGCTTTGCTTCATCGAAGTTGAAGAGCCTGATATGCACAAGCCCTCCTCCGATTTGGAGCGGGTTTATATTGCACTCAAAGAACAGTGGGGCGTTGAGAACGTTACATGCGATCTGCCCATCATCGCTGCTTTGCAAAAAACTTTGCACAAAGGCGAATGGAAAATCACGTGCGCAATTTATTCGCGCGCTGCTGGGGGCGGTAACCGCCTTGCCGCCATCTGGCCGGGCTTTCATGATCAAGCGTTTGGCCTTGCGGTGGATGTGGGCAGCACCACGATTGCTGCTCATCTCACCAATCTTTCCACTGGCGAAGTTAAATCTTCCGCAGGCCTCATGAATCCGCAAATTCGTTTCGGTGAAGATTTGATGAGCCGTGTGTCCTACGTGATGATGAACCCCGGCGGCGAAAAGGAAATGACTTCAGTCATCCGCCAAGCGTTGCAGCAACTCGCAGAAGAAGTGTGCAAGCAATCGGGCACAGACATCACCAATATTATGGAAATTGTTCTGGTGGGTAACCCTGTCATGCACCATCTGTTTCTCGGCATTGACCCTACCGAACTTGGCGGTGCGCCCTTTGCGCTGGCCACAGGTCTGCCGCTCACGTTCCCTGCACGTGAAATTGATCTGAAATTAAACGCGGGCGCTTTCTGTTACGTGCTGCCCTGCATCGCTGGCCATGTGGGCGCTGATGCGGCGGGCATGGTGCTGTCGGAAGCGCCACACGAGTCAGATGAAATGATGCTGTGTGTAGACGTGGGCACCAATGCGGAAATCGTGCTGGGAGACAAGCACCGCTTGCTCGCCTGCTCATCCCCCACTGGCCCAGCTTTTGAAGGCGCTCAAATTTCATCCGGCCAACGCGCTGCCCCCGGAGCGATCGAACGCATCCGCATCGATCCTGAAACTTTAGAGCCACGTTATAAAGTGATCGGCTGCGATCTATGGAGCGATGAAGCAGGTTTTGAAGAAGCCATAGCACTTACAGGCGTCACGGGCATTTGCGGCTCAGGCATTATTGAAGCCATTGCCGAGATGTATCTTTCAGGCGTCGTCAATCAAGACGGCCTCGTTGATGGCGCAATGGCTTTGCGCAATCCACGCATCGAGCCCTATAAGCGCACTTTCAACTATGTGGTGCGTGCCGCCAAAGAAGGTGCCAACGAACCCTCGATCCGCATCACCCAAAACGATGTTCGCGCCATTCAAATGGGCAAGGCTGCTCTATATGCAGGCGTGCGCTTGTTGATGGATAAGCTTGGCATTGAGAGCGTGGATAAAATCAGATTGGCCGGCGCATTCGGCAGCCACATCGACATGAAATACGCCATGGTGCTGGGCCTCATCCCCGATTGTGATCTGGCCCGCGTGCAATCAGCAGGCAACGCCGCTGGCACAGGTGCGCGCATTGCACTGCTGAACAAAGCCGCCCGCGACGAGATCGAGCATGTGGTGCGCAAGATTGAGAAGATCGAGACCGCAGTTGAACCCATGTTCCAGCAGCATTTTGTAGAAGCGATGGCATTTCCGCATAAGACTGCGGATTTTGTGAATTTGAAGAAGGTGGTTACACTGCCGCCGAATAAGCAGGTGGAAACACTGGGCGATGACGGTGGAGCGAGACGGGTTAGGAGAAGAGTGTAGTTACGGACAACTTTTTTTTAATTCATTAAAGGCAGCATTCAGATAGCCTGATGCCTGCACGTCATATTCTCCAATCATCTTGCGGAGGTTTACCTTGGGATGAGTGCTTGTTTGTTTGGTAGAGTCAAACAGTTCGTAGGTTAGGCTATCGTAATTTCCAAAGTTTCGTCCCATGAATGTTCGATAGTGTGGATCGGTTTTTTTCCCCGTCTTCTTTGCCGGATGACCCGCGCAAATATTTCGTAAATTTCGAATTTCACTCCATGCCGAGCCCAATGGAATTTGAGGATCTGACCCAATAAGGCTCTTACTTAATTCACTGATTGCATCCTGCTGGATGATAAGCGCTTGCATTATGCCCCAAAACTCTAAATATGCTATCAGTGGGTCTGGGGAAAAACCTTTCAACATATGCGCAGCAATTGATTCGGAAGTATCTTGGATTAAGTTTTTTGAATTGTAGATTGTAGAATGCAGCGTAATTATCATCGGTCTTAAATACACGCAGGGGGATACACCCATGATGATGCCAGTAGTCTGCAATAGCGTCTCGTAATCTACTTGTTTGTAACATCTCGTTTTCACCTTGTTGGTCAAGTTCTGCCAATTTACTACTGATGACGGTGACCGCGCATTCTTTTTTCACTCCCTCTCACTCACCAACCTCCACAATCATTTCGCCTGAACCCAAAGCTTCACAAATATCTCCGAACACTTTCTCCATCTGCTCCAACAATTCTCTTCGCCGCCCCCAACGGGGAGAGGGAGTTAGTGCAGATGCCAATGCGCCAAGGCAGGAATCAACTGCGCATCGACCAGAGATTCATTAAGCAGCAATAACGCGGTGGGACGTTGCGGCAGAACCATATTCGAGGGCCGCTGTGATATCTTCATCTTTTAGTTGCGGGTAATCCTCAAGGATTGCGGCCCGCGATTCACCCGCTGCCAACAAATCCAGCACGTCACTCACACGGATACGAGTGCCACGAATTACGGGCCTTCCAGCGCAGATTGCTTGGTCACTTATAATGCGCGAAGAAATTTTTGTCATCGCGTGAAGGTAGCACAGCAACATAAAACTAACAATCCGACTGTGGTTCTCTATTCCACTTCGCCGCCGCCATCTTTCCAGTCTTGGAATTTACCCAAATTCAGCACTTTGGTATAACCCATCTCCTTCAGCGTTTGGCCAGCCAGAGCGGCGCGGCCACCGGAGGCGCAATAGGTGATTAGGGTTTTGTCGGGGGTGATTTCTTTCACATAACCAGGCGAGGCTGGATCGACTTTGGATTCTAATAGCCCGCGCTGCACATGCAAAGCTCCCTTGATCTTTCCTAAGGCCACTTCAGTTCCATCGCGCACGTCGAGGAACACAACATTGGGATCACCCAACAATTTTTTGGCGTCTTCGACCGAGATTGATTGAACTTCGGCGC
>JAYTUV010000033.1:0-33459 GCA_043744395.1 Aestuariivirga sp.
ATCAAGATCGACCGGATTGGTGCTGAAGCCATTGTGCTTAAAGGCGCATCAGGCGAGGCCATGGCTTTTGGGCCAGCATTGGTCAATGAAACATCAAGGCCTGGAACACGCGGCACATCGGTTATGGCGGCGCACAGAGATACACACTTTTCATTTTTGAGAAATGTGAAGATTGGTGACTTGATTGAGGTAACGCGTGATGATGGTTTGGTGTTTAACTACCGAGCTTTAAACATGCGGGTCGTTGATTGGAACAAGTCCGGCATTGATGCGCACGAGGCTGGGTTTCATTTGGTTTTGGCCACGTGTTATCCGTTTGATGCAATCACACATGGGCCACAAAGATACGTGGTTGAGGCGGAAATGGTGAAGTGAATTCTTATCCCTCCCCTTCAGGGGGGGGGTGTCAAGCTCTGCTTGACGGGAGGGGTTCGAGTTAGCACTTGCCCCTCCTGTTCGCGTGCCGCGAACTGTCCTCCCCTGAAGTAGGGGAGGAATGCATTTATGTTTTCCGCTTCGCTTTTGGCAGTTTCCAAATGTGATCGACCAATTCGGAAATTTTGATGCCCTCCTCAGTGTAGGCTTCATTCTCAACCGAAATGCCTGCTTGTTTCACAGTTTCTGGATCACCCGAAACCAAGGGGTGCCACCACGCAAGGCCAAGGCCATCATTCAGGCGGCGGTAAGCACAGGATGATGGCAACCAGCCGAGCTCAGGCACGTTGGCGGGTGTGAGCGTTACGCAATCATGAACTTTTTTGGAGCGGTTCTTGTAGTCGGAACATTGACACGTTCCGATATCTAATAATTTGCAAGCGGCACGGGTGTAAAGATATTCGCCCGTATCTTCATCTTCCAACTTGTTCAAACAGCAGCGGCCACAGCCATCGCATAGGCTCTCCCACTCCGACCTTGTCATCTCTGCTAGAGTTTTGGTTTTCCAAAAGGGCTTCTCAGTCATGGCAGGGGTTTATATGGCAAACAGTGCCGACAACAGCAAAAAACTCTAAACTGGGAGTTGAGGTTTGAGTGTAAGTTATCAACACCGCTTACCGTGTCTCCAATCCTCCCTATTGCGGACAGGTATCCCGATAATCAAACCTTCGCTAAGGGCCAAGGGCAGACATGCAATTATATTTCAATCTCAATGTTAAATGTGCCGTTGTAATTCGCAATGGGCTATTTCTTGCAATTGTTAATTAAATCTGTATATCTCGATATATGGAATCAAATGCAGTAATTGATGGTTTAGCTGCGCTCGCGCAAGAGACACGCCTACAAGCGTTCAAAATCTTGGTGCGCCACGAGCCTGAAGGAGTTGCCGCAGGCGAACTGGCACGATTGCTAAAAGTACCCCAGAACACGCTTTCCACCCATCTCGCCATCTTGGCCCAAGCTTCGTTGGTCAGCAGTGAGCGTCAAAGTCGTTCAATCGTCTACCGGGCAAACTTGGAGGCCGTGCGCGGTATCGTTTTGCATCTGCTCAATGACTGTTGCAACGGCAGGCCGGAGCTTTGCTCGCCGCTGATTGAAGAATTAATTGCGTCACGTTTAACCAAGGAGTGCTGCTGATGTCACATAAGCCCTTCAACGTTTTGTTCCTTTGTACTGGAAACACTGCCCGTTCAATTTTGGCAGAAGGTATATTGCGCAAAGAGGGTGTTGGGCGTTTCTCCGCGTATTCGGCTGGCAGCCAACCCAATGGAACCGTCAATCCCTTTGCCATCAAAACACTTGAAGCCTTTTTTTATCCAAGCGAAAGCTTCCGCTCGAAAAGCTGGGACGAATACGCCAAACCTAAAGCACCGGTCATGGATTTCATCTTTACTGTTTGTGACAATGCCGCAGGCGAGACCTGTCCCATTTGGCCGGGTCATCCGATCACCGCGCATTGGGGTATTGAAGACCCCGCTGCCGTGGCAGGTTTGGACATTGATAAGGAACGCGCCTTTGCGTCAGCTTTCAAGCAATTGCGCAACCGCATCACCATCTTCATCAATTTGCCATTTGAAAAACTGGACGAAATGGCCCTTAGGGGAAGACTCCGTGAAATCGGACAACTCTGAACTTGTGCATCAACAAAATCCGAGCGGAGAACAGTTCTCTTGACCAAAATTGAACAAAATTCCTTGGCTGCCGAATTCGTGGGAACCGCAATCTTGCTGGCCACTGTTATCGGTTCCGGCATTATGGGTGAGCAACTTGCTGGCGGAAATGTTGCCATTGCATTGCTCGGCAACACGATACCTACAGGTGCAATCCTCTATGTTTTGATCACGGTGTTTGGGCCAATTTCAGGTGCACACTTCAACCCAGTCGTTTCTCTGGCCATGTGTTTGACAGGGCGCATGCGATGGTCACGTTTGGTACCTTTCATTTTTTGCCAAATACTTGGCGCAGTTGTGGGAGTGTGGCTTGCCCACGCCATGTTCGACCTTTCTATATTTGAGGTCTCCACCAAACAACGTTGGGGTGTCGGCCAATGGATTGCCGAAGCAACCGCAACGTTTGGCCTTCTGATCACAATCTTAGGCGGCATTCGTTTTAATATTTCGGCAATCCCTGCGCTTGTCGGTTTTTACATCACTGCGGCCTATTGGTTCACGGCGTCAACATCTTTTGCCAATCCGGCAGTGACGTTTGCGCGTGAATTTTCCAATACCTTTGCAGGCATCGCACCGAATTCAGTTTTGCCATTCGTTGCCGCGCAACTGATTGGGATGGTGCTGGCGCTTGCTTTGGCTTCGCAACTTTTTTCAAACGAAAAACAAGTATAAAAGCACATGAACATTGTCATTTATCACAATCCTGAATGTGGCACGTCGCGCAACGTGTTGAGTATTGTAAAAGCTGCCGGGCACGAACCAGTAGTCATCGAATATCTCAAAACGGGATGGACTGAGCCGCAGTTGCTTGGTCTGTTTGCGGCGGCAGGGCTGACGCCACACAGCGCGCTGCGGGAAACCAAATCCCCAGCACAAGAAATGGGTTTGCTAGATAACGACGTCAGTGATGCCCAGCTGATGACAGCAATGATTGTTCATCCGGTATTGGTCAATCGGCCCATTGTGTGCACGCCTAAGGGTGTGAAGTTGTGCCGACCGAGCGAAACTGTGCTCGACCTCCTCGACAGACTACCGCAAGGTCCGCTTCACAAAGAAGATGGAACCCTGTTGATTGATGCAGAAGGCCGCAGATTCTAGTTTATTTAAGCAAAACCGCCCACGGCCCCTGTCGCCGGCCCCGCGAGTACTTAAATCTATCCCAATAATTTTGTGGCTACAGCGAAGTAAAGCGGAATACCCAGCGCCACGTTAAAGGGAAAGGTAATGGCAAGGCTCATGGGAATGTAGATTGAAGCCTTTGCTTCTGGAAGCGCCAAGCGCATTGCTGCTGGTACGGCAATGTAAGATGCACTTGCGCACAGCACGGAAAAAAGTGTTCCCGTTCCAACGTCCAAGCCGATCAACTTGGCAATCAATAGTCCCATGCCGCCGCCGATGAGCGGCATATAGATACCAAACAGTGCCAGAGGCCACGTGAAGGCTTTGAGATGGTTCAAATTCTTGGTCACTACAAGCCCCATATCAAGCAAGAACAGGCACAAGATTCCCTGATAAGGTGCTTCCAGAAATCCTGCCATTTTGTCCATGCCGGGTTGACCTGTAACCCATCCGATCACAAAGGCGCCTGAAAGCAGCAAGATGGCACCATTGGTAAAAATGTCGCGAAGTAGTTTTTTGTCTTCGCTCTTGTGTGTGCGGGTTTCGGGTGCGGCCCGGTGGGCGATATATAAGCCTGAAAAAATTGCTGGCGCTTCCATCAGGGCCAGTATGGCAACCGCATAGCCCGCATAAGCAATTTCGTTGCTTTTGAGAAAGGCAGACGCAGTTGCAAACGTAACGATACTAATTGAGCCATAGTGAGCAGCAATTGCCGCAGCTGTTGGCCTGTCCAGTCGTGTCGTCGTCTTCAGCATAAAAAACGTGAAGAAAGGCATGAGCAGACTCATTGCAAATCCCGCTCCGATTGCCGCAAATATCTGGGGCGTGAACTGATGTGTGTTGGCAATGGCAACACCGCCTTTAACGCCGATGGCCATCATCAAATAGATTGAAAGATAGCGACTGATACTTTCTGGCACTTCAAGGTCGGATTTTATAAAGCCTGCCGTAATACCCAGAATGAAGAACAGGATTGCTGGTGATAGAAGGTTTTGAGTGATAACGTTTAAAAATTCCATGATGCCTCGCCGTTTAAATTTGGCTGCTTCTAGGATGTGTTTTACGATATTAAAAATTCATAGTTTTTATAATTTCGATGAGTTATACTCATAGGTATGCCGTTTCACATTGACAGTATTCTGCTCAAAAGTTTTATCACAATCGCCGATACGGGTTCGTTCAGCAAAGCGGCGATTATGGTTGGGAGAACACAATCCGCGCTGAGCTTGCAAATTAAAAAACTGGAGGACGGGCTTGGCTGTGTTTTGTTTGATCGCGGCCCGCGCAAGGCAACCCTGACAGAAAAGGGCGAGGTTTTTTCGGGGTATGCAAGGCGTATCATGGCGCTGCAGTTGGAAGTGTATAGCCGCCTGACAGAGCCAGATGCAGAAGGAGAAATTCGTTTGGGGACACCAGAGGATTTTGCGACGCATTATCTGCCGGATGTGCTCGCGTTGTTTCGCAAGCACCATCCCCGCATACAATTAAAGGTGGATTGCGATTTGACGCTTAATCTTGTGGATGGATTTCAACAAAAAAAATATGATCTTATATTGGTTAAGCGCGACCCGCAGCTGGTTAAAGGCGGCACAAAGGTATGGCGTGAACCTTTGGTGTGGGCCAGCACAACGGCTTGGCAAGCCCATCAAACATTGTCGCTTGTACTATCACCACAGCCCTGCATTTACCGTGCGCGGGCACTGGCAGCTTTGGACAGGGCGAAGTTGCCTTGGCATGTTGCTTACACCAGCCCAAGTCTTGCGGGCACCTTGGCGGCGGTAAAGGCCGGTCTTGGCGTTACGGTTTTACCAAAAAACATGCTACCAGCAGGCGTTCACCCCATTCGAAAGGAGTTTAAACTGCCGGAATTGGCCGATGCGGAAATTGCTTTAATCAAGAGGGAGGACATCTCCAAAGCTGGAGAGATGTTGGCCGGGCATATCATCCACAGTCTCGAAAATGTGGCTTCACTCTGAAAGTTCAAAAAACCGTATTTTGACACAATTGGCAGGCAACTTGCTTATTAACTACTCAGGGCTTATTTCCTCCCAAAACGAGTTATGACTTGAAAGACCTTCCCACCCGCAACGGCATCTACCGGGCTATTTGGACTGCTGACTCTTATGTGAGTTCCAGCTTGTTTGAGCTATGGGATTTTCTCAGGCGCATGGGATCGGCCTATTCATCTTTTCTCCATCGTCATTTTCGCTTGGCGGGCCCGAAGCGCGTTATCATTGATTTACTTGATGATTTTTTCACATTTGGCGTTATGGCACTTTTTGCTTTGCTTGCTTTTGCACTTCCGCCATTTTCGGGAACAGGCGATATTTGGAATCGCGGTCGGGAATATTCAGTTACGTTCACCGACAACAGTGGGAAAATTATTGGTCGCCGGGGCATCAGGCAGGACGACGCAATTCCTCTGGACGAAATTCCGCCCATCTTGATCAAAGCCGTCTTGGCGACAGAAGATGCCCGGTTTTATGATCATTTTGGTGTTGATGTGATCGGCACAATGCGCGCCATGGTTCACAACGCCAAAGGTGGTGGCAGCAAACAGGGTGGCTCGTCGATCACGCAACAGGTTGCTAAAAACTTGTTTCTTTCACCGGAGCGCACCATACGCCGAAAAGTAAACGAAGCTTTTCTTTCACTGTGGATTGAAGCCAGACTTTCAAAAGATGAAATTTTAAAACTCTATCTCGATCGGTCCTATCTCGGCGGCGGCAATTATGGGGTTGAGGCTGCATCACAATTCTATTTTGGAAAATCTGTGCGCGATTTAAATTTGTCGGAATCTGTCGTTTTGGCTGGCCTGTTCAAGGCCCCTACAAATTACGCGCCGCATTCAAATCCAGAAGCGTCCAAAGGGCGCAGCAATGTTGTTTTATACCGCATGCTTGATGCAGGTTTCATCAACCAAGGCGAGCTTTTGCAAGCAAAACGTGAACCTGCGCAAATTGTGCATCAAGATGAACTTGCAAGTCCCAATTGGTACTTAGATTGGGCTTATCAAGACACTCTTGATGTAATGCAAAAGCAGGGCCTGATGGGTAACTTTGTTGTGGAAGTTAAAACCACAATTGATTCCCGGCTGGAAGATGCAAGTCAGCTTATCATCAATGATGTGGTCGACACGATTGGGCCTGATCGGAATTTCAGTCAGGCATCGTCGATTACCATGTCACCCGATGGTGCCGTGCGCGCAATCATTGGTGGTCGAGACTATGGCGACAGTCAGTTTAATCGCGTCACGGCAGCAAAGCGCCAAGTCGGTTCTGCTTTCAAACCATTTGTTTATCTAACGGCGCTCGAACATGGATACACACCCGACACCATGGTTGTTGATGAACCGACTTGCGTTCGAGATTGGTGTGTTCATAACTTCGAGGATGGTTACCGTGGCCGCATGCCGCTCTGGAATGCACTCACACATTCTGTGAACACCATTGCAGTCAAACTTATGAAAGAATTTACCCGTCAAGCCGTTGAAGAAACAGTTCACCGTGTTGGCATTCAAGGCAAAATTGATCCCTATCCCACAATGGCCATAGGCACGAGCGCTTTAACCTTGATGGACTTAGCAACGGGCTACGCCACTTTAGCTTCTGGTGGCAAATTGGCAAAGCCCTATGCGGTTGTCGAAATCAGAAAGACCAATGGCGATCTGATTTACAGCAAATCAGCCAATAGCATTGAGCAGCCTCAAGTTGTTGCATTTGAAAAAGTCGCCGAACTTAACACGATGATGCATAGTGTTGTGATGCGGGGCACAGCGACACGAGCACAACTCGGCTATATGCCCGTTGCTGGTAAAACTGGAACAAACGCAAATTTTCGTGATGCTTGGTTTTTGGGTTTCACCGGACATTTCGTGACGGGTGTTTGGGTGGGCAATGACGATAATACCTCGATGAACGGATCAAAAGAAAATGCCGTAACAGGCGGGCGCGTTCCAGCACCTGCTTGGAAACGGATCATGGATGTCGCAGAGGCAGGACTGACGCCAGTGGGACTGCCTGGTGTTCCTCTTGACGACACTTACACCGCTCCGCCCCCTGTTTTGAATGCTGATTTGCCAACTGTGGCTCCAACACCTGACACCACAACGCTTGTTGAAGTTGATCCTGCTCTGCCAGACCCGGCTGAAGGCGAAGGGGCAAGTGCTGACGCAAAGGATGTTCTCGACGGTATGTTCAATTTATTTGACACGCCGCAAGTGCCTGGGGTGCCCCGATCTGCTCCGAGGCCCAAAGTCAGCACAGTTTCAAACAACAGTGCCCTTGTCCTACCAAAGCCGAATGTAACCGCCAAGAAACCGAAAACCATGATGGATCTGTTGTTTGGGAATCAACAACCCCGCAAGAAACAAAAGGGTATTTTTGGGTTTTAAGCTTGTACAAATTCAATTTTCTTCTGGTACGCAGCAAATAAAACCTTAAATTGAAAATCCTGAATGGATGCTATTTGAACAATGGGACGAGTGACAATTTTCGGAGCTGCACTTTTGATCGGGCTCATACTCGGCGTCGTTTCAGCAATTAATGCTTTGGGTGCAATGGGGCTTCAACCGATTGCGGCATCACCCCGTTGGTCTGAATGGCGATTGGGTGAACGGGATAATTTGCTGATTTATTCGCTCGGGCACTTTCTAAGTGAAGGACAATTGCCGCCGCCAAAATCATCGCAATTTTTTGTCCGTAGCGTAGATGAAGATGGTAATGGCTTGCGGGCTGATTGTGTTTACACCGTTGAAGGACAAGTGACTGTTGCGCGATGGTGGACGTTAAGCATTGCACCTTCTGGTGTGACCGCGGCTCATTCGGAATTAAGTGCAGGTGAAGCTGTGGTCGGCCAAGGGGGTGACTTGAGAGTAACCATTTCTGCGCGCCCGATGCCGGGCAATTGGATAGCACCTGCCGACACCAGCGCTTTATTGCTGCGTTATACCATCAATGAAGCGGCACCGGGCGAAACTGTTTCACTTCCCACCGTTACGAAAAGCGGTTGCTAAGATGGGGCGGATGTTTTGGATCGTGATTGCAGTTTTAGTGGGTGTTATCACCCATGTGACCTATGTTTTGTTTTTGACGAACTATCTTTTTACGCGAAACCTGAACCAAACCACCGCTGGTCAACCTTATAACAAATTTTTTATTGCTGACACGACCAAGCAAACTGGTTTGCTTCCCACCGTCACATCGAAATCTATTGTGGGCTTATGTAAGTTTGATCTGAGCAATGGGCCCATTGCGCTGCAAGCAAAATTGCCTCGGTCGTATTGGACATTCTCGGTCTATTCTCAATCCGGCAGGCAGGTTTATGCCATGAACGATGTTCAAGCTGGAACGTCAGAATTTAAAGTTGAGCTTTCAAAAACAAAATCATTCATTGAGCAGTTGATGGGCAATGGGCGCGTAGATGATTTGACCCAAACAGAAAATTTGGGATGGCACGCGGAAACGACAGAATCGCGCGGCATAGCAGTTATTTGGATTCCAATTTCTGATGAGTTGATGCGGCCACAGATTGAGGCGGCCATGAAGGACAGTAGTTGTAAACCTTCGACAGGGTCTTAGTTTATTCCAGTTCTTCTGCGGTGGCTTGATTATGGCGACCAGCATGGCGCACACCGCGAGAGACGGCTTGTGGTTCTTCACGCAAGCGTTCAACGCGAACGCCATTAAATATCAATACTACGGCCGACCCTTGATGAGCCTCACGAATTTTTGTCTGTTTTGGCCAATCCGCCAACGCAATCACCGACGCCATAATATCCCCTCATCCGTCAATCGTTCCTACGCACCCAATAAGAACGGACATGGTTAATAATCAGCTAAAGTTTTCAGACTCGATTAGAATTGATGCAAACCCATATCTATCTTCAATTTCGACGGCCCATAAATCCGGGTCAGACTTGCGCCTGCGGGCCACAACTTCAGATGCCTGTTGCCAATCAACGGGGGAAGCGAACTCTTTCATAAAGCGGCGCTCACCCTCTTCGTTGTAGGCAGGCCCGGGTGGCGGGCTTAAAAGGTCATAGGTTCCATTCAGGTGGTTGATATATACATAGACGGCACCCGCTTCATCAGCACCATGATGAATAACGGCACCGAAATGGCCCGTGCCCGCACATCTTCTGAGCAGTGCAGCAACCCAAATATCTGACTTGAGCCGCATTTAAAAAGGGTTCGAACTATTTGCTGGCCAATGCGGCGAGCAGTGGCGGATCAACAATGCCGTCCATGGCCAAGCCATTGTCCAATTCAAATTGCAAAATCGCTGCGCGCGTTTCTGGCGTCATCTGACCGTTTATTTCGCCGACCGAATAACCCTTTTTTTCAAGTGCGCGTTGAACATTCAAAACGCGTGTGTTCTGAGCCGTGGTCTTTGCCATTGGGAGCGCTGGTTCGGCGGGAATGGGCTGGGTCGAAGAGATCAATGCAGCATGTGCAAGTGGCGATTCAGATTCGGGTGCTGCCGGTGCTGGCTCAACACTTCCAGTGTATTCCGAAGCTGCTTTTACTTTTCTTGTAAAGCGTATCTGATTGATGAGGTCAGGTGTAATCTCGCCGGTGACAAGCAGACCAGCTTCTTGTTGATATTGTTGAACTGCAATTTTGGTTTTTTGGCCATTCACGCCATCAACCAATCCCTTAAATTGCCCGGTGGCCAAGAGTTCGCGCTGCACTTCTTCAACTGTTGCGTCATATTTGAAAACAACTGTGTTGGTGGCGGCCGCAGGGGCAGACACATCAATACCTGTAGAAGCCCCGACCACGGCGCTCAATCGCCCTATGTGTGGTTGGGCAAACATTGTATTGTAAACGATCATCGCGCCTAAAACGGCGCTGGTGCTCAGCATAAGAAGGGTTAAAGGTTTAACCTTGCGTTCATCATCATCTAAAATATCGCGCATTATAAACTTTCCACCGCCGAACCCCGAAAGAACAAATTTGTTCTCGTTCACCTTAATTTGCCATTGGTTAGGTTAACAGCCCCTTTCAAAGCCAACACATTGGAATGGTATTAAAGCTTTACGCCTGCTTGCGCGGCCTCAGGGTTAATCTTGCACTAATGCAACATCTCACATTTGAGATAAAACTTCGTAATTGATTTCATCGAAGCGAAACACGGTTGATGTATGCGAGAAGCGTGGGACAAAAATTTAGGTGTTGAGATGGGACTTATTCGAAAAGCAATATTTGTAAGCGGTTTAGTATTCGCTATGCCTTCGCCGCCAGCGACAATGCAAGCCGGCCAAGTGGCATCAGTCATGCCTGACTCAACAAGTTGGGCCTATATCGCCGCAGCTGCTGATACCGTTTCAGATCTCAAAGATTTTTGCGTGCGCAAACCTCAAGTTTGTTCGACGGCTCAATACATTGCCGGCTCTATGGAAGGCAAAGCCAAATATGGAGCTAAGTTGGTTTATGATTGGGCTAATGAATCTGCGAATGGGCAAAATATTACTGCCGCGCCAGAAATAACAGCAACGGTAGAACCCAACATAACTGTAGTTTTGAAGACGAAGCTTCATGGTACTATCGCTGAAAACTCTACGCTTAAAATGGAAGATTTAGTGCCTGTCTGGCGTGGCACGTTGACCCAAGCAAAGGGTTGAGTTTTAACAACCATCCGCCTATCTGTGCAGCTTGATGAACACTGCTATTGATAATCTTATTTCTGATTTTGAATTGCTTGATGACTGGGAAGACCGTTACCGTCATCTCATTGAGCTGGGCCGTGCTGTTCCGGCAATGGAAGACGCCTTTAAAACACCTGCGACCAAAGTCATGGGTTGCGCCAGCCAAGTTTGGATTTATTCGCGTGTTGTAGAAGATGACAAAGGCAAGCACCTTCTTTTGCAAGGTGATAGCGATGCCTTGATCGTGAAGGGACTGATTGCCATTGTTCTTATGATGTTTGCGCCAATGACCCTGCCAGAAATTATAGCATCTGACGCTGCAGCCATTTTTGCCAAACTCGGATTAAAAGATCATCTCACGCCGCAACGCTCGAACGGACTGGCATCCATGGTGGCGCGCATCAAGGCTGATGCGGCTGCGGTATGATTGATGGCCGATAATTATCAACGGCCCAATGACTGATCGAATCTTTTGGAGTGGTATTGCGGGTTTTGATTAAGCCGTAATGACGCGCCAGTCTTGTGAGGGCTAGGGCCAAAATTGCTTTTCCGCTGCGCGGCGGCAAAGCTAAAACCATCTCAGCATTTTCAAATCCAGCGGATACGCAACAGACTTGGTAGAGAATACCTGAAAGTTCTGGGCCGACTGCGGCAAAAGCATGATGCAATCTTTCGCGGGCGGCGATGGCGTTATCATTCAGTTTCGTCACGGCATTATCGCTCATTTGCCAATGCCTGCCGCCGGAACCCGCTGATTCTTCATATGCGCCCGTGACGCGCTGAGCCATGTGGGCTTGCTCATAGTCTTTGCGCAGCTTTTCGCCCGCCAGAAATTGCCGACCGTCAATATAGGTTTTTCCGTTTGCATCTCTGCGGAGAAAGAGCCGCGCCAATGGGCTTTCGCTGGCTTCGATGTTTTTAAATGTAGTTGGGTTGATCATGCTCGACTCCTGTTAAGAAGCCCAACGTAGCATTTCATTCATAATGAATCAATACCTATTTTGTGAAATCAAGCACCGGATGCAAAGCGCTGGTCTTCCAAGCGTTCCGATGCTGGCATAAAGTAATCAAAACACAGTATAATTTTTATTTCGCCGCCATCTTCAATGCTGAGCGGAAGCTTGAGCCAGTATTGAACCAAGTGTTCCTTATGGTTTCGTGGCCCACGAATAATGCCTTGGGTCGGAACGCCCTCTTGAACAGTGCGCCGATAAGAGGCTAGCCAATAATCACGCTTATCGCCCCAATCCAAATCTTCAATGCACATTCCGGTGATTTCACGATCGTAAATTTCACGGAGGCGCGTTCCAGCAAGGCGAATGCGGCTTTTGCCGAGTTCATCATGAATATCGATAAGGCTGATCGCTGGCAAAATGCGGGGAATTTTTGTTGGCTGAATATCAGCACGTGTCGGCATTTTTCTGCCGGCTGATCTATCAAGCCAGTAATCGTAAAGTTGGCGTTGCTCGGGCACAACTAGTTGTGCTCGGAAAGCGCCTGTTTCCGGTTTTATTATCACTGTCGCCTCAGCCCCCTACCGAATCGGTGTCCCTTACCGAGTGGTCTTGTTATGAATCGACACAGACTGATGCGCAAGAGTCAGAGGTGGATAATTATGGTTCGGTTAGCGGCTACTGATTATTTTTAGTTGAGTTGGGCGTAAGGGCCGGTTTTTAACGTCGCCCAATCCCAATAAGTTAACAGAATGCGCGCCTTGTTGAAGGACAGTGAGTCAAATGTTGATTGCAACTCGTCAATAACACGCGAGGGATCAATCAATCCCGAAGCTGATTTTTGAAGTCTTTCAAATATTTCTGTAACTTGCCCTCGTGAAACACCTGCAGCCTTCAAGAGTGCGGCCAGTGGTTCGCCTTGGGTATCGCCAAGAATACGCGCTGCCGTTGCGGCGTTAATATCTGCAAATTTGCCGAGTGCCGCAGCAGCACCGTCAATATCGCCATCGCCTGCCAAATCCAATGCCGCCAGAATTTCTTCAATGGGTGCAAATCTAGTTTCGACTTGTTCTTCGCCACCAGTGACCCGCGTAATTTTCAAAATCTTTGTCAATGTTTCTGAATCCGTCAGAAACCGGCTCAGCAAATAT
The DNA here is from genome assembly GCA_043744395.1 of Aestuariivirga sp. Taxonomy (GTDB): domain Bacteria; phylum Pseudomonadota; class Alphaproteobacteria; order Rhizobiales; family Aestuariivirgaceae; genus Aestuariivirga. The sequence goes on from JAYTUV010000033.1 coordinate 12,977, forward strand.
CGGCGCAGTTGCACAGGCGCCAGCCAAAACAGTTTAAAAGCAAATGGAACCGGCAAGTCTGGTCTGGTGCAAAGTGGCGCCAAAAGATCTGGGTATTCTTTGGCATATTCCGACAATGCCAGATACGATTCTTGAGGAATTTCTGCACCCAAATTGCGCACAAGAGTCAGCAAAACAGAATCATCGCCCGTTTTCACAAGTTCATTGGTAATCGCACGGGTCAACCTGCGACGTCTTGCAATCATCCGAATTTTTGCAAAATCGCCATCGCCAATCACCATGATCAAATCTTCATCTGTGATATGCATACAGTCTTCAAGCAAGGGGCCGGCCACGACGATGTTTGGATCGGCAATTAGTTTTGCCATCAACAAATGGGGCGGAGCATCCATCAAGCGCACGCGCTCTGAAAGTACGATCAAAGATTTGAGCGGCAGGCGAGGCAACATGCGCAGCAACGTATCAGCGGCCAATGCGCGCTCTTGCGGCAAACCCGTGCTTGAACCCGCAGACATCATATCTAACAACGACCTAGCAAGTTCTGCTGCCTCCTGCTCTTGTTCAGGTGTTTGCTGAACAGGCACGGTTGGTTGGCGCTGCGGAAAAACGCCAGGAGATAAAGCAAAAGCATCAAGTGGCTTTTGTGTGGTTACTGGTTTTCTGGGGGCTTCCTGAACCGGAACTATTGGGGCTTCAAATGCGGCTGCCAATTCTGGAACGATTTCTGGTTCTGGCAAGCCATTTTGAACCGGAGCTATTTCATCTTCGATCCGCTCAGGCTGGGTTTGAACAAATACGACAGGTTCAGGCGGCGGCGGAACAAATGTTTCAACAATCTGAGGCTGAACAATTGCCATTGGCGCAGCCTGAATTGCGACGGGCGCAACTGCCAATGGGTTGACCGATTTCTTGAGCAAAGACGTAAGATTGCGGAAAGAATCAGCAGAGATTAATTTTCGAGTTGGGGCCAAAGCGTCAGCCGCGTAGCTCCCGGTCACTGGGGCAAGCGCGTTCACAGGAATCTGTCCCTGCGATGCTGCATAATCCGTCATAGTTTCCCCATAACTCCCAAATTTATCAAGACCAGCAAAGCAGTTGGCACTTCAAACTTGGTTAACTCACGGCTTTAAATGGCTTTCGTTTGCAGTCATGGTTAACACTTGGTAAAAATTGCGTGTAGATGGCTTCACAAATCATCCCGCTCTTCACATATTGGGCTTCGAGGAGAATAAAATGAGCAAAATTGTTAAATCCGAAACCGAATGGAAAAAGGCACTTTCACCCGAGGCATATTATGTTGCACGCGAACATGGCACCGAGCGCGCCTTCACCAGCGCACTGAACGAAGAAAAGCGCGATGGAATGTTTGTGTGTGTCGCATGCGGCAACGCGGTTTTTCCGTCGGACGCAAAATTTGACTCTGGCACTGGCTGGCCCAGTTTTTATGAGCCTGTGAAAGAAGAAGCTGTTGGCACGACGACCGACCGTAAATTTTTGATGACGCGCACTGAAGTGCATTGTGCTGATTGCGACTCGCACTTGGGTCATGTGTTTAATGATGGACCAAAACCCACTGGGTTGCGCTATTGCATTAATGGTGCGGCCTTAGATTTTCACCCCGAAGATGAAGAAGATTGAGACATAAATTGATAGCTCCAACAGCCAAGAAAATTCCAACGACTGAAACTCACCACGGTGTCACCAAGCGTGATGACTATAAATGGTTGAAAGCCGACAATTGGCAAGAGGTGATGCAAGAGCCATCACTTTTGCCAAAGGACATTCGTGATTATCTGGAAGCCGAGAATGCTTTCACGCAATCGCAAATGGCTGACACAGAGGCTTTGCAGGAAAAGCTGTTTGCCGAAATTAAAGGACGCATAAAGGAAGACGATTCTTCAGTGCCGGCACCTGACGGCAAATATTTTTACTCGTCGGCTTATGTGGTGGGCGGTCAATACCCGCGCTACCTGCGGCGACTGAAAGATGGCGGCGCTGACGAATTATTATTTGATGGGAATGCTCTGGCTAGGGGCCATGAATATTTTAGCTTTGGTGGCATTGCGCTTTCGCCTGATCATAATCTTGCGGCATGGTCTTATGACAATAAGGGATCAGAATTTTATGAGCTTCGGGTCCGTGATTTAAGCACTGGGCTTGACCGTGATGATGTTTTAGAAAACACATCGGGTGGTGCTGTTTGGGCGGCAGATGGAAAATCATTTTTCTATACAACCCAAGATGAAAGCCACCGCCCATTGAAGACTTGGGCACATGCCTTGGGCACATCGCAATCAGATGACCGTTTGATTTATGAAGAGATGGACACGGGCCTGTTCACGGGTGTTGGTTCAACATCATCTGAGAAATTTATTACAATCGATATTCATGATCATGACACATCAGAGGTTTGGTTGATTGATGCAGATAAACCTCATTCCGATCCGAGATTAATGATTTCGCGCGCCGATAAAATTGAGGCGGATGTCGAGCATTGGAATGACAAATTCCTGATTAAAACCAATAGGAATGATGCGGAAGATTATAAAATTGTTGAAGTGCCAATTTCTAATCCTTCGCCTGAAAACTGGACAGATTTCATTCCACATCGGCCCGGCATTTTTATCGTCGCGATGATGGTTTTGAAAAACTGGTTGGTGCGGATGGAGCGTGAAAACGCCCTACCCCGCATTGTGATCCGCGATATGAATTCAGGTCGCGAACACAGTATAGCGTTTGATGAAGAGGCCTATTCGCTCGGCATCGGCGAGATGCGGGAATATGATACAGACACATTGCGATTTTCCTATTCATCGATGACAACACCGGCCCAAGTTTTCGACTATAATATGAAAACCCGCGAACGTGTTTTGCGCAAGACCCAAGAGATTCCATCAGGTCATGATGCATCACTGTATCAAACCCGTCGTGTGCAAGCGCTTGCGCATGATGGCGAGAACATTCCGGTTACGTTGCTCTATAAAAAATCGACGCCGCTTGATGGATCAGCGCCGCTCTGGCTTTATGGTTACGGGTCTTACGGCATATCTATGCCCGCTGGTTTTAACACCAATATCTTGTCGCTTGTTGATCGCGGATTTGTCTATGCGATTGCACATATTCGCGGCGGGCAAGAAAAAGGTCGTGCTTGGTATAAAAAGGGCAAGTTGGAATTCAAAACCAACACGTTCAAAGATTTTATTTCGGTTGGCCAACATTTGATTAATGCGAAGTTTACGTCCAAGGGCAAAATCATCGCCCAAGGTGGCAGCGCTGGCGGAATGTTGATGGGTGCTGTTGTGAACATGGCGCCTGAGATGTTCAACGGCATTGTGGCCGAGGTGCCGTTTGTGGATGTGTTGACCACTATGCTGGATGACACATTGCCGCTCACGCCGCCGGAATGGCCTGAGTGGGGCAACCCGATTGCAAGTGTGGAGGCCTATAAAACCATCGCAAGCTATTCGCCTGTCGATAATGTTAGGGCGATGGACTATCCGCATTTGTTTGCAATCGGAGGATTGACCGACCCGCGTGTGACATATTGGGAGCCAGCGAAGTGGGTTGCACGGTTGCGCGAATTAAATACGGGTTCAAACTTGTTGCTGATGAAAATCAACATGGGCGCTGGCCATGGCGGGGCATCAGGTCGGTTTGACAGGTTGAAAGAAGTGGCAGAGGTTTATGCTTTTGGGTTGAAGGTGGCGGGGAAGATTTGACAAGAATACAAACACTTTACTGGGATTTTGTACATATTGTAATACTGTATACAATTTAGTATACAGTATTACAAAGGAGAGTTACAAATGCCAATCATGAGTTTTAGAGTTGAAGATCAATTCAGGAATGAGATAGAATTTCGAGCGGAACAAGCAGGAATAAATGTTTCTGAATTAATAAAGCGCGCGCTGGAAGTTTTTTTAAGTAATGCCCCCGAAAAAAATGAGCCTGAAAAACCTTTTAAGCTTTCAAAATTAGAAAGACTATTCCTTGTAAATCAATACCGTATCCTCGAAAAAATTGATCCTGAAAATGCACAAGATTCTCGGGAAAAAATTCTAGCGCTGCAAGATGGCTTCGAACTACAATATTCTTGGACGTTAAGTAATTTTTCTGATGGTCTAACGAATGAAGAATGCAAGTTCGTTCTTGATACATTGTCGATGTATAGGCTTCTCAGATTTTCGTTTGATGCTTTGAAACTAGATGATTCTGATCTCGCAACAGAAATCGAATTCGAAGGCTTCGACGGTAACGAAGAAGGACCATACTACAATTATGTAAATTACTTTATTTACGATTTGGATCGTTACGAAGAATTGAAAGCGGTTAACTTCAAGAAATCTTTCAATAGCCACACGACAATGATCGACACATATAAACTGATGTTACTAGTCTATGAAAAACTAATGAAGTCCAACCAACTAGTTCACAAAGACCTGCTCACGGAAGAACAGATTCGTTCAATCGTCTATGCCCCGCCTTGGAAAAGCAAAAAGAAAGAACTGTCTGCCAAATAGCGACCAACTAATCACTTTAGAGTTCTCGTTTATGTGTTTGGGGTAAGGGTGACGGGTAAGGTTTGACGTCTGGCAGTGTCTGGTATATATGAGTAATACCTTTAAATACTGGAACGCAAAATGGGCACCAAGGCTGTATCTGTTAAGCTATCGACTGAAGAGCATGAGCGGATTTCCGCTTTAGCTGAAAAGCGGGATCGCAGCGCGCATTACCTTATGCGCGAAGCTTTGCTCGAGCATTTGGAACGTGAAGAGTGGCGCATTAGCTTTGAAGAAGAGGCGGAGGCGGCTTGGGTGCATTACATGGAAACTGGCGAACACTACACGCTCGAAGATTTGGATGAGTGGGCAAAGAAGCCTGATGGGCCTTTGCCACCATGCCGCACAAAATCATAATCACACTCAACGCCTCGAGCGGTCTCAGGCGGATTAGACGGTTTTATGGTGATCCAGCATTGGGCGACAAAGCTGTTTCAACAATTCTATCAGCTTTGCGATTGTTGTTGACCAATCCTAAAGTCGGAAGACCTGTGAAGGAAAAGGTTGAGCATCGCGAACGAGTTATACCCTTTGGCAATCAAGGCTTTGTTGTGCTCTATCGAATTTATCCATCAATGGAAGAGATCGTGATTTTGGCCATCCGCCACCAACGCGAAGCTGGTTATCGCCAAAACGTTATACCAGTGGAACAATAACCATGTTACTTGATGCAAAAAACACCTCGCTCCTTGTAGTTGACGTGCAGACCCGACTATTGCCCGCAATGGCTGAGCCTGAGGGGATCGTTTCTCGTTGTCAGATTTTGTTGAAGGCAGCTGAGGCATTGGACATTCCAGTTACGATTTCGGAGCAGTATCCCAAAGGGTTGGGGCGGACTGTGCCCGATTTAGTTTTGCCATCAGCTAAAGTTTTTGAAAAACTTTCTTTTTCATGTTGGCGCGATGCTGAAATGCGAAAGCATTTTATTGAGCTGCACGAACGTGAAAGACCTTTGATTATTGTTGCTGGCATCGAAGCGCATGTTTGTGTGCTACAGTCTTGCATCGACCTTTATAATGCAGGGTTCGGGGTTTTTGCGGTGGCCGATGCGATGGGATCGCGCAAGGTGGAATCCGCCGCATTGGCCTGTGACCGATTACGGGGTATTGGCATTCAAGTCATTAACACTGAAATGGCCGTGTTCGAACTGATGGAAAAGGCGGGAACGCCCGTGTTCAAGACGCTTTCAGGATTGATCAAATAGCGTTGCGGGTTATTCTGCACTAGAATCTGGAGTTCACATGGCAAAGCAAACTGATTTTAACTGGGAAGACCCGCTCGATCTTGAAAGCTGGTTGACAGAAGAGGAGCGCATGATCCGCGATTCTGCGCGGGCTTTTGCGCAAGATAAATTGCAGCCTCGGGTGTTGAGCGCGTTTCGGGATGAGCGGTTTGACCCAGAGATTATGACCGAGCTTGGAGCTATGGGCTTTCTCGGTATGATGACCGATGAGAAATATGGCGGTAGTGGCCTTGGCTATGTGGCCTATGGTTTGGTGGCGCGCGAAGTGGAGCGCGTGGATTCTGGTTACCGCTCGGCAATGAGTGTGCAGAATTCTTTGGTGATGCATCCCATTGAAGCGTTTGGCACGGAAGCGCAGAAGATGAAATATTTGCCGAAGCTGGCCACGGGCGAAATGATCGGTTGCTTTGGATTGACCGAGCCTGATGCAGGCTCTGACCCCGGCGGCATGAAGACGCGAGCTGTCAAGGTTCAAGGCGGCTATGTTTTAAATGGTGCGAAGATGTGGATTTCGAATTCGCCTATCGCGGATATCGCAGTCATATGGGCCAAGCTTGATGATGAAATTCGTGGCTTTGTCGTTGAGCGCGGTATGAAGGGTTTCACCACGCCTGAAATTAAAGGTAAAATTTCCTTGCGTGCATCGATTACGGGCGAGATTGTTCTTGAAAATGTTGAAGTGTCTAAAGATGCTTTGTTGCCATTGGCAAGGGGACTGGGTGGGCCATTTTCGTGTTTGAACAAAGCGCGCTTTGGCATTGCTTGGGGTGTTATGGGGGCAGCGGAAGATTGCTGGCACCGCGCGCGCCAATATACACTTGACCGCAAGCAATTTGGCAAACCGCTGGCGGCAAACCAACTCGTGCAATTGAAGCTGGCAAATATGCAAACAGAAATTTCGCTTGGTTTGCATGGCTGTTTGGCTTTAGGGCGCGGGTTAGAGCGTGGGACTTGTGCACCACCCGCCATCTCGCTGATGAAACGCAATAATTGCGGCAAGGCGCTGGATGTGGCCCGTATGGCGCGCGACATGCATGGCGGCAATGGCATATCAGAAGAATATCACGTGATCCGCCATATGGTGAATCTTGAAACAGTGAACACCTATGAAGGCACCCATGATGTGCATGCTTTGATTCTGGGCCGGGCGCAGACGGGGATTCAGGCGTTTCAATAGTGATTGAAATCAAGCGCGCCGATCCGCGTGGAGCTGAGTATATTCGTCTGCTGAAAGCTGGCGATGAATATGCCGCATCGCTCTATCCAGCAGAAAGCAATCATATGCTGGACATTGAAACATTGCTCCGTCCACAGATGAATTTTTTTGGTGTGCTTATCGATGGCATCGTCAAAGGCTGTGGTGGATTTTGGGCGCATGAAGATTATGTAGAAATTAAGCGCGTGTACATTGATCCATCTGCGCGGGGGCTTGGGCTTTCGCGCAAACTGATGGCCGCGTTGGAAGATGAGGCGCGGGCGATGGGCTTTAGGTTCACGCGGCTTGAAACTGGAATTTCGCAACCCGAGGCGCTGGGGCTTTACAGGGCGATTGGCTATTTTGATCGAGAACCGTTTGGAGATTATAAATTGGATCCTTTAAGCGTGTTCATGGAAAAAGCGATCTGATTGGATTGCTTGGGTCGAGCAACAGCTTTGCTGCCATGGCCACACATACCAACACCAACAATGGCCTAATGATTTTTGCGCCGTGCTTCATTGCAAAACGGCTTCCCAATTGAGCGCCGAAGAATTGGCACACACCCATTACCAGTCCAACCACGATAAATATTTTTCCTGAGAACGCAAAGACCAACAGTGATGCGATGTTTGATGTGAAATTCAGCAGTTTGGTTTTTGCTGTAGCTTGCACAACGCCGTAACCCATCAACGTTACAAGCGCCAACATATAGAATGAACCCGTTCCGGGTCCGAAGATGCCGTCATAAAATCCAAGCCCTGGGGCAACACCAAAGGCGAATCCAGCTGAAGATATACGTTGTGCTTTGGTTTGATTGGTCAAGTTTGGCGAGAAAGCAAAATAAATTGCAATCAAAATGAGTAGCAGTGGCAACACGACGTTCAATAGATTTTTTGGTGCATAGTTGATCGTCAAGACGCCGCAACATGCAGCAACAAATGTTGCGATAATAGTCGGAATATTTTGTCTGATATCAATATGGCCTTTGCGCCAAAATGCAATTGCTGCCGAACCTGTGCCAAAACTGCCTTGCAATTTATTTGTAGCGAGGGCCGAGACAGGATCAAGACCCGCAAGCAAAAGTGAGGGCAGTGCCAGAAGACCGCCGCCGCCTGCTATGGCATCAATAAAGCCCGCAATGAGAGCGACGAGTGCGAGCAACGCCAGCGTGGTGAATTCCATTATGCCTCTCTCAAGCCTGCAATCATCATTCGCAGATTATCTTCCTCAACAGCGTGAAGCGACACATGGGGCGGCAGGCGACGCGCGGATTTGAGCATGGATAATCCGTGGACGGATGACCAGACGTGGGTCGCGGCGATGGGGGCACGTAAGGCTCCTGTAATTTGGGCAACAGCATTTTCGAGTTGCGACCAAGCCTCATAGGCTGACATGGTGAGTGCTGGGGTCATCGACATTTTAAAGACCTGTCCAAACATTAAGCCATAAACGGCCGAATTTTCGTCTGCAAAGCGCAAATATGCGCGACCCATCGCATAAAGGCGATCTTCAGCGGTTTGGCTTTTGGAATTTTCTGCGGCACTTCCCAGGGCAACTACAAATTTTTGAAATCCACGCGCCGCAATCTCACCCAGCAAATCAGCCATGGAAGCGAAGTGGTGCTTGGGTGCGGCATGGGAGACGCCAGCGCGACGGGCAATTTCACGCAAAGAAACATCGTCAATTGGCATTTCCAAAAGGGCCTGTTCACCCGCAAGAAGCAACTGCTCGCGCAAATCTCCATGGTGATAGGGCTTTTGTGATGTGTTGGGCATCCGTTAAACCTATGTGAACCGCTCTATCTTTACAATGTAAATATATAACTTGACACTGTCAGGTTAATTTGCATTATATGTTTACATTGTAAAGATAAGGAGGATTAGTCATTGACCCCAGATTTTTCGTTTAGTTTGGCAAACCCGGTGGCCCTGTTGGGGTGGATTATTTTGGGAGTTGGAATTGCGTGGAACAAGCCGTTCCTTCGCGATGTGATTGCGGGGCGGGTTTTTCCTTTTGGGCTTTCGGTGCTCTATACAATTTTAATCGGAACATTCTTTTTCAAGGCTGAGGGTGGTTTTGATACGCTGCCAAATGTGATGAAACTATTCACTTTCCCATGGGCCGCACTGGCGGGTTGGGTGCATTATTTAGCGTTTGATCTTTTCATGGGCGCGGTGATTGCACGCGATGTTATGAAACTTGGCATCTCGCGGCTGGTTTTGATTGCCCTGCTGCCCCTCACATTTTTGTTTGGGCCGGTTGGTTATGTGGGTTTTGTTTTATTGCGCGCAGCATTGGCGAAAAAGGAGATTGCAGCATGATTGCGATTGAAACAATGCCGCGCTTTCAGGACACGAAGATTTTCGGGTTGATCGACAATGTGCGTCACGGACAAATTTGGTTGTGGCGCGCGGTGATAGCAATGTTGATTGGATCGGCATTGATGTTTGCTTTTCAGTTTTTTGATGCAAGGCTTATTAATGGCGTGAGTGTTTGGGACAAGCCAGCCAAATTTTTTCTCTCGCTTGCCGTGCAATACGCAACGGCAAGTTGGGCTTTGTCGCAGATGCCCCTCGCTCGCACGAAGTCACGTAGCATTGAATGGGCATCAGCGTTAATGTTGATCGCAGGCTGGAGTGAGATGGCTTATATGATTTTTCGTGCTTCACGGGCCGAAGCATCGCATTTCAATTCAAGTTCGCTTTCTGGAATCATCGGCTATGCCTTGATGGGTGTTGGTGCATTAACACTCACATTTACGGCAGCCTTCATTGGTTGGAAAATTTGGCGTGAAAGAAATTTGGGCCTTTGGACTGAGGTGGCAGGGCTTGCTTTAATGGTGGGTGCATTGTTGGGCACGATTGCCGGCGGATATATGTCGGCACAGACGAGCCATTGGGTGGGCGGTGTTCACAGCGATGCGAATGCACTTGCTTTTTTCAACTGGTCAACAACAGGTGGGGATTTGCGCGTTGCACATTTTGTGGGACTGCATGCAGCGCAGTTTATTCCGCTCGCTGCTTTGAGTGGAGATCGGCGGCTGATCTACCTTGTAGCGCTTGCAATAACAATATTAACGGCGGGTCTATTTGTGATGGGCGCTTCGCGGATTCCACTGTTCAGGGCCTGATTGAATGTGACATTGGCTTCGCCTAATTGATATGCGAAGCCACTGGTCGAGACCCCAATGGAAATCAAAAAACTTGAAACGTTCTGCAATGAATTTGTTGGCTTTGTGCGGGCTACCTCTGAAACTGGTGCGCAAGGCTGGGGGCAAGTTTCAACTTATAATGCCGACATCACCTGTGAGGTATTCCACCGTCAAGTGGCGCGGCATGCGTTGGGCACGAATGCACTGGATTTCGCAGACACGCTCAATTTGATCGGTGAGCGCGAACATAAATATCCTGGCAGTTATTTGCGCCGCGCCATGACTGGGCTTGATACGGCGCTTCTGGATTTGCGCGGCAAGCTTGAAGGCATACCCGTTACATCATTGCTGGGCGGCAGCCCCGGGAAAATTCGCGCTTATGCGTCTTCCATGAAGCGCGACATTAAACCAGAAGATGAGGCCAAGCGTTTTTTAAAACTGCGTGATGATTTTGGTTTTGATGCTTTCAAGTGGCGCGTGGGTTCGGAATGTGGGCGCAATAAGGATGAATGGCCGGGACGCACAGAGGCGGTGGTGCCAATCGTGTCGCGGGCGCTTGGTGATGGTGTGGCAAAACTTGTTGATGGAAACTCATGTTATTCTCCGAAGCGCGCCATTGAAGTGGGCAAGCTGCTTGAGCAAGAAGGCATCACTCATTTTGAAGAACCTTGCCCCTATTGGGAATTTGAGCAGACTGCAGAAGTGACGCGTGCGCTTTCGATTGATGTTGCTGGCGGCGAGCAGGATTGCGAATTCACCGCATGGGATGCGATGATTGAAAAACGCGCCGTGGACATCTTGCAACCTGACGTCATGTATATGGGCGGCATGCTGCGCACGATGGACGTGTGCAAACGTGGCGATAAGGCCGGCTTTAAAATCACGCCCCATGCTGCGAACTTGTCACTGGTGACGATGTGCACCATGCATCTGCTGCGCGCCATTCCGAATGCGGGGAAATATCTCGAGTTTTCGATTGAGGGTTTGGATTATTATCCGTGGCAGGACGGGCTGTTTTTGGGTGATCCCTATAAAATTGAAGACGGCAAGGCGACCGTTACTGATGCTTCGGGCTGGGGTGTGGAAATCAATCCGGAGTGGTTAGAAAAGTCGGCATACAAGTGCAGCGAATTGTCTTAACTGGCATTGCTTGCAGTGTTGATTTGAAACGACTAGAACACCAACATCAATCAACGGAGAATAAAAATGGCATTAGAACTTCCAGCCCTGCCCTACGCCTATGATGCTTTAGGTCCTTACATGTCGAAGGAAACTTTAGAGTTTCATCATGACAAGCACCATATGGCTTATGTGACCAACGGCAATAATCTGCTGAAGGATTCACCTCTGGCTTCCAAGTCGATTGAAGAGATTTGCGTGGCCGCGTTTAACGATAAAGCTGCTGGTCTCGTTAACAATGTAGGCCAACACTACAACCACAATCATTTCTGGAACTGGATGAAACCAAATGGTGGTGGCAATAAGTTGCCCGCGAAATTAGCCAAGGCTGTGGACGCTGATCTTGGTGGCTTTGATAAGATGCGCGCTGACTTTGTGCAGGCTGGTCTTACACAGTTTGGTTCTGGCTGGTGCTGGATCGCCGTTAAAGGTGGCAAGCTTGTGATCATGAAAACACCAAATGGTGAAAACCCATTAATGCACGGTGCATCGCCGATCCTCGGCTGCGATGTGTGGGAGCACAGCTATTACATCGACTACCGTAATGCGCGCCAAAAATATTTGGAAGCGTTTGTCGATCATTTAGTGAACTGGGAATATGTTGAGGCGATGCATCATAAGGCAGGCGCGTGATTGCTTCGCAAAAGTCAAATGACTTTTGCGCATCACACGGCAAAGCTTGATGCGCTATCCTGTTTTCGATGGGCACAATGATGTGCTGTTGCGGCTTTGGTTGAAAAAATCAACCAAAGCCGTTGCCAATTTTATTGATGGCGACGCAGAAGGCCATCTCGATTTGCCGCGCATGCATGATGGTGGACTTACCGGTGGGTTGTTTGCGATATATGCACCCTCGCCTGATGACGGCGTTGATCGCAGCAGTTTAAATCCACCGCCTTATCTTCCAGTACCCCAAGAAATTGCAGCGTGGGCCACGCTTGAAATGGCTAACATATTGTTGGCGATTGAGCGCGACACACCAAACAATGGTTTTCAAATTTGTCGCAGCGTGGCTGATATTCGGAGCGCCATGGGCATGGGTGCAATTGCTGCTGTCATGCATATTGAAGGGGCCGAAGCGATTGGCCCATCCTGCCAAGGGTTGGAAGAGCTCCACAAAACGGGGCTTCGTTCGATTGGCCCCGTTTGGAGCCGCAATAATGTGTTTGGCCAAGGGGTGCCGTTTCAACATCCATCAACGCCCGACATTGGTGGTGGATTGACTGATGCTGGCAAAGCACTGGTGCGTGAATGTAATCGTCTCAAGCTCATGCTTGATGTTTCGCATCTGAACCTAAAAGGGTTTTGGGATGTTGCTGAATTGTCTGATGCGCCCATCGTCGCCAGTCATTCGAATGTCCATGCGCTTTCGCGTTCATCGCGCAATTTAATTGATGATCAACTGCGTGCGGTTGGTGACAGCGGCGGAATTGTGGGACTAAACTATGCACTCGATTTTTTGCAAGGTGATGGCGTGTTGCACCCTGATTTACCGCCATCCGAAATGATCCGCCATCTTGATCATATGTTGCGTGTTGCGGGCGAAAATTGCGTGGGGTTGGGCTCGGATTTTGATGGTGCTGCTGTGCCAGATTTCATCGGCGATGTGAGTGGTTTACCGCGACTGGTGGAAGCGATGGAGCGCGCTGGTTATGGCGAAGCGCTGATCAAGAAAATCACATCTGAAAATTGGTTGCGGGTTTTGGAAAAGACGTGGGGACATTGATATGCGCGCTGTTTATTTTGACGCTTTTCAACAAATGCCAATCATCGCCAATCTGCCGGACCCTACTCCTAGCGCATCGGGAATTGTTCTCAGAGTCGAAGCCACTGGGCTTTGCCGCAGTGATTGGCATGCTTGGATGGGCCATGATGCGGATACGAAATTGCCGCATGTGCCGGGGCATGAAATGGCGGGCACTGTTGCCGCCCTTGGCCGCAATGTGAAGAATTGGAAAATTGGTGACCGCGTGACGGTGCCATTCGTGGCCGGATGCGGCCATTGCTTGGAGTGCCACACGGGCCACCAACATATTTGCGACAATCAGTTTCAACCGGGCTTTTCAGCTTGGGGATCATTCGCTGAATATGTGGCGTTGGAATATGCCGATGCGAATTTGGTGCGCCTGCCTGATGCGATGAAATTTGAAACGGCGGCCAGTTTAGGGTGCAGGTTTGTGACTTCGTTTCGTGCTGTTGTTGATCAAGGACGATGCAAGCCCGGCGAATGGGTTGCGGTGCATGGCTGTGGTGGCGTGGGGCTTTCGGCCATCATGATCGCTGCTGCGATGGGTGCGCGGATTGTTGCCATCGATCTGACGGATGAGAAATTAGCTTTCGCCAAAGAGCTGGGTGCTGAGATTTTGATCAAAGGCACAGGCAATGTTGTGAAGGCGGTGCGCGATGCGACAGGCGGCGGAGCTAATTTGTCGATTGATGCATTGGGGCATCAAGCAACGTGCTTTAATTCCATTTCCTGTTTGCGCAAACGCGGGCGGCATGTGCAGGTGGGCTTGATGCTGGAAGAACATGCCCATGCAAAAGTGCCGATGGATTTGGTGATTTCGCGCGAGCTTGAAATTCGCGGCTCCCACGGCATGCAGGCCTTTCGCTATGGGGATATGATGGCGATGATTGAGGCTGGAAAATTGAAGCCGGAGAAACTGATTGGCAAGCGACTTTCACTGGATGAAGCGCCTGTTGCCTTGACGATGATGGATAGTTTTTCAGGGCTTGGCATTGGCGTGATAAATCTTTGATTGCTGACAGACACTGACAACATCGCGTGTTACACGGCACAATGACTTACGCACAAAACCTCTGGATTTTCTTCGTTCTCCTGCTCGGTATCATCATTGTGCCGGGGATGGATATGTTTTTTGTCATGGCCAATTCTCTGATTGGCGGTAAAGCGCGTGGGCTGGCGGCAACGGCGGGCATTACGGTTGGTGGGATTTTTCATACGATATTTGGCGCATTTTTTGTGGGTGTTATAACGCAGATGGCGCCGATTATTTTGCAGCTCATCTTGCTCGCTTCAGCATCTTATTTGGCGTGGATTGGTTATACATTGTTGCGCAGTGCAATCACCGTGTCGTCGATTGGAAATCAGAGTGCAGGCACTTTGCGCGCGGCATTCGGTCAAGGGTTTATCACCTGTATTTAAAATCCAAAAGCCTATGTATTTGTGCTTGCCGTCTATCCGCAATTTATCCAACCAAGGTTTGGCCCCGTGTGGAGCCAAGCATTGGTGATGGGGGCACTGACTTTTGTTACACAAAGCACAATCTATGGCGCGTTGAGTTTGGCAGCAGCAAAAAGCCGAGATTGGTTGATTTTAAATCCGCGAGTGACGATCAGCATCGGGCGTGGGGCGGGTATTGCATTCATTCTGGTAGCGGCACTGACGGCGTTGCGGGTGGTTACAGCCTGACATCAAAATTGGCTGATTGTGGTTTTGTGGTTTTGTGGTTTCGTCGAACTTCAGCAAGTAGCAGATGGGCAGGCCTTTTGAAACTTTATCATCATCAAAGCTGATTTGATCGCCCGGCTTGGCAAGTATCAGCTGTGTGGTCAGCGTAGGGTTTCCGGTGGGTGTGACCTTTATGTGAATGTGCCTGATGTTGTCGAGGTCTTCGTATAGGTGGCCGGAAATTTGAACCGGGTCTCCGTGAGGATTGGTTATATTCACATTGTCATCTTTGAATTCAGTAGTGCCCAAAACATAATAAAGGCCTTCGGTGACTTCGGCAGTTGTGCCGCAGTTGGATTTTTCTGCTGCTGCAAATTTCTTGCCCATAGGGGGGCTGCTGAGCGTGGGGCCAGCGGTAATAATGCCACACCAGCGAGAAGCAGGCAGGCCAACTCAACAAAGACAAATCGATTCATTTCCGTTTCCAATATAGTATCAACGCATAGATGTTTTAAAGCAAATCTGTCGAACGGGATTGGCGCTACAACCTGTAGTTCGAGATGATTTTATTTTTATTTTCTAGTCAACAGATAAAAACTATTGGAAACGAAACCCGTAATACATTGAAATTACTTTGCTATTTTCAAATTTTAAAAACCTCAAAACCATCTTGATATAAAGGGGATAAAACAATAGTGTTAGACAATGGCAAATCGAAATTATTGCGAACTTCTCAATCGCCTATTGGCAACAGGCCAAGAAAAACCATGGCTCGAGTTCAAACATAATTGCCCCGACGAACGCGAAATTGGGAGTTATATTTCGGCACTCGCTAATTCTGCGTTGCTCAACGATAAAGACAGAGCATTCATTGTATATGGAATTGAAGACAAGACACTTGGAAAACTGGGCACCAACTTTAGACCAACAGTTGCCAAAGTTGGCAATGAAGGCTTTCAAAACTGGCTCAATAGGCAACTGGACCCAAAACTCAATTTTGAATTTCATGAATTTGAATGTGAAGGGAAAAATTTTTCAATTATTGAAATAGAGCCTTCTTTCTATAAACCTATTAAATTCGGTGGGCAAGCTTGGGTTCGCGTTGGCGAGCACAAAAGAAAACTTTCCGAGCACCCCGATATTGAGCGAAGCCTTTGGTTGGCGACAGGAAAAAGAAAGTTTGAAGACGCAATTGCGCTTTCAAATTTCAATGCGATCGACGTTCTGGATCTGCTTGATGTTAATCCTTACTACAAACTTCAAGGACTTAAAAGACCCGAAGCTACGATGCTAATCTTGGAAAACTTAGTGTCTGCAAATATAATTTACGATGATCTTGATGGCTCATTTTCAATTACAAACTTGGGAGCAATGCTGCTTGCACGTGATATATCAACGTTCCCTTCGGTGAAACGAAAAACGGTCAGAGTTATACCATATCAAGGGATAGATTTTTCCAACCCTGGAAAAGAGATTGAAGGCCAGAAGGGTTATGCAGTAGGATTCGAAGGACTGCTAGATTTCGTTGTTAGAAGAACACCTCAACGAGAGGAAATGGTAAACGGAGTAAGGCGCAACACCCCGATAATTCCATTCATAGCAGTTCGCGAATTCATCGCAAATGCATTGATTCACCAAGACTTGTCCGCCTCTGGCGGCGGACCAATCATTGAAATTTTTTCCAATAGAATGGAAATATCGAACCCTGGACATCCATTGGGTGAATTAGACCGATTAATAGACGATGTGCCGCGCTCCAGAAATGAGAAACTAGCTACAGCAATGCGGCGACTCAATCTTTGCGAAGAGCGAGGTCGGGGGCTCGACAAATCGATCGCAGCCATAGAGAACTCGTCAAGCCAAAATCGAATTAACTTACCTTCTCCATCGTTTAGAACATCGACAAATGGTTTTGTCGCCACCTTGTTCGGGCCATTGCCATTTAAAAATTTAACGAAAGAGGAAAGACGACGTGCTTGCTACCAACACTGCGTAATTGGATTTCTAAAAAATGAATTCATGAGCAACACTTCACTTCGTTCAAGGTTTTCTTTGGCGGACGATGACTATCAAGCTGTTTCAATTGTAATTGCTGATGCGATCAGAGAAAATCTCATTGTTCCTGCCGACTTAGATCAAGGAAGACGCAACGCACGTTATATTCCCTATTTTGCAAAATAGCTTATCAATGACCCTCACCCGCCCCACACTCTTTCCCACCCCGCTCATCGGTTGGCGCGAGGATGTTTCTTTGCCCGACTTTGGCGATGGTGTGTTGATTGCAAAGATTGATACGGGGGCGCGCAGTGCGGCGCTTCATGCTGAGGACATTGTTATCAAAGGCAAACGGGTTTCATTTGTTTTGCAATTGGGTGACACGCGGCGGGAGTGCGAGGCGGCCCTGACTGGCACAAAGCGCGTTAAAAGTTCCAATGGTTACAGTGAATTAAGACCTCTTGTTGAGATTTTGATTCAACTGGGCGCGCACCGTTTTGTGGTAGAGGCCAGTTTGACCAATCGCACTGATATGGGCGTGCCGATGTTGCTGGGGCGCAACTCGATTAGGGGCAAGTTTATTGTGCATCCGGGGCGTTCATTTATTCTCAGTCGTGCTAAGAAGAAACGAACATGAAAATCGCCCTCCTCACACGCAATCCAAAACTTTATTCGCACCAGCGCATCATGGAAACGGCCATTGGTCGCGGCCATGAGATTGTGCCGATTGATTATTTGAAATGTTATATGAACATCACATCGCGGAAACCAGAGCTGCGCTATATGGGCGAGAAGCTTGAGGGCTTTGACGCCGTGATCCCGCGCATTGCCGCGTCTCATACTTTTTATGGTTTGGCTGTGCTGCGCCAGTTTGAAATGATGGGGGTTTATCCTCTCAATGAATCTGTGGCCATCGGTCGCTCGCGCGATAAGCTGCGCTGTTTGCAAATTTTGGCGCGTGATGGCGTGGGCCTGCCCGTAACGGCGTTTGCAAATGAGACCAGTCGCACGGAAGAGATCTTAAAACTTGTTGGCGGTGCACCCGTTGTTGTGAAGCTGCTGGAAGGCACACAAGGCATTGGCGTGGTGCTGGGTGAAACCCATAAATCTGCAAAATCTGTGATCGAAGCCTTTCGCGGCGCTGACATTAACATTCTGGTGCAAGAATTTGTGGCGGAAGCTGATGGACGCGACATTCGTGCCTTTATCGTGGGCCGTAAAATTGTGGCTTCCATGGAACGCAAGGGGCCTGAGGGTGAGTTTCGTTCTAATTTACATCGTGGTGGAAGTGCTGTCTTGGCGGAGTTGACAGCAGCGGAAAAAAACACAGCGCTTAAAGCGGCCCAGAGCATGGGGCTGAATGTTGCTGGTGTTGATCTGTTGCGGTCAAAACACGGGCCTGTGGTGATGGAAGTTAATTCATCTCCGGGTCTGGAAGGCATTGAAGCTGCGTCGACCAAAGACGTGGCCAAGGCCATGATTGAGTTTTTAGAAAAGAACGCCAAACCTGGGCGCACCAAGACGCGGGGCAAGGGATGAAAGCGTTTGAAATTGGTGGACGGACAATAATAGCAGGCACTGCCGAAACAATTGAACTTGAAGTTTCATTGTTGGCCAACAACACGCGGATGAATTTGCCAGTGCATGTTTTGCATGGGGCGCACCCCGGCCCTTCGATGTTTATTTCCGGTGTTGTGCATGGCGATGAAATTCAAGGTGTTGAAATTGTGCGGCGGATTTTGGCTGCACTTGATGTTTCGCAATTGTCGGGAACGCTGCTTGCTGTCCCCATTGTCAACAGTTTTGGTTTTCTTAATCACTCGCGTTACATGCCTGATAGGCGCGATTTAAACCGAGAGTTCCCCGGTTCGGGGCGTGGTTCTTTGGCCAGCTTGTTGGCAGATTTGTTTTTCAGCGAAGTGGTAAAACGTGCGCATTATGGCATTGATTTTCACACTGCTGCTTTGCACCGGAGCAACCTACCGCAAATTCGTATTGCCGCAGATGACAAAGACTTAGCTGCTCTTGCCGAGGCTTTTGCGCCTCCTGTCATCCTCACCTCGAAGCTGCGCGACGGAAGCTTGCGCAAGGCCGCACAAGAGAATGGCATTCGCGTTATGCTCTATGAAGGCGGCGAAGCTTTGCGCTTTGACGATGCGGCGATTGATGTGGCGGTGAAAGGCACTTTGCGGGTTATGAAACATATCGGCATGATCGTCGATGCACCCACAACCCCACCACATTTTTTGGCAGTTCATTCGTCCTCGAGTACGTGGCTGCGTGCGCCTGATGGGGGAATATTGCATTCGGTGCGGCGTAGCGGAGACAAGGTGGGCAAGGGTGAACCTGTTGGGGTGATTTCTGATCCGCTGGGCAAAGTCCAAGTGCCCGTTTATGCCGATGATGACGGAATTATTATCGGTCGCACAAATTTGCCAATTGTGAACCGAGGTGACGCTTTGTTCCACGTGGCCCGCATCAAAATGAAATTACGCGGGCCTGTGCAGCCAATGGCTGATGAGGATGAAATTATTTAACGGGGTTGGTGAAAGCTGCACTTCCCCAAACTGCTTTCACTTGTTCGTCGCGGCCGCAGCCTTCGCGATATTTTTCATAGGCGTCTGATTGCTTGATCCAACCAAAGCGGGTGAGTGTGCGCTTTGTTCCCAGATGATAGTTCTGATGATAGTCTTCTGCATCACCGAATGTGGTGAAGGTTTTAACCGGGGTTACAATCTTCTTGCCAAGTGCGGTTTCAGCATCTTTGACTGCTTTTTCAGCAGCGGCTTTTTGTTTGTCGTCCATCGTCCAAATGCCGGAGATATAGCTGTCGCCACGGTCGCAGAACTGGCCACCAGCATCCGTCACATCAATGGTGCGCAAGAAGCCAGCAATTAGTTTGTCGTAAGAAATGACATCGGGATCAAATTCAACTTTTACGGCTTCTTGATTGCCTTCATGGTTTTCATAGCTTGGGTTTTTCATTGTGCCGCCAGCATAGCCAGATGTGGTGCTGATCACGCCTTTCACTTTGTCAAAATCAGACTCAACGCACCAAAAGCAACCACCAGCGACAATGGCGGTTTCAGTTTTGGCGATGGCAACTGCAGGCGAAAGTGAAAGGGCTGTTAGGGCGGCGATTAATAATTTTTGCATGGGGAACTCCTGATGAGAGTCATATAGATATGGTTTCGTGATTAGAAAAATCAACTGCTTGCACTTTTTTGTGAGGAGTTGTGCTTTTGGTTCATTGTCGCCGCTTAAACTCCCTGTCGCATTGTCATAAAGACATTCCACGCAATTCGCCCACTTCAATTTTGCGCCAGTTCTTAAACGTTTCATGTTGAAAGCCTGCCAGCTTTTCGCGTTCGTCCGCGCTCCAAACATCGAGTTTCAGCACAATACTAATCGTGGCCACCTCTGCGGCGCGGGATGCCCCGTCATCACATTTCAACGCAAAACCAAAACCTGCATGTGGGATGCTGCCACAATAAACACCCTCTGCCCCGGTTTTCATAAACAGGCGAGGCACGGCTTCCATCACCCTGGTATCAAAGCGGGCGGTGCCGGCGATCATGAAAGGATGATTTTTTGCTGCGTTTAAGATGCGCCTGCATGCAGGTTCATTTTCATCGCATAGCTTGGCAAATCCCAATGCCATATTGTGCAAGGGAATGCCCCATGTGGGCACTGAACAGCCATCAACTGCGCGCGGAGCGTTGGTCAGATTGACCTCGCACATTCTT
>JAYTUV010000034.1:0-33121 GCA_043744395.1 Aestuariivirga sp.
CTGGAAGAGATATCCCGTCACATCACCAAGGGTTCGCACGGTGTTGTTCTGCTCGACCGCGCGGGGTGGGGCATACAACAACCAAGCTCAATCCGCCCCCAAACCTCACGCTGGTCTTTCTGCCGTCGCGGGCACCGGAACTGAACCCCCAAGAAAATATCTGGCAGTTCATGCGCGGCCTTCTGGCTCTCCAACCGCATCTTCGAAACCTACGACGACATCGTCGAGGCTTCCTGCGAGGCGTGGAAAAAACTCATCGCCATTCCAACAACAATAACCTCAATCGGGACGCGCGAGTGGGCAAACGTGGGTCGCGCTCAATGACCCTTGGTATTAAATGCAACCGTGTGCGCTATGTGTGCAGTAACAGACTGGGTGTTGCGTGAGTTATCGGGAAGTGTGGGGAAAGATGCTTCGGCACCTGAGAAATCGTAAATGATTTTATATGAAAGAGCTGATTGGTTTTGACCCAATATGAGCAACACCGCCAAAGCGGTTACCCGATTTTAATATCCAATCCCAAATCTAACACAGGGGCCGAATGGGTCAGCGCTCCGCTAGAAATAATATCAATGCCAGTTTCAGCTATCGCCTTTACAGTTGAGAGGGTGACATTGCCGGACGCTTCGCACTTCATTTGCCCCGCTACCATCTGCATGGCTTCGTGCAGCTGATCCAAACTCATATTGTCGAGCAGCACAACATCGGCACCTTCGGCGATCACGTCTTTCAGCTGCTGCAAATTATCGACTTCAATTTCGATCTTCACCAAATGCCCCACGCTAGCCTTGGCGGCGCGCAATGCTGCGGCCACACCGCCAGCCACGGCGATGTGATTGTCTTTAATCAACACGGCATCATCCAAACCAAAGCGGTGGTTCATGCCGCCGCCGCAGCGCACGGCATATTTTTCAAAGGCGCGAAGGCCCGGTGTGGTTTTGCGGGTATCGGCGATCCTGGCGTTGGTATGTGCAATCTCAGCGGCGAATTTTGCGGTGAGAGATGCAATACCCGAAAGCCGACCAAGATAATTGAGAGCAACGCGCTCGGCTGATAGCAATGTGCGAGCAGGGCCAGAAATGCGGGCGACTTCGGTGCCCGGCGAAACGTGGCCACCATCAGGCACCAAAATTTCAAATTTCAATTTCGCGTCCATCGTGGCAAATGCGGTTTCGGCAAAAGCTATACCCGCGATCACGCCGACTTGCCGCGAAGCGATGACAGCGGTGGCCATAGCATCGGCTGGAATGATGGCTTGGCTGGTGATGTCGCCAGCGCGGCCCAGATCTTCATTCAAAGCGGCGCGCACTGCATCTTCAATGAGTAAGGGATTGATCATGTGACATCCTCAGCAATTTTATTGGCTTCAGCCAAAGTAAAATGCGAGCGTTTGGCCAACGCAGGCATGGGCAATGGATAATCTGTTCGAAAATGCCCGCCCCGGCTTTCATTCCGCACCAACGCCGCTGCTGCAATCATCAAGCAAGATGTGGCCATATTTTTGAGACTTAGAGTTTTGGCATGTTTTTGCACGTGAGCGATTTTCTTGAGTGATGCAACCAACCCCGTATGATTGCGCATCACGCCCACATGCTGCGCCATGGCATGCCGCAGATCGGCCTCTAAATCTTTGCCCTCTTTCATCGAATGCGCATCACGTGTTTGCGTTCTTGGCTGCGCGGCGGGCAATTTCAGTGCGCCAATATCCTCGGCAATCCGTGCGGCAAACACAATAGCTTCCAGCAACGAATTAGACGCCAAGCGATTGGCCCCATGCACACCCGTCGATGCCACCTCACCAGCGGCCCACAGGCCTTGCAAACTTGTGCGGCCCTTCGCATCAGTCTCAATGCCACCCATATGATAATGCTCAGCCGGTATGATGGGGATGAGATTAGTTGCGGGATCAATTCCTGCGCTTTTGCAAATTGCATAGACAGTGGGAAATTTATCTTTGAAGGCTGCGCCAATTGCACTGCGGCAATCGAGAAAGGCTCCACGCCCAGCCTGAATTTCTGCAAACACGGCACGGGCCACGATGTCTCGTGGAGCGAGTTCGGCATCAGGGTGAATATTCTGCATGAAGCGCTTGCCTGCACTGTTCAGCAGAGTTGCACCTTCACCGCGCAAGGCTTCCGTGGCCAGCGGGGCAGGGTCGCGGCCCACATCAATGGCCGTGGGATGAAACTGCACAAATTCAGCATCAGCAATCACGGCTCCGGCGCGGGCCGCAATCGCCAAACCAATGCCGCGAGACTCAACTGGATTTGTGGTCACTTCAAATAAGTGCCCAATGCCACCTGTGGCCAAAACAATAGCGCTGGCGGAGTACGTGATCAAGGCACCTTCTTTATTTTCAACAAGAATGCCAGTGACGCGTCCATCAACACACACAAGCTCCTGCGCTGTCAGCCCTGCAATTACTTCAATTGAAGGCGCTTCTGTCACCGCAATATGCAAGGCTTCCATAATCGCCTTTCCAGCCGTGTCACCTTTCACGCGCACGATGCGGCGTTCTGAATGAGCTGCCTCGCGCGATTGCACTAATTTGCCTTCAAGGTCACGGTCAAACGGAACACCATAGGAGAGCAAATCATAGATCCGCGCCTGCGCTTCCTGCGCCATGGATAGAACTTGCGCTTCATCAACAATGCCAGCGCCTGCGACCATTGTATCATGCGTGTGTTTTTCGGGCGTATCGCCATCCGACAAGGCCGCTGCAATGCCGCCTTGCGCCCACACTGATGATGCGCCTGTGCCAATGGGTGCCGTCGATAGAATAGTGACGGGATGGGGTGCAAGTTTCAGTGCACAGAATAACCCGGCCAAGCCACCACCAATAATGAGAATAGGTGCCGTCACTATTTCAAATCAATCATGCGCTGAACTGAAGCACGTGCGCGAACCGCAAGGGCTGGATCAATTTTTACTTCTTCAGTGAGGTGCTGCAAGGAATGCAAAATTGCCGGCAGCGTTATGCGGCGCATGTGTGGGCAGAAATTGCACGGGCGAATGAAATCCACATCCGGCGTTTCTGCCGCCACATTGTCGCTCATGGTGCATTCTGTCACCATGAGAACTTGCTTGGGTTTGCGGTCCTTCACATATTTTATCATTGCGGCTGTGGAGCCTGAAAAATCACACTCGGCAATCACCTCAGGGGGGCATTCCGGATGGCCAATAACTTCAAGGCCCGGATGGGCGGCGCGATATTCACGAATTTCCTCAGCAGTAAACCGCTCGTGCACTTCGCATGCTCCGGCCCACGAAATGATTTTCACTTTGGTCTGCGCTGCCACATTGGCCGCCAGATATTGATCAGGCAAAAAGATAACCACCGGCACACCCAAACTTTCCACCACTTGCACGGCGTTGGACGATGTGCAGCAAATATCAACTTCTGCCTTTACATCGGCAGACGTGTTCACATAAGCAACCACTGGAACACCGGGATGTTTGAGCCGCAAAGCCCGAACATCAGCCCCGGTGATCGATTCTGCCAGTGAACAGCCGGCACGCGAATCTGGAATCAAAACCATTTTATCAGGGCAGAGCAGCTTTGAAGTCTCTGCCATAAAATGAACCCCACCCTGCACAATAATATCGGCGTGGGTGAGCGCTGCCTGCTTGGCGAGATACAGACTATCGCCAACCACATCACCAACCCCATGATAGATTTCCGGCACCTGATAATTATGCGCCAGAATGACGGCATTGCGCTCGCGCTTCAGGCGGTTGATGGCATGAATATAGGGTGCATGAACCATCCACTCCGCCTCGGGCACCACGCGCTTCATGCGCTCGTATATATGAGCAGTTTCTCTGCCAATAGCAGGCGACCAAGTTTCGAGTGACATGTTGTTTCTTTTCAAATTACTGTTGTTTGTTATGGCAAGCGTTGAAATTCGACCAATGTGAAAAAACCCCAAGGCTTAAGTTGCTTTACGCTACAAACCCTGAGCTGTTCGTTCTTCAGGACAGTGTCAATTGGAAATTCAGGGCGCCAACCCAGCTTTGCCGCATACCTTGCCATCTTCTTCTCGACAATGCCGCGCAAACCACCGTCAACACTAAAATGATTGGCAATCAAAATCGCGCCCCCAGGCTTGGTTACGCGCGCTAATTCCGCGATCACTTTTTCTGGCTCAGGTACAACCGTTAAAACAAACATTGCCACGCAGATGTCAAAATATGAATCGGGAAACGTTAGCGCTGTCGCATCCATTTCCATAAGAGCTTCGATGTTTTTCGAACCGAGTTGCAGCAGTCTATGCTTGGCGCGATCCAGCATGTCCGACGAAAGATCGATGCCTGTGACGGCCAGTTGAGCTTTATAGTGTGGGAGAGCAAGGCCCGTTCCAACTCCAATTTCAAGCAATTTGCCGGAAAACGCATTGGCACGAACGGTTGTTTGAACAACGCCTGCTTCAACCAGACGACCGAACGTTGCATCATAAAAAGGTGCCCATCGCCGATAAGCAACTTTAACATCCTGCGTCTCGATCTTGGCTAGCTTCGTTGAGTTGTGGTGGCGCTGCTTCAAAATCTGCTCCTTATTAAATTATGTCGCAAATAATATACAAAGCGTCGTCAAAGCAAGAATTATCTGTAAGAGCAAACAACGAATAGACTATCGCAATTGTTGGCATTTTGCTTTTTTAAAACGAAATTTTGTTCTAATCTGCCGTCAGCGTCTTCAAGTTCGTTACTCAGCCAATCTCAAAACAATTGCTTGTTTTTCGACTTTGTTTGACAGTTCATGTCACGCATGTCGAGGTTTGGCGTTCTTGCAGAAACGCAGGCTCAATTCCAATCGGCTGACTGCTTTGAAAACTTATTTGGGAATAATTTTGCATCCGTTTGTGTCCTACCTATTGAGGGTCGGAATGTTCGGCGCTTGTAAACCCATTCAACGAGAGGATTAAAACCATATGAAACGTATTTTGATGTCAATCACCCTCATTTCAATCAGCGCTGTGACTGCGTTTGCGGCTCCAGTAAAAACCATGCCTTCCAGCCTCGGCGACATTGTAGCTGCTGATAATGGGATGACACTCTACACCTTCAAGAAAGACGAGGCAGGCAAGTCAAACTGCAATGATGATTGCACCAAGCTTTGGCCACCCTTGACAGCCGCAGCAACGGATAAAGCGGATGGTGCTTACACAATTATTGAACGAAAAGATGCAACCATGCAGTGGGCAAAAGACGGAAAGCCGCTTTATTTCTGGGGCAAGGACGTCAAGCCGGGCGATACCATGGGCAATGGCGTGAAGGGTGTTTGGGATGTAGCCCGACCTTAATCTGAACCTTGAATTGAAAGAGAGGCGCCCAAATTGGCGCCTCTTCGAGCCACAATGAAAGACACTGACGAACTGATTGTTGAATTGCTACCGGGATTGCGACGCTATGCGCGTAGTCTATCACGCAGCATGGCCGAAGCTGAGGATTTACTTCATGACAGCCTCGAAGCGGGGCTACGAGGCAAGTCCGGTTGGAAAGGGACAAATTTCAAGAGCTGGATGATGACTATTATGACTAATACTGCTCGCAATCGGTATCGCAGTGGCTTTAAACCCAGCATGATGACCGGACTAGAGGACGCAGATAATATCCCCTTTGAGGTTCCCACCTCAGACCCCCTTGAACGAGACAAATTATGGGCCGCCATAAATTCACTTCCTTCAGACTACCGCGCCTGCCTCATGCTTGTGGTGGTGGAGGGTTATAAATATACCGATGTTGCAGATATACTCGCAGTTCCGATAGGCACCGTGATGTCGAGACTTTCGCGTTCTCGCAAATTACTCACTGAACGTTTGCGACAAAACAATGTTATCTCATTGCGGAGCCGAACATGACAAATATAAATTTGCCACCAGTTTCTGAAGATGAACTTCATGCATATGTCGATGGCCAACTGCCTGAAGAACTTCGCGCACATGTCGAGCGCCACCTTTCATCACATCCGGAATCAGCAGCTGCTGTTGCAGACTGGACCTCTCTAAATGAACAGATCAAAGCGCTCGTTGCGGAAGCTGATGCTTTGCCCGTTCGCGTTCAATCTATTTTGAAAAAGCCTACATGGCTCCCGGCCCCATGGGCCATTGCTGCGGGAATAGCGTTGTTCATGTTGGGAGCCGTTGGCGGAGGGGGCGCAGTTCGGTTTCTTAATTCGGGAGCCGCTATTACACAGTTGGCCACTCTTTCTGCAACTTCGCAGACAAACTTTCTTGTTTATGCAAGCGACATTCGCCACCCCATTGAAGTGGGTGCCGAACAGAAAGATCATATGGTTGCTTGGTTGAGCAAACGATTGGGAGAAAAAATTGCCGCTCCTGATATAACTAAAGAAGGGTTTTCGCTCATTGGTGGGCGTTTGGTTACCTATTCAGATCAACCGGCAGCTTTGATTATGTATGAAAATACAAAGGGTGAGAGGCTAACGCTGATGATCGCGCGCAATTCAGAAAATGAGGTGACGGGTTTTCAATTCAATGATCGCAATAATATTCAGACGCTTTATTGGATTGACGGCCCACTTGGTTACGCATTAAGTTCGTCAATTGGCAAAGATCGGTTGCAGAGAGTTGCTCACTTGCTCAACATCCAACTTCAGTAAAAATGCAAAAATTTGACTCGGAATCCGGAGCAAGGCGATCAAATTTAATTATTTGAACTTGCGAATGTTCGCTAGAGCGTTTTGATGTTTCATAGAAATATCAAAATCGCCCTAGGTTATTATTTTCGATCAACTTTTCTAAACTTAGACGATTCCGTCTAAGTTCAGGTTGATCTAAACAAAAGAGGTAACGTGCGTGAAGTGATTAGAGCGTCACACAGTCAGTTAGAATCGGATTAGGATTCCCAAATCATTTGAGACATGATTCAATGTTTGCGGAGGGAATTGCCATGTCGCCGCGTGCACTGACCTATGCGCGCCTATTCCAATGCCTTCAGACTTGAGGAGCAACTATGAATAGGTTCAGAGAAATTTATGGGTCCTGACCCTCGGTATTTACCACAAGAGTTGCCACCAATATCCACGCGAAAAAAAAGTGCGCGATACGACCGGACGCGCGCGGGTGAGGTCGTTTTTGGGTGCACCCACAACAAGATGATGGACCTTTATTCGACCGTTTGCGCGATACAAAATTTACGGCTTGCCGCACGAACTGAAGGCATTGGCGTCGGCTGTGTCAGCATTTTCCGTGATTCCGATTTGTGTAAGATTGGCAATCTATCTGAACATTTTGAATTCATCGCCTAGCTGTGTCTCGGACATATCAATTAGCTTTACGAACAACCTCAATTTCAGGTCAAAGGTTGGTAGAAAAGGCTGCCCTTGGAAAGCCTTATCCACCACGATACATGGAACAATCATAAGTCCGGAGACCTTGATTTGGCCCTTTTTACCTTGGTGTAAGTAATCGAGGCTTGATTACGAGGCTGATATCCTTTAACGATTGAATCATCTGTTGGGGTGCCCGAAAGGCTGAGAGGCGACAAGCCAACCCATGTAACCTGATCCGGATAATGCCGGCGGAGGGAACGGGTAGGTCAGTCCTCTGAAGGATTTTTCTTTTCTCGTTTCACTTGCTGGAACTGAGGAATTGAAATGACAACGGCAACAGCCCTGACAATTGCAGGCTCCGATAGTAGCGGTGGTGCAGGCATTCAAGCTGACATAAAAACGTTTTCAGCTTTGGGCGTCTTTGCAACCAGCGTGATCACCGCTGTCACGGCGCAAAATACCTGGTCTGTTTCTGCTGTGCTCGCCCTTTCTCCAGATATTGTTTTGGCTCAGATCAAGGCAGTTTTAGACGACATTGATATTCATGCGGTGAAGATTGGCATGTTAGCCAACGCTGAAATCATTGCTGCCGTGGCGGAAGCGTTGGCCAACTTTAAAGGCCCTATTGTGCTTGATCCTGTGATGGTCGCAAAATCAGGCGACGCGCTGCTCGATGAAACTGCCGTTTCAGCACTGATCCAACTTCTCGTTCCACGCGCTGATATATTGACGCCAAATTTGCCAGAAGCGGCCAAATTGCTGGGGTGTCCAATGGCAAGCTCGATAGAGGAAACACTATCGCAAGGTCGCGCCCTGTGTGCCCTTGGGGCAGCGGCAGTTTTGATGAAAGGTGGCCATGCAACAGGCGATATTTGCACTGATATTCTGGTAACTTCCGAAAACAGCTGGCACTTCCAAGCTCCGCGCATTGCCACGCGCAACACGCATGGAACGGGTTGCACGCTTTCATCGGCCATTACTGCGGATTTGGCAAAGGGTGCCACGATGCTTGACGCTGTATCGCGGGCTCACCGCTGGCTTCATGGGGCAATTGCTGCTGCTGATCAACTCAAGATTGGTAAAGGTCATGGCCCCGTGCATCATTTTTACGAGCAATGGCGATGAATATCTCGGTCATAGGCAGCGGTGTGGCGGGCTTGTGTGTGGCTAGCGAAATTACTGCGCGTGGTGCAGAAGTTCGCCTCTTTGATCGGCATGATGCAATCGGACCTCATGCCTGTTCATGGTGGGCAGGCGGCATGCTGGCCCCCTTTTGCGAGGGTGAAACGGCACCTGAAATTGTAACCAGGCTTGGGCAACATGCAGCGGATTGGTGGCAGGCTCAGGGCGTTCAGGTCACGCGCAATGGCTCACTGGTGATCGCACTTGGCCGCGATGCCCGCGAACTTGATGGCTTTGCACGGCGCACCAGCCAGCACAGCATGTTAAATGAAGACGAACTGGGCGCATTGGAGCCCTATTTGCAGGGCCGCTTTACGCGCGCGCTGCATTTCCCGACCGAGGCGCATCTGTCTCCGCGCGATGCGTTGCAGACTCTCACTTCAAACCTTCGGTCACGCGGCGTTGAAATATCGCCCGGAACTGCCCCGACTGATGGCACCATCATAGATTGTCGTGGGCTCAGCGCGCGCGATGCGTTGCATGATCTGCGCGGTGTAAAAGGCGAGATGCTGGTTTTGAGATGCGCTGATATCAAGCTTTCTCGCCCGGTGCGCTTATTGCACCCGCGCATTCCGATTTATCTCGTGCCGCGTGGCGACGGCGTCTACATGCTGGGGGCCACACAGATTGAAAGTGCTGATCGTACACGCGCCACGGTGCGGTCAGTGCTCGAACTTTTAAGCGCCGCTTTTGCATTGCACCCGGCTTTTGGCGAAGCGGAAATTCTCGAAATCGGTGTTGATGCTAGGCCCGCCTTTCCAAACAATGTGCCGTGCATTCGCCGCAACGAAAATAAAATCTTTGCCAACGGACTTTTTCGTCATGGTTTTCTTCTGGCACCCGCCTTAGCCCAAATGGTGGCGGCGCATGTTCTTGATGGCACGATACCGGAGTTGATGAATGAAAATCATTCTTAACGGCGCTCCCGCAGAAATTGAGAAGGGCACCTTGGCCGAAGCCATGCTTGAGCTTGGCTATGTCGAACGTCTGTTTGCCACTGCTGTGAATGGCGAATTTGTGCGCGCACCTTCACGCATCACTTGTGTTTTAAAGAATGGTGACCGGGTTGAAATTGTATCGCCACGGCAGGGAGGTTAAAATGACATTGTTTTATGGTCAGGAACTGAAATCGCCTTTGATGCTCGGCACCTCGCAATATCCGTCTCCAGCCATTCTGACAGAGTGTTTCCGGCGCTCGGGTGCAGGGGTGGCAACTGTCTCAGTTCGGCGCGAGTCGGGTCATGGCCACGCTGGCGCAGATTTCTGGGCGCTGATCCAAAGTCTTGACGTGCGTGTTTTGCCCAACACGGCAGGCTGCCACTCAGCGCGTGAGGCGGTGACTACAGCGCAAATGGCGCGGGAATTATTCAATACATCATGGATCAAACTTGAGGTGATCGGGCACACCGATACATTGCAGCCCGATCCCTTCGGGCTTGTCGAAGCTGCTCGCATTTTGGTTGAAGATGGCTTTCAGGTGTTCCCATACACGACCGAAGATTTGGTGGTGGCAGAAAAATTGCTGCGGGTGGGATGTGAAGTTTTGATGCCCTGGGGCGCACCGATTGGCACAGGTCTGGGGCTAACCAATATTTATGGCTTACGTTCATTGCGCGCCCAATTTCCAGAAGTGCCGATGGTCGTGGATGCGGGCCTTGGTCTACCCAGCCATGCCGCCATGGCAATGGAAATGGGTTTTGACGCCGTGCTGCTCAACACCGCCGTAGCTAAAGCGGGTGACCCTGCGGCCATGGCCGAAGCCTTTGGGAAAGCTGTTGCAGCGGGGCGCATGGCTTATCAAGCAGATCCTATGGAGGCCCGCAACATGGCAAGCCCGTCAACCCCCCTTATTGGAAAGGCCTTCCTTGAATGAAGCTTGATCGCTTTTACCCCATATTTGACCATCCTGATTGGCTTAGACGCATGTTACCGCTGGGCGTGAAGTTGGCGCAGCTCCGCATGAAAGACCGCAGCCCGGCCGATTTGAAATCAGCCATTGCTGACGCGCGCGATCAGTGCAAGGCACATGGCGCGGTGCTTGTGATCAATGATTATTGGCAGATGGCAATTGACCTTGGTTGCGATTGGATCCACTTAGGCCAAGAAGATTTGGATGCCGCTGACATTCCGGCTATTCGCAGAGCGGGCATTAAAATTGGCGTGAGCACGCATGACCATGCCGAACTTGACCGCGTTTTGGCATTTAACCCTGACTACATCGCCTTTGGCCCAATCTATCCGACTATTCTTAAAAAAATGAAATGGCATGAACAGGGGCTTGACCGCCTTGCTGAATGGCGAAGGCTGGTTGGTGATATTCCACTCGTGGGTATTGGCGGCATGAGCGTGGTGCGGGCACCGGCGGTTTTCCAAGCAGGCGCTGATATTGTTTCGGTCGTCACTGATATCACACTGAATGCGACACCGGAAACGAGGCTTCACGAATGGCTCGCGGTGACGCGGTCGTCCTAACTTTATCTGTGTACTGAAAACTTTTAATAATGGAGAACCCGATGAAAAAAATTCTGTTTGTATTACTTCTGATGTTGCCCATACCTGCGATGGCCAATGACAAAATAACTGTGATGCTTGATTGGTTTGTTAATCCCGATCACGCGCCGATTATCATCGCCAAGGAAAAAGGATTTTTCGCTGCGCAAGGGCTTGACGTGAACATCGTCGCACCGTCCGATCCCTCCGATCCACCGAAAATGGTGGCCGCGGGAAAGGCCGACATTGCCGTTTCTTATCAGCCACAGCTGCACTTGCTGGTTGATGAAGGCCTGCCCTTGGTGCGTTTTGGCACGCTTGTAACGGCGCCGCTTAATTGTCTTTTGGTGCGCGATGACGGTTCGGTCAAAACACTGGCCGATCTCAAGGGGCGAAAAATCGGGTTTTCTTTGCCGGGGTTCGAACAATCCCTACTTTCAACCATGCTTGAACATGATGGTTTGAAGCTTTCCGATGTTGAACTTGTAAATGTAAATTTCTCAATCTCACCCTCGCTCATGTCAAAGCAGGTTGATGCCGTCATTGGGGCCTTTCGCAATTTTGAATTGACCCAAATGGAACTGAACGGTGTTAAGGGGCATTGCTTCAACCCTGAAGAATCTGGCGTTCCAGCCTATGACGAATTGGTTTACGTGGCCAACCGCGATCATCTGGATAAAAAGCTTTTGCGCCGCTTTCTTGCCGCAACGGAAGAGGCCGCCAATTTCATCGTCAATCACCAGGATGAAAGTTGGAAAATCTTTTCGGGTACTGCTAAGGAATTGCAGGACGAGTTGAACAAACGTGCCTGGGTTGACACAGTGCCGCGCTTATCGCTGCAACCAGCTGCACTTGATTCAGGGCGCTATGCAAGGTTTCAAGCTTATCTCTCTAAATCGGGCCTCATTCAATACAATCATCCTTTGAGTGATATCGCCATTGATCTGGGGCCAGAGTGAAAGCACCGGCCATCCGGCTTGAAGGGCGCGCCAAGATCGGCGGGGCGGACATTTTTGGCCCGTTGAAATTTGACGCGCCCGCAGGCGAATGGACATGCTTGCTCGGCTCTTCGGGCGTTGGCAAATCAACACTGCTGCGGCTGTTGGCCGGGCTTAACTCGGGCATCACTTTTGATGGAAAAATAACTTGCAATGACGGCACCGTGATGGTGCCGCGCACCACCTTAATGTTGCAGACTGACATGCTGTTGCCGTGGCTTTGTGTTTTACAGAATGTGATGTCGGGCGCGCGGTTGCGTGGTGAGAAATCAGATGCTACCCGCGCCACTGCTTTGCTTGAGAGTGTAGGGCTTCAAGGGTTTGCAGGTCGCTTCCCGCACACACTTTCCGGCGGTCAACGCCAACGCGTAGCGCTGGCAAGAACGCTTATGGAAGACCGGCCCGTTGTGCTACTTGACGAACCTTTTTCCGCATTAGATGCAAAAAATAGGGCGTTGATGCAGGAACTGGCCGTGCGCCTTTTGAGCGGGCGAACCGTGGTGATAGTAACCCATGATCCTTATGAAGCTGCCCGGCTTGGTACGCGCATATTCGTTATGAACCGGAAAGGGCTTGTTGATATGTCGCCGCCTGTTATGCCTGCTATTCGCCCATTTGATGCCCCAGAAGTTATGAAACTTGCTGGCCAATTGCTTGAGGTTCTGCATCAGGAAGTGGATGTAACTTCCTGAAGAAATTAAGAAACATATCCATCGTCGGAGTGCTGATCTTGGTGCTCTGGCAGGCTCTCGTAACAGCACTTGGCTTTCCCGTCTATATTTTGCCAGGGCCCCTGCCGGTGGCTGCAGCGCTTTGGAACAATCAAGCTCTGATTGCCGATCATGCGTTGGTGACGCTGCTCGAAATTCTTGCTGGTATGATTTTGGGTGTGGGGCTTGGAATGACCACAGCGATTATCATGGCTTGGTCGCCACTGGTTCGCGCGGTCTTCCAGCCCTTGCTGATTTTCAGTCAGGCAATCCCTATTTTTGCGCTGGCCCCAATTCTCACATTGTGGTTCGGCTATGGTTTCTGGTCGAAAGTGGTGATGGCGCTGTTGATCATTTTCTTTCCCATTGCCTCATCATTTTTTGATGGTCTGATGCGCACTCGAAGCGACTGGCTTGATCTTGCCGAAAATATGGGGGCCACCGCACCACGCACGATGTTTTATTTGCGCATACCTGCCGCCATGCCGTCTTTAGCATCGGGGTTAAATATCGCTGCGGTCTATGCCCCGATGGGGGCAGTGATTGGGGAATGGGTCGGGGCCTCGCGCGGGCTCGGTTATCTGATGTTGCTGGCCAATGGCCGGGCCAAAATTGATTTGATGTTTGCAGCACTTTTTGTGTTGGCTATCATAGCAATGTTGTTGCGAGCGGCGATCAATCTGTTCAATCGTTATTTCCTGATCCGCTATATGCGTTGATCAGCCGCGACCGCGATCACTTCAATTGGAAAATGGGTTGAAAATCCCCTGTCAAGATTTTCGAGAGTAAAGATAGAATGGCAAAGTGAGCTGCTGCCAGTTTCACGGACACTGAGTTAAGGTGTTTTGATGGAACTGGAGGTTTCAAATGGAAAGAAAGAAGTCTTCGGTGCTACGCGAACTCTACCTGTCTTTGGGTAAACAGCCGTGGCTGAGTGCGAAATCCTTATCATCACAGATGATAAGGATACGGTCATTGGCCAAGTCTGCCAAATCGAAGCGGCTTTGCTAACCAGCGAGAGCGATGAGACCTGAGTGGTGGGTGCTGGCTTCGCTCGCGCAATTGCGCCGCGCAACGGCCAAAGACATCGGGGCTCATTGCTCTATGCACAAAACGAAAGTTAGCCGAGCTGTGTTTCAACTGGAAAGCCGTAAATGGTTGCAGCGGCAAGTTGATCAATCTGATCGACGTGTAGAACATTTGATTTTGACTAAAGCTGGCAATGAAATACACGCCAAACTGGCCAAAAAAGCGATTGAATACCAACAGCAACTGCTTGTGAAACTTGGCAGGCGCAGACCTCTGTATCCATTTTGCCAGCGTCGAAAAACCAACGCCCAAATCAGCAGCAACCTGCCGTCGTGGTTGCCCACTCGTTAGTGCAATCCGCACTGCCTCTCGCTTAAACTCATCTCGTGACTTGACGTTGATCGCGTTGCCCAGCTACACATCAGCTAATGTTTGAACGACGCATCACCGCAAACTTGAAGCGCATTCTTTTTGGAATGATTGCTTTGGCGTTGGTGCTTGCCCCGATGCAAGCAGTGACAGCCGCCCAAGCTGATGCCACGATGTCAAATATGACCATGTCAAAAACGGCAGCCATGTCCAAAACGGATTGTCCGCAGAAGAAAAGCTGCTGTGAAAAAAACAAATCGAGCTGTCCTTCGCCGCAATCCTGCGCGGTTCAATGTAGTGCCAGTTTTGCGGCACGCATTTCGGTTGAAGATCGGTTGATTTCGTTCGGTACAATTGTGCTGATGAATGCCTCGGCAATATCGCCTGACTCCACGGCACCGCCGCCGCGCAGGCGCCCTCCACGCGTTTAATCCCCTGAAACTGAACGAACGGGCAGCGCTTTGTGTTGTCCGCAATTTGCATTTCTTCAGAGGATTTTATTATGCGCTTTTTCTTGAAACTCGTTTTGAGTTTGATACTCATTGCCTTTGGCGGCGTGGGCGGCTTTTTTGCTGCCACCAAATACCGCTCACAATTTGACGCCAGGGCGGCGCATGTGATGGTTGCCGACAACGCGGCTCCAGCTGAACGCCACATTATTTACTACCGGAATCCAATGGGTGAGCCAGATATTTCGGCTGTCCCCAAGAAAGACTCCATGAGCATGGACTATCTTCCCGTCTATTCGGACGAACTTCCGGCAGGCACAGCTGTCGGCCCTGATGGGCAGAAAATCATGTTCTACCGTGATCCCATGGGCGGGCCTGAAATCTCTGGCATGCCTAAAAAGGACTCGATGGGCATGGATTATTTGCCCGTATTAGAGAAAGATTTTCTGCCAGCCACACCCGTAGCACCGGAAAAGAAGTCAGAACTGACAACGGGTAAGAAAATCCGTTTTTACCGTAATCCGATGGGTCTGCCTGACACCTCACCTGTCCCCAAAAAAGATGGCATGAACATGGATTACATCCCGGTTTATGAAGATGAGGAAGCCAGCGACCCCTCCATCGTCAAAGTAAGCGTTGAGAAAGTTCAGCGGGCGGGTGTGCAAACAGCACCCGTTGAAATGCGTGTTTTGTCTGAGCCCGTGCATGCACCAGGTTCAATCCAGCTTGACGAGCGGCGTCAGCAGTCGGTCACGCTGCGGGCCGAAGGCTTTGTTGAGAAAGTCTATGCGGGTGCCACGGGCCAGCATGTGAAGGCGGGAGAACCACTGTTCCGCTTTTATAGTCCACAGATTACGCAGGCCGCTGTTGAGTACCGCCTTGCCGCAGCAGGCGGACAAAGTGTTGTGGGTTCGCGCAAGTTGCGCAATCTTGGCGTTTCGGAAGAGTTCATCAAATCAATTCGGGGGAACGGAGATATTCCGCTTTCCCTTGATTGGCCGTCACCGTCAGATGGTGTGTTGATGAGCAAGAACATTGTCGTCGGCTCGCGCGTCATGCCGGGTGATGAGCTTTACCGACTGGCAGATGTCACCTCGGTTTGGGTCATTACCGATGTGGCCGAGCTTGATATTGGCCGCATCAAGATTGGTGACCCCGCAACCATCACCATGCGAGCCTTTCCGGGAGAAAGCTTCAAAGGTAAAGTTGCTTTCGTGTTGCCGGAGTTGAAGCAGGAGACACGAACCGCGCAGGTGCGCATTGAACTTCCCAATCCCGATCACAAGTTCCTGCACCGCATGTATGCCGATGTTGTGATTGATACGGGCGAGGAAGCGCGCGTACTGGCGATCCCTGCTTCAGCCGTCATTGACAGCGGCAAGCGGCAAGTAGCGATTGTTGAGGTGGCAGAAGGCCGTTTTCGACCAACGGAAGTTCAACTTGGCCGCAAAGGCGATGGCTATGTTGAGGTGATGAGTGGCCTGAAGGTGGGCGATAAAATTGTGACCCGCGCCAACTTCCTGATTGATGCTGAGAGCAATTTGCAAACTGCTTTGACTGGTCTCGCAGCCGCCGATGGTGCCAAGCCATGATCGGTAAAATCATTGAATGGTCAGCGCGCAACATGATGCTGGTGTTTATCGGCACGGTGTTTCTGGCAATAGCTGGCCTCTATTCGGTCAAAAACACGCCGCTCGATGCCATCCCCGATCTTTCAGACACCCAAGTCATCGTTTATACCGAATTCGCAGGCCAAGCCCCGCAAGTGGTCGAAGATCAGGTGACTTATCCGCTCACCACATCGCTGCTCAGTGTTCCCAAATCCAAAGTGGTGCGCGGCTTCTCGTTCTTTGGCGTATCGTTCATCTATATCATTTTTGAAGATGGAACCGATCCCTATTGGGCACGCTCACGTGTACTGGAATATTTGAATGCGGCCACAAGGCGCTTGCCGCAGGGTGTAACACCATCACTTGGGCCAGACGCCACAGGCGTGGGCTGGGTCTATCAATATGCGCTGACAGGCAAGGGCCTCGATCTGGCCCAACTTCGCAGCACTCAGGATTGGCAGTTGCGTTATTCGCTGGCCAAAGCCGAAGGCGTGGCGGAAGTGGCCAGTGTTGGCGGCTTTGTTAAGCAATATAGTGTGATCGTTGATCCGCGTTTGTTGCAAAGTTTTGGCTTGTCATTGGACATGGTGCGAAATGCCATTCGCGCCAGCAATATGGATACGGGTGGGCGCACTGTCGAAATCTCAGAAACTGAATATGCAGTGCGCGGTCGCGGATTGTTCCGCAACACTAAAGACATTGAATCCATTGTCCTCAAGGCCGATGGCGGAACGCCCGTGTTGCTGCGTGATGTGGCGCGGGTGGAGTTTGCGCCAGACGAGCGGCGCGGCATCACCGAGCTAAATGGCGAAGGTGAAGTGGTGGGTGGCATTGCTATTCAGCGCTATGGCGAAAATGCTTTGTCTGTAATCGATAATGTGAAAGCACGGCTGGAAGATGTGAAAGCAAGTCTGCCCGCTGGCACCGAAATCAAGACTGTCTATGACCGCTCTGATCTTATCAAGCGCGCCATCGAAACCTTAAAGGGAACCCTGACCGAAGAGAGCTTGATTGTGGCGGCGGTGTGTGTGATTTTTCTTCTGCACATCAGAAGTGCATTGGTTGCCATCTTGATGCTTCCGATTGGCATCCTGATTGCGTTTATCTTCATTCATCTGTTGGGGCTTTCATCTAACATCATGAGCCTTGGTGGCATCGCCATTGCGATTGGGGCCATGGTGGATGCCGCCATTGTAATGATTGAAAATGCCCACAAACATATGGAGCGGGCACCGCCTGATAAACCACGCATCGACATTATTGTGGATGCGGCAAAGGAAGTGGGGCCAGCCCTGTTCTTTGGCCTGTTGATCATTACGGTGTCGTTCCTGCCCATCTTCACTTTGGAAGCGCAAGAAGGGCGGTTGTTCAAGCCGCTGGCCTATACCAAAACATTCTCCATGGCGGCAGCTGCGTTTCTGTCAATCACGCTTGTGCCAGCCCTGATGTACCTGTTCATTCGCGGGCGCATCATTGCCGAGCACAAGAACCCCATCAACCGGCTTTTGATCTGGCTTTACCGGCCAATCATCAAGGGTGTTCTCAAAGCCAAGACCTTCACCATTTTGGTGGCGCTGGTTGTGTTGGGTGCAAGTTATTGGCCCGCATCCAAGCTCGGTTCAGAGTTTATGCCTACCCTCAATGAGGGAACATTGTTCTATATGCCGACAACCTTGCCCGGCTTGTCGGTCACCAAGGCCGCAGAGCTGTTGCAAACTCAGAACAAGATCATCAAATCCTTCCCCGAAGTGGAATCGGTGTTTGGCAAATCTGGCCGTGCCGCCACGGCCACGGACCCAGCACCCACGGAGATGATAGAGACCATTATCAATCTCAAACCCAATGCCGAATGGCGTAAAGGCGTGAGCGTTGACAGCTTGATCACTGACATGGACAAGGCCTTGCAGTTTCCCGGCGTGACCAATGCTTGGACCATGCCAATCAAGGCCCGCATTGATATGCTTTCCACTGGCATTCGCACACCTGTTGGCGTCAAAGTGTTTGGGCCTGACTTGAAAGAGATTGAGCGGCTGGGCCGTGAGATTGAAAAAGCGTTGCGGCAATTGCCGGATACATCAAGCGCTTTTTCTGAACGGGTGATTGGCGGTTACTATCTGGAAATCACGCCAGACCGTGAACGTCTCGCGCGTTATGGCTTGATGGTGCAAGACGTGCAGGATACGATTGCCATGGCACTGGGGGCAGAAACCATCACCACGGCAGTTGAAGGCCGCGAGCGTTACGCCGTCAATTTGCGACTACCACGTGATTTGCGCAGTGACCCTGAAACCATTGCCCGCAATGTGCGGGTGAGTGGGGCCTCAGGGGTGTCGGTTCCACTTGGTGAAGTGGCTGACATCAAACTCACCACAGGGCCTTCAACGCTGCGCACAGAGAATGCCCAGCTTGCGGCTTATGTGTTTGTCGATACCCGCGACAGTGACATTGGCGGCTATGTGGCCAAGGCGCAAAAAGCCGTGGCTGACAATGTGAAATTCCCACAAGGCTACTATGTGACATGGAGCGGGCAGTTTGAATATCTTGAACGTGCCAAGGCCAAACTGAAACTGGTTGTGCCATTCACGTTGCTCATCATCTTCATGCTGCTGTATCTAAACTTTGGCAAATTGACGGAAACGATGATCGTTATGCTCTCATTGCCGTTCTCACTGGTGGGCGGGTTGTGGCTGATGTGGTGGATGGGGTTCAACTTGTCTGTGGCCGTTGCCGTGGGCTTCATAGCCCTTGCAGGGGTTGCGGCTGAAACTGGTGTGGTGATGCTGATCTATTTGCAAAACGCATTGGATGAATGGAAGCACCGTGCAGCATCTGAGGGTCGTGCCTTCACCAAGGCCGATCTCTATGGTGCCATCATGGAAGGGGCCGTAGACCGCGTGCGCCCCAAGATGATGACGGTGGCTGCTATCATGGCAGGCTTGCTGCCGATACTCTGGAGCACAGGCACTGGCTCTGAAGTCATGCAGCGCATTGCAGTGCCCATGATTGGCGGCATGGTATCTTCAACTATTCTGACGCTGGTCGTTATCCCCGCAATCTTCGCCCTTACTGAGGGGGCAAGAATGCGGCTTAAGAAGAATCCAGAAACCAAACTTGTTGAAGTCAACGCTTAAACAACGGAAAGGAAACATCATGTCTACACCCACAATCAATCGTCGCAACCTGCTGGCCACAGCAATTTCGGTATTTGCTGCGCCAAGCTTGAATGCTTGGGCCGCAACTTACCCACCGATCAAGGCCTATCGCAATCCCGGCTGCGGCTGCTGCGAGAAATGGGCAGCGCAACTCAAACAAGCAGGCTTTGATATAACGATGGAAGACGATCCAAACTTGCAAGCGCGGCGTGTTGCGGCTGGTGTTCCCGCAGATATCGCCGGATGTCATACAGCCTTTATGGGCGACATCATCATCGAAGGGCATGTGCCCGTCGAAGACATAAAGCGCTTCCTCGCCGAAAAACCAGATGCAAAGGGCCTCGCCGTACCCGGCATGCCCGCTGGATCACCCGGCATGGAAAATGGTGGCAAAGCTGAACCCTTTAAGGTCTTGTCTTTCAAGGCTGATGGAACGTGGTCTGAGTTCGCTAGTCACGGTTAGGCAAAGTGTGTTTCGCAAACTAGATCATCAGATCTTCAAGAATTAACAGCGCCAGAAATCCAAGAAAGAATATGGATGTCACCCACGGGCTGTCTGGTGTTTCATGAGCTTCAACCAGCAGTTCTTCGGTGACCAAATAAAGCAGGGCGATCAAGCCGAAGGCGAAAAATCCGGTGACGACCACACTTGGCAACAACGTAACAGGTGCGGCAAGAGCTGTGCCCAAGGGCCACCAATCGCAGTAGCAAATGGCGAATTTTTAATGCATCACATTGGGTAAAATCTCGCCTACTGCGGCGGCAAATACAATACCTGCTGCAAAATGCTGGATGGCACTGACAAGCTTTGGGCTGAGGTTGGCATTGACTGCAATTATGGCACCGAAGATTGCGGCGCTTACGGGGATCAGCGTGTAGGCGAGATGTAAAAAGTCCATTCAGTGTTCGCCCCCACAGTGGCGATGATCACTGAGAACTTCAATGACTCGGCACTGGCTCACGCGGCCATGGCCGCATTCTTCGACCATGCGTTTGAGTTCTTTGCGTAGCGCTTTGAGTTTTCCGAGTCGAATTTCGACTTGCTCAAGCTGTGCCCGTGCTAAGGCATCGGCTGCTTGGCAACTCGTCTCGGGATGATCGGATAAATCGAGCAAGCCTCGAATTTCTTCGATACCGAATCCCAATTCTCGGGAATGGCGAATAAATTTCAGGCGGCTGGCATCTTCTGGCCCATAGAGGCGGTGGCCGCCTTCGGTTCGGGAAAAAGGCTGAATCAGGCCTATTTCCTCATAATATCGAATGGTTTGCACTTTGGTGGATGCAATTTCCGCCAGTTTTCCGATTGCTATTGCGGCCATGAAAATACCTCTTGAAGCTCTAGTGGCTGTAGATTGTATCATAATGCCAGAACAATTCGCATTCAGTTTTTTGGAGATTTATTCGCATGGCCACGGCAGCACAAACCAAATTCAAAATCGACGGCATGGATTGCGCGGCGTGTGTTTCAAAAATTGAAACAGCAGTGTCGCGGCTAGATGGTGTGTCCAATGTGAAGGTTGGATTGCAGAGTGAAACGCTGACCGTTGATGCTGTCGATAACGCGCAATCAGCCGCAATTCAGAAAATTGTGCAGACGCTGGGCTATAAGATTTCGGTTTTTGATAAATCACAAAAACCTGCACCTGCGACTGCCACGAAATCACATGATGGCCATGATCACGCGAGCCACGAAGGCCACGACCACGCAAGCCATGCTGAAAAAGATGAACATGGTGATCACGATGATCATGGCGAATCCATTGAAGGCGCGTGGTGGAAGTCACAGCGCGGCATGTATGTTATCACCACGGC
This sequence comes from Aestuariivirga sp., assembly GCA_043744395.1. Lineage (GTDB taxonomy): Bacteria > Pseudomonadota > Alphaproteobacteria > Rhizobiales > Aestuariivirgaceae > Aestuariivirga. The sequence continues at coordinate 21,096 of JAYTUV010000034.1, forward strand.
GATTATTATAGCTGTTGGCTATCTCGCGCAATATTTTTTGCCCTTAGCGGCTATGCCTCTGTTTTTGATTGCTGCCGCAATCGGCACATTTCCAGTGGCGCGACGGGCCTTTGCCGCTTTGCGCACCGGATCGTTATTCACTATTGAAATGCTAATGACCATCGCGGTGGTGGGAGCAGTAATTCTCGGCGCATATGAAGAGGGCGCCATAGTAGTCTGCCTCTTTGCGGTGGGGGAACTGTTGGAAGGTGTAGCCGCAGGCCGTGCGCGCTCTGGCATTAAAGCTCTGGCGCAAATTGCACCCAAGACGGCCATGGTTGAAACGCCAAACGGTCTTGTTGAAATATCGATCACGGATATTGCCATTGGCACGATCATTGTGGTGCGCCCGGGAGATCGCGTAGCGGCTGACGGCACTATTGTTTCAGGCACCTCATCGGTCGATGAATCGGCCCTCACGGGTGAATCAGTGCCGCGCTCCAAAGGCAAGGGCGATATTGTTTTGGCGGGTTCAATCAACACCGAAGCAGTGCTGCGTGTGCGCGTTGACAAGCTTGCCGAAGACACGGTGATTGCGCGCGTGGTGAGATTGGTTGAAGAGGCAGCCGACTCCAAGGCGCCATCTGAACGCTTTATCACGCAGTTTGCGCGCTGGTATATGCCAGCCATTTGTTTGCTGGCCATCGCCGTTGCTGTAGTGCCGCCTTTACTGATGGGCGGAGTTTGGAACACTTGGATTTATCGCGCACTCGCTTTGCTGTTGATTGGCTGTCCCTGTGCGTTGGTGATTTCTACGCCTGCCTCTATTGCTTCGGCCCTTGCAGCAGGAGCCAAGCGCGGCCTTCTGGTGAAAGGTGGTGGCGTTCTGGAGGCCATTGGCAAGGTGAAACATATTGCCTTTGATAAGACGGGAACTTTGACCGAGGGTAAGCCCAAGGTCACTGATATTGTGACATTTGGCAAAACCAGTGCCGATGAAATTCTGAGCATCGCCGCTGCTGCTGAATCAGGTTCATCGCATCCACTCGCCACAGCTATTGTGGCCCATGCTCAAGCCAAGAAAATAAAGTTTACGGCTGTTGAATCACACGCCATTCCCGGTAAAGGATTGCGGGCAACTGTCGATGGCAAGCTGGTTACGATTGGTGCGGCTGCACGTTTGGATGTGAAAGACGAAGCTGTGCTGGCCCGCGCCAGTGCCTTGGAAGCCGAAGGAAAAAGTGTTTCTGTTGTTCTTGTCAGCAACAAGCCCATCGGTTTGATCGCCCTTCGCGATGAACCGCGCCAAGATGCCATTCAAGGCATCAAGGAGATCATAGCACTCGGCCTTCAACCCATCATGCTCACAGGTGACAATAGGGCCAATGCCGAAGCGGTCGGTAAAATTCTGGGCTTGAAGGTGATGGCCGAATTGCTACCGGAAGATAAGCTCGCCGTCATCAAAGAACGTGCTTTGGATGGCGGCATTGCCAAAGTTGGCGATGGCATCAATGACGCGCCAGCCCTTGCTGCGGCCACTGTGGGCATTGCGATGGGTTCCGGCACTGACGTTGCGTTAGAAGCTGCCGATGCTGCCGTGATGAACAACCGCATTACCGACGTTGCCGCTTTGATCAGCCTCTCTCGTCGCACCATGTCTGTCATCCGCCAGAATGTGGGACTGGCGTTGGGGCTTAAAGTAGTTTTCCTTGTCACCACGATATTGGGCATGACCGGCTTATGGGTTGCGATTTTGGCAGATACGGGTGCGACTGTATTGGTGACAGCCAATGCACTTCGCCTCCTGAAACAGAAGTAGACTCAGCATAGTTGTGAGTTAGTTGCGGCGAAAAATCACCATGGCTTTCGCGGATAGTCCTTGCTACCCTCCCCCCTAGGGGATAGGGTGCATCCATGAAACACGAATCCCACCCCGACATCATTGCAAAACTGAAACAAGCCCAAGGCCAAATTGCCAGTATCGTTGCCATGATGGCTGAAGGCCGATCCTGTATGGATATCGCCCAACAACTCCAAGCCGCTGAAAGCATCATCCACCTCGCCAAGCGCGCCTTAATCCAAGATCATATGGAGCACTGCATTGCTGACGCCGCCAGCGAAGGTGGAAAAGCCGCCCGCGAGGCCATGGCCGAATTTAAAATTCTATCAAAATATTTGTGAGAGATAATATGTTTTCAAAGTTTTTAGATTGGTTTGGCTTTGGCAATCAAAGTGCATTTCAGTTATCATCAGGGCACGACCATAGCTCAAGTGATCATGGTCACACACACGGGGTCATTGATGCGTCAATAACAACCACGGATCGCGGCATATGGGCGATCAAGTGGTCGTTTATCATTCTCGCCATCACGTCGGCCTTGCAGTTGGTGGTTGTTTATATCTCCAGTTCGGTTGCCTTGCTGGCTGATACCATCCACAACATCGCTGATGCGACGACGGCCATTCCATTGTGGATCGCTTTTATGCTGGTGCGCAGAGCGCCAACAAAAGTGTTCAACTACGGTCTTGGCCGCGTCGAAGATTTAGCAGGCATTTTGATTGTGCTCATTATTTTGTTCAGCGCCGTATTTGCTGGCTACCAAGCCATTGAACGCCTCATTCATCCGCAAGCCATTACCTATTTGGCTTGGGTTGCGGTGGCTGGTGTGATTGGCTTTCTGGGCAATGAGATTGTTGCGGTGTTTCGCATCAAGGTGGGCCGTGAAATCCAAAGTGCGGCCCTCATCGCTGATGGCTATCATGCTCGCACCGATGGTTTAACAAGCCTCGCCGTTGTCGTTGGTGCCTTCGGGGTGTGGCTCGGGTATCCCTTGGCTGACCCGATTATCGGCTTGCTCATTACCATCACCATTCTCGGTATCGTCTGGCAGTCGGCGAAATCCGTTTTGGTGCGCGCCCTTGATGGTGTTGAACCTGCCATCGTTGATGAAATTCAACATGCAGCCGAGCACGTGAAGGGCATAAAAATTGTGAGCGCGCGGGCGCGGTGGCTGGGCCACAGGTTGCATACAGATGTTGCCATATCAGTTGACGATAAGTTACCGGTGAGTGCAGGGGTCAAGCTTGCGGAGCAATTGCGTGGGGAATTGCTGGGGCACATCTCTGCTTTACGCACGGCTACAATTACCTTTGCCTCACCGGATGGAACCAGCCCCTTTGAATTGGCACCGCTTGCCCATGCTTCACACCATGCGCCAGAGCCCTTCATCGTGAATAGCAAACTTGCCAATGGTGAGCTTACCATCGTCGATACGCCGGATGGCGAACGGTTCCGGCTCTCGCTGTCCAAAGCAGCAAAGGGTCTGCTAGCGACTGTCATCATTGATCGCGGCAAGGCCACGGAAAAATTGCCGTTGAAGGCCACTCAAGATTCAAAAACTTATGAAAGCAGTGTTGCGCCCGCCGAACCACATGAGTTCACCGCAAATCTGGTGCTGAAATCCAAGACGCAGACCATCACGCTGCCGTTCGAAATGAAAGAACCTGAAGGCCATCATCATTGAGGCAATGCGGCTTCTGGTGGGTTAGGGCAACATGCGTTTGAGCGTGTCATCCTTGTCCCAAAAATGATGTTTCAGTGCCGCTGCTACATGCAGCGCGATGAGCGCCAGCACCAGTTTGCCGCCCCAATTATGGACGCGGTGCCAATTGATTGCGAAATCAGGAAGCAGTGGAATGGGATAGCCAAACCAGCTGGCTGGACGCACGCCAAGTGATCGTCGTACATGTTCGGTGTAAGCAAGCCATCCGGTGAGAGGGATCAGGAGCATTGCGCAATAGAGCAACAGGTGCGCGCACCGAGCCGCCAGCCTTTCCCAGAATGTACCATTCTCGTTGACAGGGGGCGAATGCTTCCAACGCCAGTATAGTCTCACGAAAAGCAAAAATGCGAGAACCAAACCCAGACTGGCGTGGAGCGTTGGCAGCCAGCGGGCATCATGGCTTCCCATGGTTTGTTGTCCCAGCAACAGCATGGGAATGATCACAATTGCCATAGCCCAATGCAGCGCAAGTGCGGTTCTCGTGTATCTCATAGACGTTTCCATCAGACGACTTCCAATTGCCCCATCATGCCCGCACCTTCGTGCTCGAGAATATGGCAGTGGTACATACGGACACCGGGTGTTGAGTGCCGAACCTTAATTATCACCGTCTCCTTGCTAGTGATATTGACGGTATCTTTCCAAGCCAGATACGGTGAGGGTTTTTTGATACCATTGCGCTCACGTTCAACAATTTGAAATTGGGTGCCATGAATATGCAAGGGATGATCCATGTCGGATGTGTTGATGATTTCCCAAAGTTCCACGTCCCCAGCACGGCTCTTGAGGTCGATGCGGTTCATGTCAAAGGCCTTGCCATCAATAAGAAAGCCCATGGTCATTGCCCCATGGGCCATGCCCATGGTTTCAGCAAAGGCTATGCGTTTGGTAGAGACGGGTTCGCCCAAGGCTTCGATGTTGCGCAGTTTAGGCGGGAGTGGAACCGGAGCAACGGTTGCCCCAGACAATTCAAATGTCATCAATTGCAACGTTTCGGCTGGTGGCTTGTCACGTCCCATCCAACCCCGTTCATAAGCCATACTATTCAAAGTAAAGCTTCCTGCTTGCGCCTGAAAATCAATTACGATTTCGACGCGCTCGGCGGGTGCCAGTAGAAGTTCTTCGAGGCCAGCCAAGGGTGCGGAAAGCAAGCCGCCGTCAGTGCCCACTAGCGTCATGTGGTGGCCATCGACTGCCAAACGCAGAAAACGGCCATTGGTGGCGTTGTAAACCCTGAAACGGCGGCTTGACCCGGGAGGAAGGGTGAGTGTTGGCTGCTTTGCGCCATTGACAAGAACATGATCACCTTCACGGCCGTTGAAGCGGTCAGCATCGGTGTTTTCGGCAATCGTTCCATAAGCATTTAAACTGATGCTGCTGACGAACAGGGTTTCATCGCCAAGTTCAGAACTGAGGGGATCAGATTTGCTGCGGACGATGAAAGGTGCAGCAAGGCCAAGGTAAACCTGTTCTGCTGTCAACTCATGGGGGTGGGGGTGATACCAATATGATCCGGCACTGTTGGGTGGGATGGTGAATTCATAGGCGTGGTCTGCCCCGCTGGCCACAGGAGCGGAAGGGTTACCATCTTGATCCGCAGGGATTTCCAGCCCGTGCCAATGAATGGTGCTGGCTTGGCCGGGAATACGATTTTTGAAATTGATTGAAACCTTGTCGCCTTCGAAAACTTCAATCATGGCACCGGGCACGGCACCGTTATAAGCAAGGACTTGGGTGGCAAGACCCGGCACGAATTCATGCAAAGCCGAAGCAGCTTCGATGGTCGCCGTGAATTGGCCTGAAATCTTTGATGAATTCGCCAACTTTGCGATCTTTGGCAAAGGCGCACCAGTTGGTAATTCACGCACACGCCTGATGGCCGCGCCTTTGTCTTTCGACATGTCCATTCCTGCCATGCCGTCACCAGACATTTTCATGCCAGCCATACCGTTCATCTTAACGGAATGGTTGGCCCACCAGACAATGCCACCAAATCCGCCCACAGTTGCAGCCGACAAAAGCAATTTGCGTCGATTCATTGATATTTACCTATCACTGCGGCGGAGAACGTCGATGATTTCAGCAATCTTCTTGCGCTGGTCTTTTTTGTCACCGCTGTTGATGGCATGTTCAACACAATGGCCCACATGATCACGCAAGATTTCTTCTTCAGCACGGCGAAGTGCCGCTCGCACCGCAGAAATCTGCGTGACAATGTCGATGCAGTAACGATCCTCTTCAACCATGCGTGAAAGCCCACGCACTTGGCCTTCAATGCGGTTGAAGCGTTTATGGACCCCAGATTTTGTTTCATTTTGCATGATTGACACATACCTCATGGGGGTATATCTGTCAACTTACCAATATACCCCCAGAGGGTTTATAAGCTTTACTTAAGGACATGTTGAGATGGAAGATCCGCATTCAGGCCACAATCATGGAAAACTGCCGACCATTAACACAGCGATAGATGTTGTCTGCGGCATGACTGTTGAGATTGCGACAGCCAAACACATCGCAATGCATGAGCATCAAAATTACTATTTCTGTGGCGCGGGCTGCAAAACCAAATTTGTAGCAAACCCGGCTAAGTATCTTAACGTCACGACTAAGGTTGCGGAGCCCATTGTCGCAGGTGCGATCTACACCTGCCCGATGCATCCCGAAGTCCAACAATTGGGACCGGGGACATGCCCAATTTGCGGCATGGCACTTGAACCCAAAATAATCACAGCCGATAGCGGCCCCAATCACGAACTTGCAGATATGGCGCGCCGTTTCTGGATTGGTTTGGCGCTTACCATTCCGGTGTTCATCCTTGAAATGGGCGGACATCTAACGGGCCTGACCATGATGTTGGGCCAGCAACTTTCCAATTGGCTGCAATTGTTGCTGGCCACACCTGTCGTGCTCTGGGCGGGTTGGCCGTTCTTTGTGCGTGGTTGGCAATCCTTGCAAACCCGCAATCTTAATATGTTTACTTTGATTGCCATGGGTACAGGCGTCTCTTGGGTTTACAGTGTCATTGCTACATTTGTCCCTAATATATTCCCAGTAGCATTCCGACAGATGGATGGAGCGGTTGCAGTTTATTTCGAAGCTGCCGCCGTCATCACTGTGCTGGTATTGTTGGGTCAGGTACTTGAACTCCGCGCCCGTGACCAAACGTCTGGTGCCATCAAAGCGCTTCTCAATCTCGCGCCAAAAACTGCAAGGCGCATTGCGCTAGATGGGACAGAGCAAGACGTGGCGTTGGAAAGCATTGCCGTTGGCGATCTTCTGCGGGTTCGGCCCGGCGAAAAAGTGCCTGTAGATGGCATGATTACAGAAGGACAATCATCGCTTGATGAATCAATGGTCACTGGCGAGTCTCTGCCCGTCAGTAAGGCCATCAACGAAAAAGTCATCGGTGGCACCCTAAATGCTAGCGGAAGTTTTGTCATGCGGGCCGAAAAAATCGGCAGCGATACGATGCTGTCAAGAATTGTGCAAATGGTTGCCAATGCCCAGCGCAGCCGCGCACCCATTCAGCGTATGGCAGACAGAGTTTCCGGCTGGTTTGTGCCGGCCGTCATTTTAGCGGCAGTGTTGGCTTTCGCAGCATGGTCCATCTGGGGGCCAGAACCGCGCTTGGCCTACGGGCTTGTCGCTGCTGTTGCTGTTCTTATCATAGCGTGCCCCTGCGCGCTTGGACTTGCTACACCCATGTCAATTATGGTGGGTGTGGGTCGTGGGGCACAGGCAGGAGTGCTCATCCGTGATGCCGAAGCGCTGGAGCGGATGGAGAAGGTTGATACCATTATTGTAGATAAAACCGGCACATTGACGGAAGGTAAGCCATCGGTCACAGCAGTGATCCCATTAGGTGGTCAAGATGAAACCGAATTGTTGCGTCTTGCAGCTTCAGTCGAACAGGCCAGTGAACATCCTCTCGCCGCAGCAATAGTGAAAGCAGCCAAAGAGCGCAAAATTGAACTGGTCAAAGTCATGGGGTTCGATGCGCCATCTGGCAAAGGTGCCATAGGCATGGTCGAGCGCAAACGTATGGCCATTGGCAATGCCAAGTTTATGGGCGAACTCAATATCGCTGTTGATGCACTCTCGGCCAAGTCAGATGCATTGCGTGCTGATGGTGCAACAACCGTCTTTGTGGCGATCAATGGCAAGCTCGCCGGCATCATTGGGATTGCCGATACGGTGAAATCTACGACGCCACAAGCCTTGGCAGCATTGCGCGACGCTGGCATTCGCATTGTCATGCTCACAGGTGACAACCGCACAACAGCTGACGCCATCGCCAAACGTTTGGGCATCACAGAAGTGGAAGCCGATGTATTGCCCGACATGAAAGCGGAAGTGGTGGCCATGCTCAAATCTCAGGGTCGTATCGTCGCCATGGCAGGAGATGGCGTGAATGACGCGCCAGCCCTTGCCGCCGCAGATGTCGGCATTGCCATGGGGACGGGTACTGATGTTGCGATGGAAAGTGCAGGTGTTACACTGCTGAAAGGTGATCTGATGGGCATCGTGCGGGCGCGCGCGCTGTCCAAAGCAGTGATGAGCAACATCCGCCAGAACTTGTTTTTTGCATTTATTTATAATGCAGCAGGTGTTCCGATTGCGGCAGGTGTTCTCTATCCGGTGTTTGGCATTCTCCTGTCGCCAATGATTGCAGCAGCAGCCATGGCGTTAAGTTCGGTGAGTGTAATCGGCAATGCGCTACGGTTGCGTAGAACGGCTGTATAAAAGAGTGGATATTGCAACTTATGTCGGCTTGTTTGTCATTGCTTTTGCGGCAGCGACAATTTTGCCGCTGCAATCAGAATTGGTTGTCGTCGGTTTGCTTGTCGCTGGAAAACAATCTTGGCCTGCCATCATTGCAGTTGCTAGTGTAGGCAATGTTCTTGGGTCAACCGTGAACTGGATGTTGGGCAAGTCCCTGGTGCGGTTTCAAGACAGGCGCTGGTTTCCGGCAAGCCGAGAGAGCTTGTTGCGTGCCGAGAATTGGTATCGCCATTATGGCCGAGGCACATTGCTGCTGAGTTGGGTTCCGATCATTGGCGACCCACTCACCGTTATTGCGGGCGTATTGCGGGAGCCATTTTGGTCATTCGCGCTGCTGGTTGGTTTGGCCAAGTCCGGGCGATATCTGGTGTTGACTGCACTTACCTTGAAACTTGCAACATAAAGCAAATCTCGATTTTCAACCGCCAGAATCTGGCACAACATAGGAAGACCACATGAAGAAGATTATTATTGCAGCAACGATGCTCATGGCTCTCACTGGAACCGCACTTGCCAATGACTGCCCCAACCTCATCAAAAAAGACGAAGATATGGCTAAGATGATGCCGGGTGATGCGGCGACAATGATCAAAGTTGATGAGCAAATTGCGCTTGCCAAAAAAGAGCATGAAGCTGGCAACCATGATGCATCTGTCGTTGCTGCGAAAGAGGCTTGGAAGCTTCTGGGGATGTAACGCCTATCCAATATTGATCATTATGGCTCGGGTATCGCCCGGGCCATATCTATTTGTCGCTAATCTCCGAAGTGTCGATCGTCACCGCTGGTTTTGAAGTTTGTGCCAGCCATAACGGTTGAGTCCTTGAGGTTTGTAGATCGACAAGACCATGGGCAAGAGAAAAACGCACAATCCGCCAGCAGCGTGGACCATGAGTTGGAGACCTGCCTCACGAAGTTCTGCGCGAGGTAATATCGTTTGAGTGGCGAGATGCGCGGCTTCAGATATGAGCGCCATTTTAATGAGCAAAATTGTTGTCGCAAAAGCCGTGAGCAATAGCTTCACCACAACTCAATAATGGCGGAACAAGCTCCAAACTGTACCAAGCGATTGGATGATTCCTGAACCTAGATGTCCAGTCCCTGGGTTTGATGGTACAGTTTTGTCCATCGAATGGAAGGAGGCACTATGGGCCAAGTACTTCACGGCAGCGCCACGACAACTGAGGCAGTCCGTCGAGCGATACAACATAGTCAAGAAAGCGTGAGAGCGCTGGCTGAGCGCAATCATATAAATCCGAAGACGGTGTCGAAGTGGAAGCTCCGTGAGACAGTGGTGAACCGCAAGACCGGGCCGAAAGAACCACGCTCGACAGTTCTCACGCCAGAGGAAGAAGCCGTTGTGGTTGCTTTCCGGCGCTATACGCTCTTGCCTCTGGATGACTGCCTCTATGGCCTGCAACCGACAATCCCGCACCTGACGCGGTCTTCGTTGCATCTCGGCTTTCAGCGCCATGGCATTGAACGGTTGCCGGACGTCGAAGGCAACAAGGCTCCGAAGAAGAAGTTCAAGGCTTACCCCATTGGCTACTTCCATATCCGTTGCCCTCTCGTGGTTTGCCTTGCAAACCATGAGAGGGGATATTGCCGAAGTGAGGACGGCAGAAGGCAAGCTTCATCTCTTTGTCGCCATCGACCCGGATATATACCGTTGACGTATGTTAAAACAATCCCTATATAGAGATTATAGGAGATTGAGATTATGGCTAAGTCAATGACGCTAAAGCAGTTTCAAGCTAAATTCAGCACCGATGATGTATGCCTTGATCACCTGTTTAAGACACGCTACGGAATTGTGATTGTATGCCCAAAATGCGGCCAATATGACACGTTTCATAAATTGGCAAAAATGCCAGCATATACATGCAATTGCGGTCACCACATTCACCCAATGGCAGGAACCCCATTCCAGTCAACCAGAACGCCTCTCACAACGTGGTTTCAGGTCATGTTCCTATTTACATCATCTCGCAACGGTGTGAGCGCTAAAGAGGTGCAAAGGCTTACAGGCGTGACCTATAAGACTGCGTGGCGCATGTGCAACTTAATCCGTCAGTACATGGGCTGGGTTGATGGCGATGCCCCTGTAGGCGGTTCTGGGCCGGACGCTCCAATTGTTGAAGCCGATCAAATGTTCTTTGGTGGTCGTGATAAGCTGGGCCATGATGACAAGGCCACAGTGTTTGGCGCTGTTGAACGTCAAGGCAAGGTTATCACTCGTATCGCTCAAAGCCGTGGCACGTTCACCGCCGAAAAACATATTGCTGAAACCATTCAGGATGGCAGTCATGTGATGACAGACAGCGGCAAGATATTCCGCAACCTACCAGCCAAGGGCTTCAAGCACGAAACCGTAAATCATGACCGTAAGGAATATGTGCGGGGTATCGTTCACACCAACTCAATCGAAGCTTTTTGGTCACATATCCAGCGCTCAATTAGGGGGACACATATTTGGGTGTCGAAGAAGCATCTTCAAACTTATCTTCATGAATTTGAATATCGTCATAACTTGCGTCATCAACCACAGTTGATGTTTGACGTTTTGATGCGGTCTTTCCCAAAGGCTTAGTTGGCTTGGAGAGCATCGCTTTCAAAAGTTTATTGAACCTAGACTGAGAGAGGTTATTCCTGTCCATCAATAACCCCTTCTTTGAAGTTTATTATATTCATTTTGTTTTTGGCTATCCATTGTAAAAAAACTTCATTTCCAAGGCGAATCTCAGTGACCGACGGGAAAATCAGCTTGGTAAGATTGCTGTCTGGTTTGGCAATAGAGTATTCTTTATAAACCGCAATATAGTTATTGAGTGCCTCAATTGTAGGATAGAAAGATGATCGCAGTATTACTATTGGATTATTGGCTTCGTCCCCGTCAAATGTAAGGATGGACCTTAGCACGTCATAATAGGGCTGGTTCCTACTGTATAGGTCGCGATAGATTTTTTCGTTTACACGACCTAAGTCAACACTCAACTTATTCAATTTCTCGATTGTCAGTTGGGCGGAGGTGGCGTCCAGAGTTGGGTCGTTCCCAAGCCAAGGACTTATCACCGTCGCAACCTCATTATTGATTTGATGCAATTCGACGGAGTTGATTGCGGACAACTCAAAGAGCGCATCTGACAGTCTATCTTTGTCAGCTTTCGAAAGGAACTTCTTGGGCTGTAAGACTTCGCTTTTAGATGAGGCAGCATTAGAATCATTATTTACGAAATCATCAAGAGTAGGAACTTGCGGAACTGATCTATACTGCCATCCTAAACCAATGACTGCCAGCGCAGCAAACAACGCGACACCAGCAAGCCCCACTATTATCAAATCTTGTGGCCCCACTTTTCTAGCTCCTCGCCATTGCTGTGACACATGCAGAAATAGGCTGACCAAAGCGACTGCAACCATTGCGAATCCCATGTATAGACCGAAATCCTGAAGTTGGTTAGGCAGTTTTCCCGAAAAGGCACTCATAAAGCCACCACCAAGCCCGAATAGAACTTTGGTAAAAGATGGCAATCGAGAAAACCAGTCCAGCATCTCTTATTTATGTCTCGATTCCTTAACATACGTCAACGGTATATATCCGCGATCCACACCGTTCTCACGGACAATGGCATTCAGTTCACCGATCCAACTGGCGAGAGCTGGACGCCAGCTGACATCAGAAAGATGCGGGCGGAAGGAAA
>JAYTUV010000035.1:0-9352 GCA_043744395.1 Aestuariivirga sp.
CGCCAAAAGCGCCGAAACAAAACTTGCGCGGAATATAGCTATGGATTAGGCCATTGCAACCTTAACCAAACACAATTCCAAACTTTTGTTCCGGCATCAGAAAATGGCAAAAATCAGCGAAACCGCCCTGTTTACCCGTATTGCCGAGGCATTGGAGCGCATTTCGCCGCCTCCACCAGCCAAGCCCGACTTTAAAAATGACGATGCTTTCATCTGGAATGCCTCGCCGCCCGGCCTCATTGCAGTTTCAAAAGTGAATCGGGTTGACCTGTCTCTTCTTCAAGGCATCGATAATTCGCGGGACACCTTGATTGAAAATACCAAGCGTTTTGCCAAGGGTCTGCCCGCCAATAACGCCCTCCTCTGGGGCGCGCGCGGCATGGGCAAATCATCATTGGTCAAAGCTGCGCATAGCAGCGTGGCCACCGACTCCAAAAACACCTTGAAGATTGTTGAGATTCACCGCGAAGATATTGAAAGCTTGCCCGCCCTCATGTCGCTCGTGCGCAAAAATGAAAAATACAAATTCATCATTTTTTGTGATGATTTGTCTTTCGATGCTGATGATACTTCATATAAGTCTTTGAAGGCCGCACTCGATGGCGGGCTTGAAGGCCGGCCATCAAACGCCATTTTCTATGCCACCAGCAACCGCCGCCATTTATTGCCACGTGACATGATTGAAAACGAGCGTTCCACTGCCATTAACCCATCCGAAGCCGTGCAAGAAAAAGTCTCGCTGTCTGATCGCTTCGGCCTTTGGTTAGGGTTTCATCATTGTAGCCAAGACGAATTCTTCGCCATGGTTGATGGCTATGCCAAACACCACAAACTTAAAATCGGCAATGAAGCCCTTCATGCTGCAGCGGTTGAATGGTCAGTCACAAGAGGTGCCAGATCAGGCCGCGTGGCATGGCAGTTCATTCAGGATTTGGCCGGGAAGTTGGGACAGAAGCTACAAGGATAAGCTTTCGAGCAACCGTCATCCCAACGAAAGTCGGGATCCAGACTTTCAGCAAGTAATATGCTTGACGTTCGAGTGTTTTGTTAATGGATCCCGACTTTCGTCGGGATGACGGATATTGGGAGATTGTATGATCGTATAACCTCGGAGAATCGCTTAAACATTGTCGACATGAAAACACTGGCTCTCATTCTCTTCATCGCTTTCACATCCCTCGCCCATGCGCAAGAAGAAGGCCCTTTCCATCCGATGGATGCGCTCACGCCCTCTGAAATCGATGCCACCGTTAAATTGCTCATGGCGGCGGGTGACGTCGATAAAGACACGAAATATCCAGCCATGACTTTGCGTGAGGCAGCAAAGGATGAAATCCGTAATTGGAAAAAAGGAACCCCTTTCAAACGCGCTGCGTTTGTTGTGCTGCGCAAGAACGGCAAGACTTTTGAAGCCGTCGTTGATCTCACCGCCAAAAAAGTTTTGTCTTTCACTGAAAAACCTGGCGCCGAACCCATGATCATGGATTATGAGTGGGCCGCGGCGCGCGATAAGTTTATGGCGGATCAGCGTTTCAAAGATGCAATCGCCAAGCGTGGCATCAAAGACTTAAAACAAGTTTTCTGCACGCCGAACTCTGCTGGCGCATTTCCCGGTGATGGTTTGCAAGGTCGCCGTATTCTTAAAATTCCATGTTTCTCTGGCGCGGACAAACTTCACCCCCTTTTTGCGCGACCGATTGAAGGCCTGATGGGCATTGTGGATTCCAATTCCGGCGAAGTGCTAGATGTAATAAACCGTCCAACTGTCGAGCTTCCACCAGCTCCAGCAGGGTACGGCAAAGATTTACCTAAGCTTGATAAACCCCAAAAACCTATCGCCATGATAGCACCCAAAGGCCCAAACATTGAGCTTTCGGGCAATCTCGAAATCAAATGGAACCGCTGGCAAATGCACGCCCGCGCCGATAAACGCGCAGGGCTGATCCTTTCCCTTATTAAATTTGATGACGGCAAAAAACTGCGCGACATCGCTTACCAAATGAATATTTCAGAATTATTCGTGCCCTACATGAGCCCAGACCCCACATGGAGCTACCGCACCTTTATGGATGCGGGCGAATTTGGCCTGGGTTATTTAATTTCGTCGCTCAAGCCAGGTGTTGACTGCCCGCCAAATGCCATCTTTATTGATCTCACTTTTCCAAATGATGTTGGCGGAACTTATACAAGGCCAGCAGCACTCTGCGTTTTTGAACGGGCCAATGGTGACCCTGCATGGCGGCATTACATTGCCCGCGACAAAGACGTCGTCGGTGTGCCGCAAGTCGATCTGGTGGTGCGCCATGTGCCGACCTTGGGCAATTATGATTACGTGGTGGACTATGTGTTCAGCCCTCAAGGCAACATCACACTTCGGGTGGGTGCCACCGGCTTTGACGCCATCCAATCATCCGCTGCCGCAAACATGCAAAGCCCCACGGCATTGGCTGACACCGCATATGGAACACTGATCGCGCCCTACACTGTGGCCATCAATCACGACCATTATTTCAACTTCCGCCTCGACCTTGATGTCGATGGCCCAAAAAATTCCTTGGTGCGCGATGCCTTCTTCCCCGGCCCTGCAAAAGACTCCGTCACACGAAAATCTTTGTGGACGCTACAAACTGGTCGTTACACCGCCGAAGGCCCAATCGTTCCTGACCACATGGCCACGGGCGGCGAAACCTGGCGGGTGATAAACCCCAATGAAAAAACCGGACTTAAATTCAATCCGAGTTATTGGATCGACACCCACCACCAAGCTCAGTCTATCCTCGATCCCACAGACCCCCCACAAATCCGCTCTGGCTTCACTGCGCAAAACTTATGGGTCACCAAACGCCGTGACGATCAATATTGGGCAGCAGGGCTTTATCCAAATCTCTCAACCAAAGACGAAGGCTTACCCGCTTTCGTGGCCAAGAAAGAAGCAATCACCAATGAAGATTTAGTGTTGTGGTACACCATGGGTTTTCGCCATGCCCCTCGCCCCGAAGATTTTCCTGTGCTTCCCACATTCTGGCACGAGATGACTTTGAGGCCTGCTTTTTTCTTTGACCACGACCCGTCTATGACGTTTAATCCGGGGCTTCTGGACGCAAAGGAATAATGACATGAAACTTTACGGTGTTCTGCTTTCCCCATTCACACGCATGTGCATGGTGACCGCTATCGAATCTGGTTTAGCCAGCCGTGTGCAACTGATCGCCGAAGAACTTAAACCTCATGAAATAAACCCACGGCTTGAAAAGCTTTCACCTATCGGCAAAATTCCAATACTAGAAACCGACCATGGACATACCCTCTATGACAGTCGGGTGATCATGGAATACCTGACTCATGCGGGTGGAAACTCAACTTTACTGCCGCATGAAGGTGTTAAACGCTTTCGCATTTTGACAATGGTGGCCTTGGCCCAAGGCCTTTGTGACGCCGCTGTTTCGCTGCGCTATGAGATGGCGGCGCGCCCCGAAACCGCGCGTTGGCCAGAATATGCGTTGCGTGCCAAAGCCCGCATGATTGCCTGCCTTGACGATCTGGAAAACAATTGGCGCGAGGATTTACAACATGTGACCCTCGGTTCCATCGCTGTGGCTGTGGCACTCGGTTATCTTGATGTCCGCTATGACGCGCTGAACTGGCGCAAAGATCGCTCCAATCTTAACCAGTTCAATGAGACACTCCTGTCGCGCGACAGCATGATCAATACCGCGATCAAAGTTTAGTGCTAGTATCTGGCTATGACTGATTTTAAAGCGATCATTTCAGGTGCTGGCCCCGCAGGATTAGCAGCAGCAATCTTGTTGGCCATGGACGGTATTAAAACCGCTGTCGTTGCCCCCGCCTCACAGTTGGGCGATCCGCGCACCGTCGCTTTGATGCAGCCATCAATGCAGTTTTTGAAATTTGCCGGCCTATGGACATCGGACATCGAATCCGTTTCTGCACCTTTAAAACTTCTCCAAATCGTCGATGACACAGGCAATTATGTTACCGCCCCTGATGTGACGTTTAACGCGTCCGAAGCAAAGCTCGATGCCTTTGGTTGGAATGTGCCTTTGGCACAGCTAACACCTTTGATGTTGAAACGTGCAGAGGATTTGGGTGTCGTGATGATTGACGACAAGACCGAAACTTCAGAAGTGCAAGATGGCATGACCACGCTAATCACAGCGAAGGGGCAAACTTTGAGTGCCGAAGTGATCATCGCCGCCGATGGTTCTGAATCACCAATTCGCAAATCGCGTAATATCAAAACGACAAGTTGGCATTTTGATCAATCCGCTTTGGTCACGACTTTCAGCCACACTGGGCCACATGGTTTTATGAGCACTGAATATCACAAAGGTGCTGGCGCTTTCACCACCGTGCCCCTGCCCGGCAATCGGTCCAGCCTTGTTTGGATGGAAAAGCCGGGCCGAGCCCAAGCGCTTTATGAATTATCAGACTCTGAGCTGGCCATGGAAATCCAAATTGAATCCAAGGGCAACCTTGGCCGCATTTCAGAGATTGGAACGCGTAAAGTATTTGCCATGCGCGGCGAACGCGCCGATGTTTTTGCGAGAGACCGCGCCATTTTGCTGGGCGAAGCTGCACACAGCCAACCGCCTCTGGGTGCCCAAGGCCTGAACATGTCGTTCAGAGATGCCGCGCAAGCAGCTGACTTGATCATCGGCGCAGCAGATGCGGGCGCAGCGAGCATTATGAAAGAATATGAAAAATTGCGCCGGGTTGATGTTGTTCCACGCCAGCAGATGATCAGCATGGTTAATATGTCATTGTTGTCAGAGTTTGCCGCTTTTGGTTTGCTCCGCGCTGCGGGCTTAGCCGCCGTCGCCAAAATTCCACCCTTGCGCAGTTTGGCAATGGCTCAGGGCCTTGCCCCGACCAACAATCTGCCATTTGCAATGCGCGGCTAACTTATCTTGCTAAACGGCTTTATTCTTGGCAATTATAAGCCATGACGATTTTCAACGAAGCAAAATTCCAAATCGGACAAATCGTCCGCCACCGCCTCTTCTCATTTCGTGGTGTGATCTTTGATGTTGATCCACAGTTTAACAATACTGATGAATGGTGGAACGCCATCCCTCAAGAAGCCCGCCCGCGCAAAGACCAACCGTTCTATCACTTGCTGGCCGAAAACGAAGACACCGAATACGTGGCTTATGTGTCGGAACAAAATCTACTCCCCGACGAAACCGCCGACCCTGTGCGGCACCCACAAGTGCGCGATTATTTTGCAGGCTTTGATGCGAAGAAGAAGAAGTACAAATTGCGCGGGTCAAGGGCGCATTGAGATTGAGCAAAGTCTAATCTCAACTATTTCAAATAGGTTTAGCCTCGGCCAAAATTTTTTGCCAAACTGATTGCGCAATCCGCCCGAAGTCAAAACATCCACCTTAACGCCCAAGATAGTTTGAAGTTCTTCCTGAAATCCGCCCAAATCAAACAATGTTGCGCCCGGCAAAGCATCAACCAGCAAATCTAAATCACTCTCCTCGGTATCTGTCCCATGTAAAGTTGAACCAAAAACGCGAGGATTGGTAACCTTAAAACGCTTGGTGGCGTTCAAAATCGCTTGACGGTGGAGTTTCAATGTATCCGACGGTTTCATAGCACTAATGTAACACATTCGGCCAAGATTGGCAAAACTGCTTACTCACTCCACCGTCACACTCTTCGCCAAGTTCCGTGGTTGGTCAACGTCCGTGCCAATAAACACAGCTGCGTGATACGCCAGCAGTTGCACGGGAATGGCGTAAATCAATGGGCTTATGAACGCATGGGCCACAGGCACACGGATATGTCTGAATGTTTTATGCGCGTTGTCTTTGTGGCTGTGATCATCTGTAATCAGGACGATCTTACCGCCACGAGCCGCAACCTCTTCCATGTTTGAAATAGTCTTTTCGTAAAGCTCATCACGCGGCGCAATCACAATCACGGGAACGTTTTCATCGACCAAAGCAATCGGCCCATGTTTGAGTTCACCAGCGGCATAGCCTTCAGCATGAATGTAAGAAATTTCTTTCAGTTTTAACGCACCTTCAAGCGCCAATGGATAATTTATCCCGCGACCCAAGAACAACACATCCCGCGCCTTTGAGATTTCAAGGGCAACCGCTTGGATATTTTTTTCTTCTTTCAAAATCTCAGTCATGTGGCGCGGTGCTTCGATGAGCGCGCCCACATATTCCATTTCTTGCGCAGGCGATAACGTGCCCCGCAATTTGCCAGCAAGCAAAGCGATGCAGGCCAGCGCTGCCAATTGGCAGGTGAAGGCCTTGGTGGAAGCCACCCCGATTTCTGGGCCAGCATAGGTGCGGAACACCAATTCAGCTTCGCGCGAAATTGTGCTTTCAGGCACATTCACAACAGCCAAAATATGTTGGCCTTGCGACTTTGAATATCTCAATGACGCCAAGGTATCAGCCGTTTCGCCTGATTGCGAAATCACAATCGCCAAGCCATTTTTGGTTAGCGGCGCTTCGCGGTAACGGAACTCAGAAGCCACATCCACCTCACAAGGCAAGCGCGCCACTTTTTCAAACCAATATTTTGCGGCAAGGCCAGCATAGTATGCTGTGCCACAAGCGGTGATCGTAATCCGGTCAAGCTTAGCAAAATCAAACGGCAAGTTTTCAGGAACGCGAATTGTCTTGGTCGAGAAATCAATATATTCGGCAAGCGTATGGCCAACCACTTCGGGTTGCTCTTCAATTTCTTTGGCCATAAAGTGGCGGTGATTGCCCTTATCCACCATCATCGATGAAGCCTGGCTGAAACTCATCGGGCGCTTCACGGGATTGTTGTTTGCGTCAAAAATTTCATATGAGTTACGCGTTAACACAGCCCAATCGCCATCTTCGATATAGGTAATTTTGTTTGTAAAAGGCGAAAGCGCAATGGCGTCTGAACCCAGATACATCTGGCCATCACCATGACCAATCGCCAATGGCGGGCCATTGCGAGCGCCAATCATCAAATCATTTTCGGACTTGAACATGATTGCCAGTGCAAATGCCCCGCGCAAACGGCCAAGCACATTCTTCACAGCTTCAATGGGCTTGATGCCTTTGGCACGTTGCTCGGCCAGAAGATGGGCCACAACCTCCGTATCAGTTTGCGTGGCAAACTTAACGCCCTTGGCTTCAAGTTCAATTTTCAGTTCATAAAAATTTTCGATAATGCCATTATGAACAATCACAACATCACCTGAAATATGAGGATGTGCATTGGTTTCATTTGGCACACCATGCGTGGCCCAGCGCGTATGACCGATGCCGCTATTGCCGCTTAACGGTGACTCGCGAAGGCGGTCTTCAAGATTGCGCAGTTTGCCCGGCGCGCGGCGGCGCTCAATGGAACCTGCTTCAATTGTTGCAACACCTGCAGAATCATAACCGCGATATTCCAAGCGGCGCAAAGCTTCTACAATATCCAAAGCAACAGGTTTTGTGCCTAAAATGCCAACAATGCCACACATGTCTATTTTCCCCTTGCCTTTGTATTATCTGCTTTGCGGGCCGCCTTCACAGCGCGGTAACGCTTGGCCCAACCCTCTTTAATATCTTGCGGCGCGCGAGACATAGCCAACGCATCTTCCGGCACATTGGCGGTGATAACGCTGCCAGCAGCAATGTTCACCCCTGCCCCTATTTTAACGGGGGCGATGAGCGAAGTGTTTGAGCCCACAAAAACTTTCTCACCAATTTCAGTCAGATGTTTTTCATAACCATCATAATTGCAAGTAATTGTGCCCGCACCGATGTTACTGCCCGCACCCACAATTGCATCGCCAATATAACTCAAATGATTGGCTTTTGCACCAACACCAATTTTGGCTTTTTTGATTTCTACAAAATTTCCAATATGTGCATTTGCACCAATCTCCGCTCCCGGTCGCAGCCGCGCATAAGGTCCGATGCGCGCACCCTCGCCTACAACTGCGCCTCCAATATGCGAGAATGCAAAAATCTCTACACCGTCACCGATGATAACTTTCGGCCCGAATACAACATTAGGCTCAATCACCACATCTCTACCGATTTTGGTATCAGCAGAAAAATACACCGTACACGGATCAATCAACGTAGCACCACCAAACATTGCAGATTTGCGCGCTTCGTTCTGAAACGCTCTTTCCAAAACTGAAAGCTGTGTGCGGTCATTCACACCTGCCACTTCCATTTCATCGCACATCGCAACAGCAACATTGGTTTTGGCTTTGACGGCCAGATTCACCAAATCAGTCAGATAATATTCGCCCTTGGCATTTTTGTTTGAAAGCTTCGGCACAATTTTCCAGAGCAACACATTATCAATTGCGATGATGCCGGAATTGCAACGGGTAATTTTTTTCTCTTTGGTAGATGTATCTAGCTCTTCACGAATATCAGTGAGGTAATTCTTCGTACCAATTAATCGACCATAGCCATGTGGATTCTCGGCCTCAAAACCCAGCACGGCCATTTTGGTTTTGGCATTCAGCTTTGAGAGCAATTCTTGAAGCGTTGAAGTCTTGATCAACGGAACATCGCCATAAAGCACAATCACAGTGCCTTTGAATTCTGCAAGCGCTGCCTTTGCCATTGAAACGGCATGGCCAGTTCCTAAACGATCTTTCTGTTCGGCAAATTGGCAACCAGCAATAATCGAGCTGGCTTCATTTTGAACGGCGGACATATCTGGCCCGTGAACAATTACGGCTTTGGCAGCGCCCAGCGCTTTGCCCGCATGTAAAACATGGCCGAGCATCGAGCGCCCAGCAATTTTATGCAGCACTTTTGGCAAGCTTGATTTCATGCGCGTGCCCATGCCCGCCGCCAAAACCACCAATGCTAATTCAGCCATACCTGCCCCAAATTTCAATATCCCGCTTGATTCCCTAGCATTTAGCGATGATTAGCTCGTTAATTATGGCGGCTTTTTGCTTTGTGGTTAATCGGTTGTGAATGTGACAATCTATACATTCTCAGGCCTTGACCATAGCAAGACACGCAACTATGTTCCGCCAGCTTTCACGGACTCAACATAAAGTTCGGTGACGTGTGGGCCCATAGCTCAGCGGTAGAGCATCTGACTTTTAATCAGGTGGTCGTTGGTTCGATCCCAACCGGGCTCACCATTGAAAACAAAACGTTAGCATGAAATCTAACCGCCCCAAGAAAATTGGTCAGGCGACAGTCAAGCGGACGAGGTGGTCATGGTTGACCGCCATGGGCCAAATCACCGGCCTTCCGGCGCATGAGCAAAGTTGTCCCCATCAAGCCGCAGCACCTTCGGCAGTTCGTCGGCTACGGCGAGGTCGAACGCGCGCTTGACATTTCTCGCAGCACCGTCGAAC
>JAYTUV010000036.1:0-32940 GCA_043744395.1 Aestuariivirga sp.
AGGCCGGGCATGGGCAGCAAGCCTGCGGGCAAAAGCCTTAAAGTGCGCGTGAAAACGGGCAAAGGCAAAACAGCATCGCAAAAAATCTGGCTCGAACGCCAGCTCAACGATCCGTATGTCCATGAAGCTAAAAAGCTGGGCTATCGATCACGCGCTGCGTTCAAGTTGATAGAAATTGATGACAAATTCAAATTTTTGAAATCCGGGGGTCGTATTGTTGATCTAGGTGCAGCACCTGGCGGTTGGAGCCAAGTGGCAGCCAAGCGCGTGAAGGCCGAAGAAGGCAAAGGCAAAGTGGTAGCGTTGGACATGCATGGCATGGATCCCATCACCGCTGTGACTATTTTCAAAAAAGATTTTTATGATGATGACGCACCGGCCCTTTTGATTGAGGCGCTGGGTGGCGACAAAGCGGATTGCGTTTTATCCGATATGGCGGCCCATGCCACCGGGCACAGGCAAACGGATGTGATCAATATTATTGCGCTTGCTGAAGCGGGTTATTATTTTGCGAAAGAAGTCTTGAAACCGGGTGGCATGTATTTAGCCAAGGTTTTGCGTGGCGGAACCGAAAACGAGATTTTGAAATTGTTGAAGAAAGATTTTGAAACGGTGAAGCACGTTAAGCCGATGGCCAGTCGCGACGATTCAGCAGAATTGTTTGTGCTGGCGCTGGGGTATCGGGGGTAAGAGCTTATTGAGTTCGTTGGACAGATTTTGATTTTGTTCTGCGTATATAACTTACAAATTTTTGCTTTAAAGAATTGAAAAATTTGGGCGGTAAAACGCCGTAAGCAATCGAGGAGTCGTCGCGATCTTCAATTCGTCGGAGATCGGGGCCCGGCCAAGTGAACACGTTGCTTTCAGATATTATCACCCATGATCGATCATCATCTAACCCAAGGCTATTTTTAACGGCTGCGGGCAATTCGACTGCTAGGTCCATATCGCTCGGCTGACTGTGAGTTACAGGCAATACGACGACTCTTTGTTTTCCTTCGTCGTTTGTAATAGCCAGAATAATCGCGCATGGACGATCTTTGGTTCCTTCTTCAAGACCCTCTAGATGTTGGTTTTCCCATAGATACGAATAACGGATGACTAGACCAGCGGTAGCTTTCGGAAGGCTCACGGTTGCCAGTCTTTAATCAAATCATTGAGATGGTCGTGTTTTGGATCCATTTCGGAATTGGCGACGGCTTCTAGCAATTCATCTGGAAAATCTTCGGCACCATAGACTTGGCGATCACGGCGCTTTAGCCGTGCGTATTCATCGGCCGAAATCATGACCGTGCGATCTCTTCCGTTGCGTGTTACTATAACGGGCTGGGTCAATGCGCTATCTTGAAAGCGGCCGACTTCTTTGCTGAACTCTGTGGATGTAACACGGATCATCTCTAATCTCCTGAATATCCGCAATATAGAGATTATCTGTACTATTGCAATGCTGGCTTGCAGCATATCCTCTTGCGCAAGTCGTCACACGGGTGTTAAGGGCAGCCGTCAACCAGTCGAATCCCGCTGTTTCCAATGAGGTTGGCCTATGCCCCGTGAATTTCCTGAATATTTGACCTTTGACGATGTGCTTATGAAGCCCGGTGCTTCGTCGGTTTTGCCTGTTGATGTCTCGACCAAAACTCAGCTGACCAAAGCGATTTCACTTTCGATCCCAATCGTTTCTGCCGCCATGGATACAGTGACTGAAGCGCCGATGGCCATTGCTATGGCGCAGGCTGGTGGCCTTGGTGTGATCCATAAGAATCTGAATCCTGAACAACAGGCCGACCATGTGCGGCAGGTGAAGCGCTTTGAAAGCGGCATGGTGGTAAATCCAATCACCATTGCACCCGATGCAACGATTGGTGATTTGATGGCAATCAAGCAGCGCCATAAAATTTCCGGGATTCCTGTTGTAGACGAATTTGGAAAACTATGCGGGATCATTACTAACCGCGATGTGCGGTTTTCGACTGATCTCAACACCAAAGTGGGCGCGTTGATGACGCGTGATTTGGTAACTGTGAAAGCAGGTGTTGAACGCACCGAAGCGCAAAGGCTTTTACACAAGCACCGCATTGAAAAGCTCATCGTTGTCGATGATGATTTTAAATGCGTTGGTTTGATAACTGTAAACGACATGGAAAAAGCGGCTGATCATCCATTGGCCGCCAAAGATTCTCACGAGCGTCTGCTTGTAGCAGCGGCAACGGGCACCGGCGATAATGGTTTTGCCCGCGCTGAACAGTTGATCGATGCAGGCGTTGATGTGTTGGTGGTTGATACCGCTCATGGCCATTCCATCCATGTGCTCAATCAAGTTGAGCGCATCAAGAAAATTTCGAACCGCGTACAAATTATTGGCGGCAATGTGGCCACTGCCGAAGCTGTCAAAGCGCTGATCGGTGCTGGTGCTGATGCAGTAAAGATTGGTATTGGGCCCGGCTCGATTTGCACAACCCGGGTGGTGGCAGGTGTTGGTGTCCCTCAATTTTCAGCTATCATTGAATGCGCTGAAGAGGGTTTCAAAGCGGGTGTGCCAGTCATCGCCGATGGTGGTGTAAAACTTTCGGGCGATATGGCCAAGGCGCTGGCCGCTGGTGCGTCAGTTGTGATGATGGGTTCGTTGCTGGCGGGCACGGACGAAAGCCCTGGCGAAGTTTATCTTTACAATGGCCGCAGCTATAAATCATATCGCGGCATGGGCTCTGTTGGTGCCATGGCGCGGGGTTCTGCGGATCGCTATTTCCAGCAGGATGTGAACGATAAATTGAAATTGGTTCCTGAAGGCATTGAAGGCCAAGTGCCTCATAAGGGTGCGGTCGGTGCAGTGCTTCACCAGCTTGTCGGTGGGCTTCGCGCGGCGATGGGTTATGTTGGCGCTGATAGTATCGCTGATATGCAATCGCGTGTGCAGTTTGTACGCATCACAGGTGCTGGGCTTCGCGAAAGTCATGCCCATGATGTGATGATCACACGAGAAGCACCGAATTATCAAGGCATGGGATAATTATGTCGCCTGAAAAGCTTTTACTGTTGCCGTTGTTTATCCATGTGCTTCTTATACTTTACGTTGGAAGCCGTTCATTGAAATCACGCTTTTCGGCGGTGATCAGTGGCAAGACCAAGCTTTCGGCTATTGCTAATAATAGTTCCAATTGGCCCGACGACGTACGCAAATGGGGCAATAATTTCGATAATCAATTCCAAGTGCCTAATTTATGGTATGCGGTTTGTGCCTTGATTTTGGTGATGGGTAAGGCCGACTGGGCTTTTGTGGTGTTATCTTGGTTGGTCTTATTGGCGCGAATTCTTCACAGCGCTGTTCATACAGGTTCAAATGATGTACCGCTCCGGATGCGTATGTTTTTAGCTTCGTTTGCTTTTGTTTTATTAATGTGGGCATGGTTTGCTCTTCGACTTTATGTGATTGGATGAATTATGAGACTTGCTGGTCGGGTTGCCGCGGCGATCGAAATTTTAAACGATATTTTCACCCAACACCGCCCCTCATCTGAGGCGCTCAAAGATTGGGGCAAGGCGCACCGCTTTGCTGGCTCGACTGATCGTCATGCGATTGGCACGTTGGTTTATGATGTGCTGCGCAGGCGCAATACCGCGTCTGCTCGTATGGGCGACGGACGGCCGCGTGCTTTGGCGCTTGGCGTATTGCGTGATGTTTGGAATATGAGTGTCTCTGATATTGAAACTCTGTGTACGGAGCAATTTGGCCCCGGTGTTTTAACAGCAAAGGAAAAAACAGCGCTTGAGCGCGAGCTTCGCGGTGATATGCCCTCTCACATTCGTGGTGATTATCCTGAATGGTTGGAGCCTTCTTTGGTTGCCGTGTTTGGTGATCGTGCTGCAGAAGAGGGGGCTGCCCTTTCAATGCGCGCCCCCATTGATATGCGCGTCAATACTTTAAAGGCCAGCCGCGAACAGCTGTTGGAAGCATTTGAAAAACATAACGCTGTTGCGGGACCGCTTTCGCCTTTTTCAGTGCGCATTGAAAGCACCGGCATTGATACGCGCAATGTGAATGTGGAAGTTGAACCTGCTCATGGGCTTGGCTGGTTTGAGGTTCAGGATTCAGCGTCGCAGGTGGCGGCGCTTTTATCCGGCGTTCAGCCCGGCGAAAGTGTGATTGATATTTGCGCTGGTGCGGGCGGCAAGACATTGGCCTTAGCCGCGATGATGAAGGGCAAGGGCCGGCTTGTGGCCCATGATCAGGACAAACACCGTTTGCGGCCAATTTTTGAGCGGGTCAACCGTTCGGGAGCAATGAACATTGAAATCGTTGCTGCCGATGAGGGAGCCAAGCTCAGCGAGATGGGTGGCTTTGATTGTGTGTTAATTGACGCGCCTTGCACAGGTTCTGGCGCATGGCGCAGAAAGCCCGATGCAAAATGGCGATTGCAGCCCAAACAGCTTGAACAACGCCAGAAAGACCAACGCGATGTATTAGAGCAGGGTGCTGCGCTGGTGAAAGCTGGCGGGCGCTTGATCTATATTACGTGCTCGGTTCTCTCAGAAGAAAACACGGCGCAGGTGAAAGCATTTCTTGCGCGGAACAAAAACTTTAAAATTATTCCGTACACAGAGCAATGGAAGCACGCCATTGGTGGCGAGCCACCGATTTCAGCTGATGGATCGGCCAACACCTTGTTGCTGACGCCAGCGCAGCATGGTGTGGATGGATTTTTTATCGCGGTGATGCAAAAGACGGTTTAGTTAATTGGTTTTCTGATCAGAAAACGCGCCATTGCCTTCAACGTGTCCGCGCTGACATGATGCTCAATGCCTTCGCTGTCAATTCGGGCGGTAGCTTCTGGAACGCCAATCGCGAGCAGAAATTTCTCGACAATCTCATGTTTGCGCTTGCCGTCTTCTGCCATTTTCCAGCCATCGGCTGACAGAAATATAGCACGATAAGGTTCTTGCGTGACTAAGCCTTGGATTTGCAAACGCTTTAAAGTGTTCACAACCGTCGCGTTAGCAACGCCTAATCTTAACGCAATATCAGTGCCGCGCGCTTCACCTTTTTCGTCAATGAGCTCGGCGATCAACTCGACATAGTCTTCTGAAATTTCAGCCTGATGATCCGCCCTTGTGCGTTTGAACGCAGCTGAGCGGAGTTTGGCAGATTGCAGGCGCTTGGCTTTCATTTAGATGATTTAGCCTATTGCATAAAGTTTAGTCTATGCTAAACATTTTATATGGATAGTCCAATATCTTCAGGAAAATGGCGACATGCGGCGGGAGAGCCGTCGCTTATGGATGTGTTTCGCTCGATACCAGTCTCGGCAAATGCTGGGCTGTTAAAACGTGCTTTGGCCTTTATTGGACCAGGTTTTCTGGTTTCTGTTGGCTATATGGACCCCGGCAATTGGGCCACGGCGATTGCTGGCGGCGCGCAGTTTGGTTACGCACTTTTGTTTGTTGCGCTGCTTTCAAATATCATGGCGATTATTTTGCAGTCTCTTTGCGCGCGTCTAGCTATCGCTTCAGGTCGAGATTTGGCACAAGCTTGCCGCGACGCGTTTCCAAAACCTGTGGCACTCATATTATGGTTGTTTGCTGAAATCGCTATTATTGCAACAGATGTGGCCGAAGTTGTCGGCACTGCGATTGGTTTAAATTTACTGTTCGGTATTCCGCTTGAGATCGGCGTGATCATTACAGCGCTCGATGTTTTTATTATTCTACTTTTGCAGCGTCTTGGTTTCCGCTGGGTTGAAGCATTTGTGGTTGCGCTTTTGGCTGTGATCTTCGCCTGTTTTACAGTTCAGATTGCATTGGCTGATCCGGATTGGGGTGGGGTGATCCGTGGTTTCGCACCGACGACGAATTTGTTGCACGATCCGGCGATGCTTTATTTAGCACTGGGCATTATTGGCGCGACTGTGATGCCACATAATCTCTATCTGCATTCCGGCATTGTGCAGACGCGGGCCTATGGTCACAGTATAGCTGAAAAGAAATCAGCGCTGCGCTTTGCTACTTTTGATTCAACATTCGCCTTATGCTTTGCGCTGCTGATCAATGCGTCAATTTTGATTTTGGCTGCAGCAACATTTAATAAGTCGGGAAACACATCTGTTGCTGAAATTGGCGACGCCCACAAAATGTTGGCCCCATTGGTTGGTTCGTTATTGGCACCTAAACTATTTGCAATTGCATTGTTGTGTTGTGGTTTGAATTCCACTGTCACAGCCACATTGGCAGGCCAAATTGTAATGGAAGGGTTTCTGAATATTCGCCTTCCTGCGTGGATGCGCCGTCTCATCACCAGAGCGATCGCCATCATCCCCGCAGCCGCCGTCACGATCTATTATGGCGCAAGCGGCACTGGCTTCTTGCTCATCTTCAGTCAAGTTATCCTCGCCTTCCAACTGCCATTTGCGATCGTGCCGTTGGTGATGTTTACGGCGAGTAAGTCTAAAATGGGTGAAATGGTTTCTCCGCGATCGTTGACGGTGTTGGCTTGGTCGATTGCTCTATTGATCATCGGGTTGAATGTGAAGTTGCTGTGGGATATTTTGATCTGACCTTGCAGACTCCGCCCAATTCCCCTAATCGCCCGCCATGCAAGAGAACATTTTAATTGTTGATTTCGGTAGCCAAGTTACGCAGCTTATAGCGCGGAGGGTGCGCGAGGCAGGGGTTTATTCTGAGGTCGTTCCTTACCAAAGTGCTGAGGCAGCATTTCACCGCTTAAAGCCAAAGGCCGTGATCCTTTCGGGTGGGCCAGATTCTGTCACACGAGAAGGGTCTCCTCGTGCGCCGCAAATTGTTTTTCATTCGAAGTTGCCAATTCTCGCGATTTGTTATGGCCAGCAAACAACGGCGGTTCAGTTGGGTGGTCAAGTTGAGGGTGG
This sequence comes from Aestuariivirga sp., assembly GCA_043744395.1. Lineage (GTDB taxonomy): Bacteria > Pseudomonadota > Alphaproteobacteria > Rhizobiales > Aestuariivirgaceae > Aestuariivirga. The sequence goes on from JAYTUV010000036.1 coordinate 6,876, forward strand.
CCATGCGGCTGAGTTTGGACGTGCTGAGATTGAAGTACTTGAAAAAAGCGCGCTGTTTGAAGGGCTTTGGGATGTCGGCAAGCGCTATCCGGTTTGGATGAGTCATGGCGACCGCGTAACCAAGCTGCCAGCTGGCTTTACAGTGAAGGCCACCTCTGAAAACGCACCTTTTGCAATCGCTTCTGACGAAGCGAACAAAATCTTTACCACCATGTTCCATCCCGAAGTGGTGCACACGCCGGATGGCGCGGCGCTGATCAAAAATTTCTTGTTCAATGTGGTTGGCCTCAAACCAGATTGGACGATGAAGGCCTTCCGCGAAGAGGCGATTGCAAAAATCCGCTCACAGGTTGGAAGTGGTCGCGTGCTCTGCGGGCTATCGGGTGGTGTTGACTCGTCGGTTGCGGCGTTGTTGTTGCACGAAGCGGTGGGTGATCAACTGACATGTGTTTTGGTCGATCATGGTTTGATGCGCCAAAACGAGGCCGCCGATGTTGTGGCGATGTTCCACGAACATTATAATTTGAAGTTGGTGCATGTGGATGCATCGGAAGAATTCATCACTGCGCTCGAAGGCGAGATTGACCCTGAGAAAAAGCGCAAAACCATAGGGCGACTTTTTATTGATGTGTTTGAACGCGAGGCCAAGAAAATTGGTGGCGCGGATTTTCTGGCGCAAGGCACCTTATATCCGGATGTGATTGAAAGTGTTTCGTTCACAGGCGGTCCATCGGTTACCATCAAGTCTCATCATAATGTGGGAGGCCTCCCTGACCGGATGAACATGAAGCTGGTTGAACCGCTTCGTGAACTTTTTAAAGATGAAGTTCGAAAATTAGGCCAAGAACTTGGCTTGCCCGCGCAATTCATTGGTCGCCATCCGTTCCCTGGGCCCGGCCTCGCAATCCGACTGCCTGGTGGCGTAACCCGCGAGAAGTTGGATATTTTGAAGAAAGCCGATGCGATCTACATTGAGGAAATTCGCAAAGCGGGGCTTTATGATCAAATCTGGCAAGCCTTTTCCGTGCTGCTTCCCGTGCATACAGTTGGTGTGATGGGTGATGGCCGGACATATGACCGTGTGTTGGCGCTTCGGGCTGTGACATCTGTTGACGGCATGACGGCTGATTTTTACCAGTTTGATATGAACTTCTTAGGCCGCACGGCGACGCGTATTATTAACGAAGTGAAAGGTGTAAACCGCGTGGTTTATGATGTCACTTCAAAGCCGCCCGGAACCATCGAGTGGGAGTAAGGTTCCGCCACTAGAACATTCACAATCCCGCCGAGTTTCAAACCTTATTCTAACACCATCCAATTCTAGCTTTCTGAAAATTAACATTGGAGGAAACGATGAAAAATAAAATCTTGTTTGGTGTTTTGCCTTTTATGGCGCTCAGTCTTAACGTTGCTCAAGCTTCTAACTCGCAGTTACAAGAGCGCGTGGAAGTGGCATTTGTGTTGGATACCACAGGTTCAATGGGCGACCTGATTGACGGGGCCAAGCGCAAGATTTGGTCGATCGCTTCGTCTATTGTTGATACCAATCCAAATGCTGATATTGCCATGGCCTTGGTGGCTTACCGTGACCGAGGTGATGATTATGTCGTGAAATCGACGCCGCTTTCCTCGGATGTGCAAGGGCTTTATGGAAAGCTGGTCAAACTTCAGGCTGATGGTGGCGGTGACACGCCTGAATCAGTGAATGAAGCGCTTGATAAAGCAATTCGTGGATTGCAATGGACGTCGGGCTCTAACGTCAAACACATTGTTTTTCTGGTCGGCGATGCGCCTCCCCACATGGATTATCCACAAGAGCGGCGTTACCCGCAAATTCTGAAAGTAGCGGCAGAAAAGCAGATCGTTGTGAATGCCGTTCAAGCGGGCGACATGGCAGAGACGACACCAATCTGGAAGGAAATCGCCCAGTTTGGCCATGGGCGATACATTGCCATTCCGCAAAATGGTGGTGAAGTGGTGGTAATCGTGACGCCATTTGACGGCGACATTTTGCATTTTCAGGAAGAGCTGGATGGATCGATTGTGCCTTATGGCTCAGATAGTCGAAAAAAAGATACGGCAGGAAAAATGGCATCGAAAGCTGCGGCTCCGGACTCTGTTAAAATCGACAATTCAAATTTTTATTCAAAACGTAAAATTGCCCGTGAAGTGATCACTGGCGGCGGCGATTTGGTCGCTGATGCCCGCAACAAATCAGTGAATCTCGATAAGATTGCGGAAAGCGAATTGCCCGCTGATTTAAGAGCGATGTCCGCACCCCAGCGACGTATTTGGCTCGACGAAAAGATGAAATCACGCGAAGCATTGGAAGATAAAATGGCGGCCCTCATCGCCAAGCGTGATGCTTTCGTTTTGGAACAAAGTAAGGCGAAAATTGCATCAAAGTCAGGTGATTCATTTGATAGAGCGGTTGAAGAAACGTTGAAGTCTCAACTCAAGTAGGGGTCAGTCGGAACAACTATATCGCACTGCACAATTTTATATTGTGCAGTGCAACAAAACATGCTAGGGCGAGTCAATATTAACCATGATGGGGACTCAATATGATATTTAATTCTATGCCAACCGAAGAACAAATCCGCGCTGTTGCTCACCAAATCTGGATTGATGAGGGTAAGCCAGACGGCCGCGATGAAATCCATTGGGAATGGGCTTTGGCGAAATTCCGCACTGCTGCACCAACAGATGTTTCTTTGATTGATGGCATAGGCCCAAAGATTGCTGCTGACCTATCCAAAGCTGGTATTAAAACCTTGCAGGATATTGCAGACCTCAGCCCAAAAGCGCTTGAAGCGCTTGATACAAAGCTCGGTCTCAAAGGTCGTTCACTTCGTGATGAGTGGATTGTTCAAGCCAAGGAACTGATTGCTGGCAAAGCGCCACGTGCCAAGGTCGATCAAGCAAAAGCTGCTAAAATAAAAGCTTAATTTTTCGACACGAATAAGGCCCTGAATATTCATTCGGGGCTTTTTGTTATTGTCTTAGATTCTGCAACGTCACCAACGGCTCAAGATTGCCGAGGTTGTTGAGAACCTCAAATAGAAAATTGCTCAGAATTGGTTGATCCTCCTCGGGCAACTGTTGAACATCACCAAGCACAAATCTGCGCAACGAAAAGCGCTTATCGCTGATCGCGATGGCCAGTTTTTGGGGCAGGGCCGGAATTGCCAAACCGCCTTCACTCTTTGGCCAGATAGAACCCACATGTTGATTTTCAACGGGCACAAACAAATCAACATTCGGAAATTTTTGAAGCGCTCTGGCAGCGCGCAATGATGCAGGTGTGCGGTCCACAACGTAAAATACAATAATCCGAAAACCCAGTTTTTTCATTTCCTCTAACACATGCAACTCAGCCACTGCTTTGAAAAAATCTTCGGTATGGCGCACGGGTAAATCGACCACATAGTCTCGGCCTGGCGATGCCAAGATGGTGTCAAACAGTTTCATTTGGCCTTGCATTTTTTCGAAATCAGCAAGTGCTGTGCGACCCGGAAAAAAATTGCGCAATGGTCCATCCGGCGCATCTGTGTCGATCATAAAGGGATCGCGGCCATCAAGCAGCAAATAATCTGCCAGCAACCGCGCGAGTAAAGTTTTACCGTTGCGGTGCTGGTCAGAAGCTGTGATGTAAACCGTGGGAGTGTAAGCCACGGAAATTATTCTCGCTTAGAGTAGGCCAGGAGCACGGCCACCGTTCAAAATATCGGACAGCATTTGAACATGGGCAAATTCAGAGTCAATCTCCGAGCACCATTTGCGAACATAGCCGCGCAGCACAAACGAAAAATGCCCAGCGCTGCCATCGGCAGCTTTGTTGTCGATGAAATCCTTATAGGTCACACCAGCCACATCAACTTGCTCATAAGCCATTTCATTGAGTTTCGGCACATTGATTTCTTGCGCCTTTGGAATGGCCGAGAAATATTTGCGGTGGGTGGTTTCATCCCATTCAAAGAAGTTTGTTTCGTTTATAGAGTTGCGCGCCACACAATATGAAACGCCTTGCAGATATTTTGCAATCTCGCCAATTTCATCCAGCGAGGCGATAGATGGCCCCACAACATGCATCAGGCCTAAGTTAAACACACCGTTGCGCGCTGCTTCCAAAATTCCAATGCGCTCAAATAAATCTAAAGCGTAGGACAAATTGCCAGCTTTAAAATCCACGACAGTCACCGGCACATTTGCGGTTTCCATGGTGTCGAGAACTTTCATTTGATCAGCCACATGGGTTAAATCAATGATTTCTGTGATCGATGGATAGAAGCGCTTTAAAGAACCACGAGGATTTTCTGTGTCGAAGGCCCTGGTCAAAATATTTTTGCGCGCGAAATAGTCGAGTAATACGCGCGACATTGTTGTTTTGCCCACGCCGCCCTTATCGGCGCCGACGAGAATGAGTGTTGGTTTCATTTATAACCCCTCTTTGAATTTCGCATCTGATTTGGCCATTCCGCTCGCTTTGTATCACGGGTTTTGCACTGAGTACACATAATGAAATGATCGTTTTAAAGAAAACACATTTGTCCTAAGCTGTTCGACATTGGAGAATAAACATGACGCTCTTGTATTTTGGCATTTTGCTTTTTGGCGGCAGTCATCTTTTTTCGGTTCTGTTGCCTGCCGTGCGCAACAGGCTGAAAGCGTGGTGGGGCGAAAACAGATATAAGGGCATTTATTCTCTGGCCTCAGCTGCTGGCATCGCCCTTATGATCTGGGGTTATTCCCAGACGCGCGAAAATGGCGAGATGCTCTATGTGCCGATGACGGGTGCCAAGCACATAACAATGTTGCTGGTGCTCTTAGGTTTGATCTGCATCTCAGCGCTTCACGGCAAAGGCTACATCAAGAAGTGGCTGCAAAATCCGTTTTCGATTGGCGTCAGTCTTTGGGCGATAGGGCATCTTTTGGCCAATGGAAAAACGCCGGTTGTTTTGATTTATCTCACTTTCCTCATTGTTTCGGTTCTTGATATTGTAGCCAATATGGCGCGTGGCAACCGCGTGATGTTCGAGCCGCGCATAAAGTTTGACGTCTTCGCGGTATTCATCGGGTTAGTGGTCTATGCGCTGTTGCTTTTGGTGTTCCACCCCTATGTGGTTGGGGTGAGAGTTGTAGGCTAAAATCGAAATCAACATCTCATTGTTTAGGTTAGATCGTCGATAGAGGTGGTTGTGGCCATGGTTAATCATCAGATGCCAGAGCAGTTGCCCGCAGTCGTTGCAAAGACTATGATAAAAACATGTCCCAACACACCATTCAAAAACGCATCACCGCCCCAGACATTCGCGCCCGTAAAAACGGTGAGCCGATAGTATCGCTCACGTCCTATCATGCGCACACTGCAGCCATTGCCGATAAATATGTGGATTTCCTTTTGGTAGGTGATTCATTAGGCATGGTGATGCACGGGTTTGAAACCACTTTGCCTGTGCCATTAGAACTTATGATCATGCATGGTCGCGCTGTAACGCGCGGGGCAAAACGCGCACTCGTCGTTGTTGACATGCCTTTTGGCTCCTACGAGGAAAGCCCGGCCCAAGCGTTTCGCAATGCGGCGCAGGTGATCAAGGAAACGGAATGCGGGGCCATAAAACTAGAAGGCGGCAAGCGCATGGCCGAGACGATTGAGTTTCTGACGCAGCGCGGAATCCCTGTGATGGCGCATATTGGTTTAACGCCGCAGTCAATTAATGTGCTTGGCGGTTTTAAAGCGCAGGGGCGTGAGCGCGCAGGCTGGCCCATTATAGAGGAAGACGCACGCATGGTGACCGAAGCCGGAGCGTTTGCTGTGGTGTTGGAAGCAGTGGCCGAACCTTTGGCTGCGAAAATTACAAAATCGATCGAAATCCCCACCATCGGCATTGGCGCATCTGCGGCATGTGATGGTCAGATTTTGGTGATGGAAGACATGTTGGGTCTTTCGCCGCGCATTGCCAAATTTGTGAAGGAGTTCGGCAAAGTCGGTGTCGCCATTGAAGGGGCGATCAAGCTTTACGCCGAGGAGGTGCGAACGCGGCAATTTCCGGCTCAAGACAATACTTATCAGGTAAAAGACTGAAAGCAGTCGATTTGGTTTTGCCTTGATTTAGCCGCGCAGCTGCTTTACGTGGCCTTTTGATATTACGGAGCACTCAACAGTGTCTGATACTGACGAATCATTATTCCGCGAAGTGGACGAAGAGGTCCGCCAAGATGAATATAAAAAAATCTGGGATCGTTATGGAAAGCATTTCACGACTCTGGCCATTTTGGCTGTGGCGGGCGTTGCTGCCTTTCAGGGCTGGCACTATTACCAAACAAAACAAGCTGAAGATGCAGGTGCGGTTTATTTTGCAGCTTTGAAGAAAGCAGCTGATGGCAAAACAGACGATGCGCTGTCAGCACTGGCTGCTGTGAATCATTCGGGCTTTGGTCAGTTGGCAGCGCTTCAAAGCGCAGCACTCTTGGCCAAAAAGGGCGACGCTGAAAAAGCTGTTGCTGCTTATGACGCCTTTGCGGCGAATGCCACAAACGATCCAGCGCTTGCCGATCTGGCGCGGATTAAGGCTGGATACATTCTTGTTGATACGGCGACACCTGATCAATTGCTGCCGAGGCTTGGAAAATTTGACAAAGATGGCGTGGTTTGGCGTCAGGAAGCCCGTGAGATTTTTGGTTTGGCTGCGTGGCGTGTCAAAGATTACGCGATGGCAGATCGTTATATGCAAGCGGTTTACACCGATGCAGAAGCGACACTATCGATGAAGCAGCGTGCGCAAATTATGATCCAGCTCATCGCGCCGAATTTAGTCAAAAAGTGAGATAAAGCTGATGAAGCCCTTCACTATTGCCGCTCTTATTTTTCTCGCTATTTCAATAGGTGGTTGTTCTGGCCTGAAAAGACTGACGGGTTCAACCAATGACACGGTGCTTCCGGGCAACCGCGAAGAAATTATACCAGACGATCAAAAGTCAGCTAAGGATCCTACTTTGTCAGGGCAGGGGCAATCTCAAGCAGAAGCACCTGCAGTTCCCGCTGTGCCTTGTGACCCCAAGAAAAAAATCTGTCCGCCTGATTCAGTGACCGTTCAATGACAGTCACCATAGCTATTCTTGGGCGACCCAACGTTGGTAAGTCCACCTTGTTCAACCGCCTGATCGGGCAGAAGATTGCTCTTGTTGATGATCAACCCGGTGTCACTCGCGACAGGCGCGAAGGTCAGGGCCGTCTTGGTGATTTAGAATTCAGGGTTTTTGATACAGCAGGTCTTGATGATGCCAAGAAGGGCTCACTCGAAGCCCGCATGAGTTTGCAAGCCGAAGAGGCCGCAAAATTATCTGATCATATTTTCTTTGTGATTGATGCCCGCGCAGGTGTTACACCCATTGATGAACAGTTTGCCGAACGCATTCGCAAGCTGGGCAAGCCAGTCACGGTTCTTGGCAACAAATCTGAAACACGCGCCGTCGCTAATAGTGTGGGCGAGGCTTACTCATTAGGCTTTGGCCAACCATTGCCAATTTCCGGTGAACATGGCGAAGGCATGGAACATATCTACGATGTGATCCGGCCTTATATTGACGCCGATGAAGAAGCGACGAAACTGGCCGAAGAAGAAGACGAAGAGTTTGTGCCAGCCGAATATGACCCCGAATATGAAGGGCCAGACAGGCCAGAGCGGCGTTTACGTTTAGCTATTATCGGCCAACCAAATGCTGGCAAATCAACGCTGGTAAACACCATGTTGGGTGAAGACCGGATGCTCACGGGGCCAGAAGCTGGCATCACGCGAGATTCGATTTCCAGCGATTGGAAATTTGGCGACCGCGAAATCAAGCTGTGGGACACAGCGGGCATTCGCCGAAAAGGCAAAGTGAAAGAAAAGCTGGAAAAGCTTTCAGTCACCGATGCCATGCGCGCCATTCGTTACGCTGATTGTGTTGTCGTTCTTGTGGACGCATCGATGAACATTGAAAAGCAAGATTTAACACTTTGTGATCTGGTTTCACGCGAAGGCAGATCAATTGTGTTGGCATTGAGTAAATGGGATTTGGTTGACGATAAATTGGCGGCGATGAAAAAAGTCGACGACATTATCGAAAACATTCTGCCGGACATTAGGGGCTTTCCCATCGTCACGCTCTCGGCCAAGCAAGGCCGCGGCATTGATAAGATGATGAAGGCTGTCATTGAGATGGACCGCAAATGGAACATTCGCGTTTCCACTTCGAAGATCAATCGCTGGATCACCTCTGCTGTGCAGAAGAACGCCCCGCCCGCTCCGTCAGGCCGCCGCATCAAAATTCGCTATGCCACCCAAGCCAGCGCGCGCCCACCAACATTTGCAGTGTTTGGCAATCAGTTAGATAAACTGCCGCAAACGTATGTGCGTTATTTGATGAACGGCCTGCGTAAGGATTTTGGACTTGAAGGTGTTCCGATTAGGTTCAGCTTAAGGGGCAGCAAGAACCCTTATGATAAGTAAGACGTCTTCTACCGCTTTGCGGGAGAAGAAAGGGGCCCGTCGAACGAAGAGAGATGGGATAGATGAGGGTATTTGAAATTGTCACTGACCCTCACCTCCCCCATTGCTTTGCAATGGGTCCCCTTCCTCTCCCGCTTTGCGGTAGAGGACTTAAAGCGCCTGCCTATACAATCCGTTTGCCGCATATTTATAGACTGCACCATTGCCAGCAAAATCTTCTAAACACATTGGCACAATCTGCGCGGCCACTTCTTCGGCACTTGGCAAACTCATCGGGTCTTCGCCTGGCATGGCGGTGGCCCTCATCTTTGTGCGGCTAGCGCCGGGGCTGAAGCAGTTTGCGCGACCGGTCGTTGTTTCCATTTCAGCGGCATAGGTTTTGACCATCGCTTCCAATGCAGCTTTGGAAACCGAATAAGCGCCCCAATAGGGAAAGCATTTTTGGGCCAGTCCGGATGTTACAAAAATAGCACGTCCATGCGGGGCCATTCGGAGCAGGGGGTCCATCGAGCGGATCAAGCGGTAATTTGCCGTCACATTAACCGCCATCACATCATCCCAAGTTTTTGGTTCGATGTGGGGTAAGGGGGTTAGCTTGCCAAGAATTCCGGCATTGCCAATTAGAATATCTAGTTTTTTCCAGCGCTCGAAAATCGCAGCACCAAGCCGGTCTATGCCAGCATAGTCGGTCACATCCATCGGAACCAAAGTGGCCGATGATCCCGAAGCTTTAATTTCATCATCAAGCTCCTCAAGTCCACCTTGGGTGCGGGCCGTGGCGATGATGTGCGCGCCTTGTTTGGCCAGTGCCAAAGCCGCAGCACGGCCAAGGCCACGGGATGCGCCAGTGACCAAAGCCACTTTGCCTTCAAGCAGTTTTATTCCTTGGATCATTGCTTCAGCACTCCCACCGTCGTCATCCCGACGAAAGTCGGGATCCAGACTTTCCACAAATCCAACTGTTGGCAGTATTGTGTGCGGCCTCTGGATTCCGGCTTTCGCCGGAATAACGGATTAATAAAATACAAATTTGGTTATTAAAAATTTCTTCAGCCTGCTTCAGCCAAAAGCGAAAGCTGTTGTTTTGCACTCTCGCCGATAACATCTGTCAAGTGGGTTGGATAATCACCTGTGAAACAATGATCAGTAAATTGAGGGTGAACATTATCGCGACCTTCAAAACCCGCAGCTTTATAAATACCATCAACCGAAACAAACGCTAATGAATCAACACCAATAAATTTGCGCATTTCTTCTAACGAATGGCTGGCAGCTAGAAGTGATTTTTGTTCTGGCGTATCGATACCATAATAATCAGGAAACTTTATCGGTGGTGAGGCGATGCGCATATGCACTTCGCGTGCACCGGCCTCATACATCATCTTCACAATTTTGATTGAGGTTGTTCCGCGCACAATCGAATCGTCCACCAACACTACACGCTTTCCGGAAATTACGGCGCGGTTGGCGTTGTGTTTCAACTTCACGCCAAGTGAGCGAATGTGCTGTGTTGGTTCAATGAAGGTGCGGCCAACATAGTGATTGCGAATAATGCCGAGCTCGAATGGAATTCCCAAAGCTTGAGCATAACCAAGTGCAGCAGGCACACCAGAATCTGGAATAGGCACAATCACATCCGCATCGCATGGCGCTTCCAATGCCAATTGCTTGCCAGTGTTTTTGCGCACATCATAAACTGATCTGCCGCCAATGATTGAATCAGGTCTCGAAAAATAGATATATTCGAAAATGCAGGGGCGCGGTTTTTGGCGCGGGAATGGATGCAATGATTCAATGCCGTCTTCTGAAATGACAATCACTTCGCCATTTTCAACTTCGCGAACAAATTTAGCACCGATAATATCAAGGGCCACTGTTTCAGAACATAATATATACGCGCCGTTCAGTTCGCCCAACATCAGCGGACGAATGCCAAGTGGATCGCGCGCACCGATGAGTTTTTTGTTCGTCAAAGAAACCAACGCATAAGCACCTTCCAAACTGCGCAGTGCATCGATGTAGCGTTCAATCATGCGGTTCTTTTTTGAACGCGCAATAAGATGCAAAATGGCTTCGGTGTCTGACGTGGAGTGATAAATCGCACCTGATGCAATCAACTCGCGGCGCAAAGTCAGCCCATTGGTGAGGTTGCCGTTATGGGCCACCGCGATGCCGCCTAGGGCAAGCTCGGCAAATAGCGGTTGCACATTGCGCAAAATTGTTTCGCCCGTTGTTGAATAGCGCACATGGCCCATGGCCTGTTTGCCTTTCAGGCGGTTGATAATTTTATCAGACGAGAAATGATCTCCGACCAATCCCATGCGGCGTTCGGTGTGGAAGCGTTCGCCATCATAGCTCACAATGCCAGCGGCCTCTTGTCCGCGATGTTGAAGAGCATGCAGACCGAGTGCGGTTAGCGCCGCTGCGTCCGGATGGCCAAATATACCAAAGACGCCACATTCTTCGCGCAGTGTATCACCATCAAGGTCGAGGTCATCGATCACGGTGCTTTGGTTCCATCTTGCCCGAATGCTGGCTCGTCTTTTTTCGCGGCATCGTTCGTGCCTTCAATCAGATTATCGAGTCCCTTGGCTTGGCCTGCGGTCACATCTGTCCCAGCATAGGCTGGTTTGGAAACAGGCCCTTGCGGGTTGCTGATCTGCGCACTCTTTGAAAGCGTGTCGGCAATGTCGGGCGGTACAAACCTGAGAAGTGTATCGCTCACCGTGCTGATGATTGGCAAAGTTTGGGCTTTGCGCACCCAATCTTCTTGGCGGTCGCTTGGTGTAAGCCAACCGTAAAACAGATAGGCAATCGACACCAGAACAAGTCCGCGCGCCAATCCATAAAGGAAACCTAATGTTCGGTCGAATGCGCCAACACGACTATCAACAACGCGGTCTGAGATTTTCACACCGATCACCGACACGACGATCATCACCACAATGAAAGCAATCGCACCCACCGCTATTGTGGCGATCATCGGCTTGCCCGCATAGGGCATGACGATGTCGAGAAGCTTTTGTTGCTTTATTGCGAAATAGGCTGCCGCGGCTCCAGCACCCCATGCCACCAACGAAAGCACCTCGCGGGTGAAGCCGCGTGCCAAAGCTAAAAGGCCTGAAATGGCCATGATGCCGAAGAGGACGAAATCGAGAATCTGAAAGGACATGAGTGAGTTCCGGTTCGCCAGAGCGTTTTGATTTTTCATGGAAAAATCAAAAGCGCCCTAGATTATTGTTTTCGATCAACTTTGCTGATTTTTGACGGTTCCGTCAAAAGTCAGGTTGATCTAGAACCTTCTATATAAAACTCTGGGTCAAGGTTCTAGGTTATTCTTTGGCTTGTTCACGCAATGCGGCGCAGACCTTTGGAACGGCTGGCCACCCAAGCCACCAAATCGGCCACGGTGGACAGTTGTTTCGTGGCAATAGTGCCCTTTATCTGCTTTTCGCCTTGGTCAGCGATCACAGCATCTGTTAGGCCTAGTTTTTGCGCTTCCTTCAATCTGGCCTCAGTTTGGCCCACGGCACGTATGGCACCCGAAAGCGCAATTTCACCAAAAAGCACTGTTCCATGGGGAATCACGGTGTCGGACAGTGATGAGAGCAACGCGGCAGCCACGGCCAAATCCACCGCCGGTTCCTTCAGGCGCAACCCACCCGCCACATTCAAATAAACATCATGGTTGGAAAGTGAAACGCCAGCTCTGGCATCAAGCACCGCCAGAATCATGTTGAGACGTGTTGTGTCCCAACCCACAGCGGTGCGGCGCGGCGTGCCCAAGGGCGAGGGTGCAACAAGGGCTTGAACTTCAACCAGCAGGGGTCTTGTGCCTTCAACGCCGGCAAAAACCGCCGTGCCAGGGGCAGGGTGTTCGTTTCCGCCCATAAACAAACGCGATGGATTAGTGACTTCTTTAAGGCCGCCATCAGACATTTCAAAAACGCCAATTTCATCGGTCGGCCCAAAACGATTTTTGACGGCGCGCAAAATGCGGAATTGATGGCCACGGTCGCCCTCAAAATAAAGCACTGTATCAACCAAATGCTCAATCACTTTTGGCCCTGCAATCTGGCCGTCCTTGGTCACATGGCCGACAAGCAGCACACAAGCACCTTTGGTTTTGGCATAGCGCACCATAGCTTCGGAGCCCGCTTTGAGTTGCGAGACGGTGCCGGGTGCCGATTCGATGACGGGTGACCACAGCGTTTGCACGGAGTCGATCACCACCACAGCAGGCACAGGCCCATCATTCAACGTGGCGATGATGTCAGACACATTGGTTTCAGCCGCCAGCAAAACAGAAGCATCATCAAGCCCCAAACGCGCCGCGCGCATGCGCACTTGGGCGATGGCTTCTTCGCCCGTCACATAAATCACCCGCTCACCTTTGCGGGCCAAAGCAGCTAGAGCCTGCAACAATAAAGTGGACTTACCAATGCCAGGATCGCCACCGATCAACACAGCCGAGCCCGGCACAAACCCGCCACCCGTAGCGCGGTCCAATTCTGCAATTCCGCTTTCAATGCGCGGAGGCGCTGGGCTTTCACCCTTCAATTCATAAAGCTTAGCCAAACGGCCCTTGGGCAGTGAAGCACCCTTGGCCCCAGAAGCGGGTGCCTCAGAACGCTCCTCAATAATCGTGTTCCAACTATCACAAGCATCACAATGCCCCGACCATTTATGCGTAACGGCAGCGCAGGTTTGACAGACAAAGTTAGAAGCAGATTTGACCATGGGTGGGGGATAGCATAGAACGTATAGTGAACGCAAGTGTGTTGTAGAAAAATTGATATCGGCGCTGAGTAACCCGTTCGTGCTTGGTTGACTTTTAACTATAAATTAACTATCCAAGCCCGTGAAAATCAACGGGTGGCTCTATGCGCAAAATAAATCCAACTCAATATGTCGTAATGATAGTTGCAGTTTTCGCTGTGACGGAGATTGCAATGGCAGGTGGTCCTTTCCCTCCTCCTCCGCCAGTCACGACCTTGTCGGGGACTGACGATACAAGAGTGGGCATCGGCCTTCGTTTCGAATTTGGTGATAATACTGCTCAGGTGGTTGGGTCTGTCCGCCATACTTACACTTACACTGACAATAATGTTTCGGGCGCTTTGGCAGAATTAGCAGTTCCTATATTTCCTAACACAAATTTTGCTCCAAAAGTCCGCGCTATGGGTTTGTTTGGCAATACCACTTTCCAAGGTGAAGCAGGATTTGGCTATGATTTTGCAAATCAACAGCCGTTGATTGGTGTTGGAATTCATGGCCCCTATGTTGAAGCAGGTGCGAACTATCTATTTGATGGCCAATTCCACCCCTATGTCGGCGTTGACACTTATGGCGGCGCGCCAGTTGCTACCGTCACGACTGTGGTTCCCCCGCTCCCAAACTGATCGAACACAGAACGGCTGACGTGACATGTGGCAGAACGTTATGGCAATCTATGAAACTTCGCTGCAGTGGGCAGGTCTTGTTCCAGTCTTATTCTTGGCAGTTATGCTGTGTTGGCCATTTGAGCGTTTTATTCCGCGTGTTGTCAGTAACAATTATACAGCGCGTCGGACTATAACGATTGTCACTGTTACGCTTATTGGCATTCTCATAACTCAGGCCTATGCGTGGTGGGCACAGACTTCCGTTATAAATGTTTTTGTACACTTGAAGTTTTTCAGCATCGCGAAGCTTCCAATTCCTGATTGGCTTCTCATTTTGATTTCGTTCTTGCTGCTGGATTTTCTATATTTCCTCTCGCATTTTATCCTGCATCATGTGCCTCTGTTTTGGCGGCTGCACAAAATTCACCATGCAGATGAACATGTCACAGCATTCTCATCTCTGCTGCACCATCCCTTTGAATCGCTTTTGGTTGCATTGTTCATCACGGGGTTTGTGGTTGTGTTGGGTGTGCCTGTGTTGGTCTATTTGAATTTTGGTTTGGCGCTTGCGCTTCATGCAGTGTTTGCCCACGCCAACATGGCCTTGCCAGCGCAACTTGACCGCAAGCTGCGTATTCTATTCGTAACACCTGATGTTCACCGCACGCATCACTCGCAGAATTTATCCGAGGGTAATTCTAACTTCGGTGCCATGTTCACTATTTGGGATCGTCTCTTCGGCATCTATATTGACCAGCCGAGAGAGCCATTAAGCAAGCTCAGCATGGGTTTGCCGCCGCAATCAAAGCTGGCAGCATTCAGCGCGAAAGAGCTTTTGCTGTTTCCGTTTAGGGGTAAGTGAAGCTGCACGAATATCTGTGAGTTACGGAAGTGCAGATCTGACCTTAGAACTTTCAGTGAATGCAATTATACTATTTTGGTAATTGGGGTTTGGGGTGGCCCTTTAGCGCTACCCACACGTCACCCAACTTGGCTTCGGGATAGACCCATTTTCGCCAATTCTTATGCAGCCATTGAGAAGAGATGCCGCCACCTTCAGAGAATTTTGATTCTGCTGGAAGGCTGACTAAAATTAAGCCAGACTTGTAACCAGTGGCAACAACAAGGCTCATGCCGCATGCCTCCACAGGCAATTTGCAAACCATGAAGTCGACAACTTGTTCATAAGGGTATTTTGCGGGGCAACGAATGATTGCGCCACAGGGGATTGGCTGTTCATCCAAAGCTTCAAGTTTTTGCCACTTCAAAATATTAGCTCACCTTGCAAAAACCACCCGCCCATCACAAATTGTCATCACAGGTTTCACGCTGTCCATCTGCTCGGGTTGGGTTGCCTCTAAATCCTTATCAAGTATAGCGATATCCGCCAGATACCCCACCTTCAACATGCCCTTCCGATCTTCGGTAAAATCCATGATCGCCCCTGCCGCCGTAAAGGCATGCAGCGTGTCCATCAGATTTTGGTTCTGGCCAAAATGCTCGCATGTCATGGCAGCTTTAAACCCTAAAAACGGATTAAGCGGGGCTACGGGCCAATCGCTTGAGAAGGCCACGGTTGCGCCGCTGTTGCGAATGGTTTGCCATGGGTATGACAGTGGCAGCTTGTTGCCAAGGCGCGTTAAGATCGGCTCTTTCGGCATCCACGGTACGCCCACGCCCGCCACGGGTTGCAACGATGCGATGACGCCCAATTGCTTGATGCGCGGAATATCAATTGGGTTGATCATCTCAATATGTTCAATCCGGTGGCGGCTGTCGCGCACGCCGTTGGCCCTTTGCGCCACTTCATAACCATCCAATGTGCGGCGCACTGCGCCGTCGCCGATAGCATGCACGCTGATTTGAAGCTTGTGCTTATCAATGCGCGTGGCGAGTTCGTTGAATTGGGCAGCGGAGAAAAGCGGTGCGCCGATATTGCCGGGGTGGCCTGGATAATCATCCAGCATCAAAGCGGTCAGCGTTTCCATTACGCCATCCATAAAAATCTTCACGCGGCCTGACCACAGCATATCACTTTTATATTGCGCGTGCATTTCGGCGGCTTCGTCAACGCGCGCAATTTCGAAATAGTTTTTCTGGTGAAAGGGAATTTCTATGCGGGCGTTCAATTCGCCGCGATCAAGAATGTTTTTGAGCAATTCTAACTGATACCAATTGCCATCCATATTATGCATTGTGGTAATGCCCAAAGAATTGGCGTAGGCGATGCCCTTTTTCAAAATCTCTTGGTCACCAGCGCGTTGTGCGGGCGTGGCAGGCGGCACGGGATTTTCGCCCGTGTTCATCCCTAAAAATTCTCGGCCCCCAATGGGCCCCAGTGCCTGCACCAGCATAAAGGCGGCAGGTTCTTTAAGTTCGCCTGTGGCATTGCCCTCGGCATCGAGCACAATTTCATTGCCCACCGGAAGATCTCGTCCGCGCATTATGCCAGCTGCTTCCAGCGCCTTGGTGTTGGCCCATGCTGTGTGGTGGTCGAAGCAGTTTACATAAAACGGAATGTCGGGAACGATGCTGTCCAGCATCTGCCGGGTGATCGGGCCTTCGCGTCCGAGGCTCTCATGTGCGATGCCGTGTGCAATCACAATGTTCTCGCCCGGATGGGATTTCCGGTATTGAGAAACTGATTCATGAAACTCCGCTAAGCTTTTGACGTGGCTTATGATTAAGCCTCCAAGCTCGGCTGCTCCACCAAACAAATGCACATGGCCTTCGATAATGCCGGGGATGACGGATTTGCCCGCCGCATCAATCATTCGCGTATGTTTGGCCCTGAACCCGCCCACATCTTCATTGCTGCCAACGGCAATAATCTTGTTGGCTGTAACGGCTAAGCTTTGCGCAAAAAGCTGTGTAGGGTTCATCGTAATGATGCGGGCATTGGTGATAATTAGATCAGCCTGTGGCATTTTTGCTTCCATTGGTTTTTTCGCAGTTTGGCCTCTTGCAAAAAACTGCGCAAGAGTTAGCTTGTCTAGTGTCGTTAACAACTGAAAGGAGGTGATCCCATGTCGAGTGAGTTCAACATTACAGGTTCTATCGCAGTGCGGATCATTGGATCTGCGGGAACAACTTCCCTCTGACCCATCGCATTCGTGAGATAACCTCGTTTCTCACGGTAAGGGCCGCTCGATTGAGTGGCCCTTATTTATTTAATAGGAGTGTATTATGAAAATTGCATACACAGCCAACGCAACAGCCAACGGCGGCGGCCGCGAGGGCTTATCCAAAACCGATGATGGTCGCGTGACAGTCACCCTTGCCACGCCAACTGAAATGGGCGGCTCTGGCAAAGGCACAAACCCTGAGCAGTTTTTTGCAACAGGATATGCTGGCTGCTATTTGGGGGCCATGCGCGTTGCCGCTGGTAAGGCCAAGATCGACATGCCAGCAGCTGCACCGTAAGCTCAAATGTCAGCATTGGCCCACGTGATGATGGCGAAGGCTTTGGTTTGGAAGTCACTCTTGATGTTTCGCTGCCAGGTATGAGCAAAGAAGCTGCGGAAGATTTATGCAGGCGCGGCCATGTGGTTTGCCCTTATTCGCATTCAGTAAATGGCAATGTGAAAGTGACAACGAACGTTTTGGTTTGATCAAAGTGAACAGTTAAATGCCGCGCCCGTCAATTGGCTCGACGGGCACGGCACTCCTAAATCTGATCCATTACCAACGTGCTTTGCATACCTTAAATGTTACAGGGTGGCCATGGCGCCAACCATGCACAACATGGCAGCGCCGCAAATGACCGTTGTGATGGTGCCATTTATTCCACCAAATATGCCCGCCATGATGACCGCCATAACGCGCTCCACGAGCTTCAGCGCTGCTTGACATGGCTGAAAAACCCAAAGTTAAACTTGCGACAGTTGCGATAGATAAAAGTACTTTGTGTATCACGGTGTTACTCCTTGATTGCGCGCCCTCACCAATAGGACGGTTCAAGTCTGCAATTCTGTCGGTGCAAATTTATGATGGTGAAATTAAATCGCGTTAACCCAACAATGCTTTCACTATGCCGCCTACTTTGGCCATGTCCATTTGACCGGCATATTTGGCTTTCAATTCAGCCATCACCTTGCCCATGTCTTTAACGCTGGTGGCACCTAGCGCAGCAATCACGCCAACCACTGTTGCCTTGGCCTCATCGTCATTCATTTGCTTTGGCATGTAATGTTGGATGATTGCTATTTCTTCGCGCTCGGCTGCTGCTAGTTCGGGCCTGCCACCTTGTTCAAAAGCCGCAATTGAATCTTGGCGCTGTTTCACCATTTTGATGAATAGCTCCATGATACCCGCATCATTGGTCAGTACCGAGTCATGGCCTTCGGAGCGGCTATTGATGTCTTTGTCTTTTATGGCGGCGTTCATCAGGCGCAACGTGGCCGTGCGGCGCTTTTCGCCTGCCTTCATGGCCTCTTTCATATCGGCAGTAATTTGTTCGCGGAGCGACATGTCTGAACCTCATCAAAAATATGGGGGATAGGCGGATTCTGAATGCGCCGCAACCTTGACGCAGGCTGGGCCAGCCCCTAACCCACTTCAAATTCCGGAGACTCAAAAATGCCAGTTAAAGCCAAGGCCAAGCCACGCCCCCACTTCAGCGATTGGGATGTGCAAAAGATTACAGCCGTATTGGTTTTGGCCGATGGCACGGTGATTGAAGGTTATGGCTTTGGCGCGGAGGGCGAGGCGGTGGCGGAAGTGTGCTTCAACACGGCCATGACGGGCTACCAAGAAGTGCTGACTGACCCATCATACGCAGGCCAAATCGTCACCTTCACATTTCCTCACATCGGCAATGTGGGCACCAATGATGATGATGGTGAAACCACAAACCTTGCTGCATCAGCTGCCGTCAAAGGCTGCATCGTCAAAGCGCCCGTCACCGAGCCTGCAAATTACCGCGCCAAGAACCATTTCGATAAGTGGCTGAAGTTGCGGGGCATCATCGGCATGTCCGGCGTTGATACGCGCGAACTCACAATCCTCATCCGCGAGAAGGGCATGCCAAACGGCGTGATCGCCCATAATGCCAAAGGTAAATTCGACATCAAGAGACTAACCGCCATGGCGAAAGCTTGGGGCGGGCTTGAAGGGCTTGATCTGGCCAAGGATGTTTCTTTGACCCAGCGCATGAGTTGGGATGAAAAACTGTGGGATTGGGAAACGGGCTATACGACAGGCGAAGGGCGCTTCAACGTTGTGGCCATTGACTACGGCATGAAGCGCAACATTCTGCGCTGCCTCACATCTGCTGGCTGCAAAGTCACCGTCGTTCCCGCCACCGCCAAAGCCGCCGATATTTTGGCCATGAAGCCTGATGGCATATTCCTGTCCAACGGCCCGGGCGACCCCGCCGCCACAGGCGAATATGCCGTGAAAGAAATTCGCGCATTGGTGGACTCCGGAAAACCAATCTTCGGCATTTGCCTCGGCCATCAAATGCTCGCTTTGGCACTCGGCGCTAAAACCATGAAGATGCACCAAGGCCACCACGGCGCAAACCATCCGGTGAAAGATTACACCACCAACAAAGTTGAGATTGTATCTATGAATCATGGCTTTGCGGTGGATCGTGAAAGCTTACCATTAGGTGTTGTTGAAACCCATGTAAGCCTGTTCGACGGCTCAAATTGCGGCATTGCTCTCGAAGGCAAACCCGTGTTCAGCGTGCAGCACCACCCCGAAGCCAGCCCCGGGCCACAGGATTCACATTATTTGTTCAAGCGGTTTGTGGGGATGATGGAGCGAGTTTGAACACTCTTGAAAAGTACTGATATTAGTGCTACTTAAAGTGCTAATATGGATACCAAAAAATGACACACCAAATTCACGCAGGAACCACAGCAAGCGTCACCGAGTTGAAAAAAAACCCAATGGGAACTGTTGCTGCAGGCGAAGGTTTCCCTGTGGCTATTCTGAACCGCAATGAACCCGCTTTTTATTGCGTGCCAACGAAAACTTATGAAGCGATGTTGGATCGCTTGGAAGACTTGGAACTGAATGCCATTGCCGATAGACGCGAAGGGCAGAAGATTCATAAAGTCTCCTTGAATGATCTATGAGCTTGCCTTTCTCGACGAAGCTTTAAAAGAATGGCGCAAGCTCGACAATGTTACACGCGAGCAATTCAAATCTAAACTTGCCGAGCGCCTGCAAAACCCCAAAATTGCTTCAGCTCGCCTCCATGGTTCGAAAGAACGATACAAAATCAAACTCAAAAGCGCTGGCTATCGCTTGGTCTATCAAGTCAAAGACCGCGAGCTACTTGTGCTCGTTGTTGCCGTCGGCAAGCGCGAACGCAACGAAGTTTATAAGATTGCAGAGCGGCGGTAGGTGCGTGAACGTGGTTCAGAACAGTCCCGAAGCAAGAACGGGGCCGCAGGATTCACATTATTTGTTTAAGCAGTTTGCGGGAATGAACGAGAAGGTTGTCTGATTGGTTTGATTTTCTCGGTTAGAAAATCTTCATAGACTTCTTCAAGAAATTCTCTCTCGCGTATTTTGTGGCGCCAACCTGCAAGCACCCCATCACATGAAAACAGCTTGCCGTCTTCGTTTGAAATAGGCAGGTAGTCGGGTGTTGTTTGTTTGTTTTCACTTTTTTTACAAAATACAGTTTCGTCTCTCTCAATAAAGAATTCCATGAACTCCTCTGGTTCAAACGGACTATTCCGACCTAGTAATTCTTTTACAGTGTCAATTCTTGGTAAGATATGTGCACGCACAATCCCATGCCCCTGCGGCCGTTTGAAATCCATCTCTTTAAATCTTTTCAACGCGGCTTCGGTTATCCCAATAACTTTATATGAAAATGATTTTGCTGCCATCATTGCATACAGGATGCGAGTGCATTCTTGGTAGTTGAATGTGGACGGGCTTTCCCTGTGCGCATCGAGGACTGCTAAGTATATTTTGTGGAAATTTGCACTTGAGTAGGAGTGAGATATCATCGAACCCTCCGCTTGAAAAAATTTGAACTAGCTATTATTTCATAAGTAAGTTTTTCTGTTGCACCTACTCAACTCACAGCCTTATGCAAAATCGAATTGATCAACGTTTGATAAGGCATGCCTTCTTGCATGGCTTTGGACTTGATGCGTGACAAATCGCTTCGAGAAATGCGCAGGGTGATTTTTTCGCGCTCATTATTCATGGTGGCGCGCGCCATCGCTTCGATTTCTTTTTTTCGTGCCGGAGTTAGGTGACTCTTGAACACGGCATCGTCAGCCTCAAGGGCTTCGATCAGGTCGCGCTCTTCACTCTCAGTGAAATTTTCAACATTTGGTTTAGCTTTCATCTTTGCGGCCCTTCAAATATATTTCAGTTCGTTATTGGCTCGACTGTTGCTTGCCAATGTTTATCCGAGATCAATTCCGCAACGCGCCATTTTTCGGGCATTAGTCCGGCTTCGGCAACAACTCGACCCTCTTCGCCGATTGGAAGATTCCCGCGTTGCCGAAGCATAATCAATCCAATCTCCGTCCCGACTCGGATGTTTCCGACTTCCCATTGAGATTTCAGGCCGCCGTGATTTGTTTTGGGCCTCCAAATATAAAAACGGCCGTTGCCATCGTTGGCGTCGAGCCATGAAGTCACAACTATTTGGCCAGTCGGAGTTACGCCGCCCCAAAAACCTCTGGCCGAAGCAGTATCAACTCCCGCAGCATTTAGGACCGCGTGGTATTTTCCAAACGGGGGTAGCTTGAAAGTGATGCTCATCGTATCTCCTGCATGTCTACTAAAGTGTAATGTATGGGTATCACATGTCTATGAGTATGTCAACTCTCCGCATGTCTCCTCAATACGGTCGGTGATTTTGAATTTCGGAATTCCGGTGCCACCCCCAAAAACTCAACCGCCACTGCGTTTCATATTTTTCCCAATCCAAAAAAATGAACACAGATTGACAACTTCAATAATGTATATCATATTATACACATGCTCACCGTCGAGAAAACCGACATATTCTTGAATTGGCTGCGGTCTTTGCGGGATGTGCGGGCGATGGCTCGGATTCAAATTCGGATTGATCGTTTGGCGCTTGGCAACGCGGGTGATGTTAATCCGGTAGGTGAGGGTGTGAGCGAATTGCGTGTGGATTATGGGCCGGGATACCGGGTCTATTTTACGCAACATGGCAAGGCTTTGGTTGTGTTGCTGTGCGGAGGCGACAAGCGCACGCAGCGTTCAGATATTACATTGGCCAAAAAATTGGCAAAGGAGTTTAGGCATGGCACTTAAGACAACAGCGTGGGATTCAGCCGAATTGCTGGACAGCCCGGAGGCAATCGCAGCTTATATTGAGGCCGCATTTGAAGATGGTGATCCTTCGTTGATCACCCATGCGCTTGGTGTTGTTGCGCGTGCGCGCGGGATGTCGCAATTAGCCAAAGATGCAGGGTTAAGCCGTGATGCGATGTATAAGGCGTTGCAGCCCGACGGCAATCCAACGCTGCAAACTTTGACCAGTGTGATGAAAGCGCTTGGCATGAAACTGTCTGCACATTCGCAATCAACTCCTCGGGTTTGATTAGGGTTGAGGTGCCAGCGCCCGAAACCTATTCCACCAAAACTCCTTTCAGCACAATCTCAATCCCGCTCATCCCCAAACCATCAATACATCGTCTTCCTATAATCATCCTCTAAACCGTCATCAATTTTGCGCATCTCGCCTTCATCGCTTGGTGCACCCGTTGTTTGATCTAGGATGATTTTTAAGAGTGATGGCATTTCGCTGCGGGTTTGAAAGTGTTCGGGGTCCCACAAATGAGAGCGTCTGAAGGCTTTGGCGCAGTGCATGAAAACGCCTCCCACTTTGACCACGATAGCAAGTTTGGGAATGCGGTCATTGAC
Organism: Aestuariivirga sp.; assembly: GCA_043744395.1. Taxonomy (GTDB): domain Bacteria; phylum Pseudomonadota; class Alphaproteobacteria; order Rhizobiales; family Aestuariivirgaceae; genus Aestuariivirga. The sequence goes on from JAYTUV010000036.1 coordinate 29,626, forward strand.
AGTCATGGTTTTTAAAAGTTCAGGGTCAGTGACAAGAGTGGCCTGCCCATTCACGCGCAATGTGTCATCAAACCCCGGAACGATGAACAGCAGCCCCACATTTGGGTTAGCGATAATATTGACCAATGTATCGAGGCGGTTATTACCGGGGCGGTCGGGGATCGCCAATGTGTGTTGATCAAGTATTTTGACAAACCCAACAGGGTCGCCGCGCGGGCTGACATCGGCTTTCCTGTCTTGGTTTTGGGTGCCAATGCACAGAAATGGCGAGCGCCTGATAAACTCTTGCGCGTGCTTGTCGAGGGTGGTCTGAAATTTCTGAACGGCCAAAGGGTGCGTCGTTTCAAACAGACCACGAAGAGATAGTTCGTCGGTAACTGTGAACTCTGGATTGATTTTGAATTCTAACATTTCATTACTTCGTTTCATTTCTCGAGGTTGCAGAGGAGTTCAGAAGTAAGTGCTGGGCAGCCGCTCTAAGCGACCTGCGCAAAAAATGAAGAGGCCTCTATAAAAACTCAGCCCCGCATCAAATCTGCCAGCAAGATAGCCAAAGCAAAAAGTGTTATGGTTCCAAGCCCGGCATACAAATACAGTTTGGATTTTCTAGGCACAGCGCCATGGAGCCGTTGTTCAGCCAACACTTTCTCTTTTCTCTGCCGTCTGGATTGGCTCGTGCTGGGCATTTTGTTTGGGAAAGCCGATTTAACAATTGTGTTACGAAAATACCTGATTTCAAACGAACTGCAAGACTTCATAATGTTTTGGTACAGATGTTTTGGGGCGCCTGCACCCCGCCAGTTTTAAAATCAGAATGCTAAATCCAACTCCCCAAGCTGCGTCCAGCCGGGGGCTTTGGCGTTGCCCATATCGCCTGAGGGGAAAAATATTTACAATGTCAAACAGCGGGGTTCTTGCGAACCAGAGAAATTCACATATAGTCCTACAATAAGAACAAATCAAGAACTACTTTCAAAAATCATCAATTTATTTTCAACCCTTGCCTAAACCCCTGATATCCGCCATAGACCCGCTCGTCTTGAAGTTCCCGCTGGGGGCTGAACGGAAGGGGTGCGCTGCTCGGCGCGCAAAAGTTGTTCGACTTTTGCGAAACAGCCGAGCTCTAAAAAGTGCATCTAGGGCGTCACAACCCGGCTTCCCGTGTCTCCGCTCATCTCGATCGGTCTTTCGAACCTTCCTCCTGGTTTGTTTGAGGCTCTGCGCTGGTGCTTAAAGAAAACGAAACAGAGAAAGGTCATAACCCAAGATGGGTCTTTACGAACACACATTCCTGGTGCGTCAGGATGCAACACAGGCGCAGGTTGACGCGCTTTTGGAGCAATATACAGGCGTTCTCACAGCTGGCGGTGCCAAGGTTGAGCGCGTTGAAAACTGGGGCATCAAGTCCCTCACATTCCGCATGAATAAAAATCGCAAGGCGTTTTTCGTATTCTTGCACATTTCTGGCCCCCATGCTGCGATTGCAGAAATGGAACGACAGATGTCGATCAGCGAAGATGTTATTCGCTCTTTGACGATATCAGTTGAAAAATTTGAAGAAGGTCCTTCTGCCATGATGCGCCGCCGCGATGACCGCGACCGTCGTCGTGAAGAAGAAGGCTTTAGCATGGATGAGGTGAACTAATGTCTATGGAACAAGGCGCACGCCGCCCATTTTTCCGCCGCCGCAAAAGCTGCCCGTTCACAGGCACTGGCGCTCCTGCCATTGATTATAAGGATGTGCGTTTGCTGCAACGTTATATTTCTGAACGTGGCAAAATCATTCCAAGCCGCATCACTGCTGTATGCGCCAAGAAGCAACGCGAATTGGCAATTGCCATCAAGCGCGCCCGTTTCCTCGGCCTTCTGCCATATGTTATTTCGTAAGGGGATTTAGAACATGCAAGTTATTCTCCTCGAACGTGTTGGCCGCCTCGGCGCCATGGGCGAAACTGTTAAGGTGAAGGACGGTTACGCACGTAATTTCCTGCTTCCAAATCAGAAGGCTCTTCGTGCCACTGCTGCCAACAAGGCAAAGTTTGAAACCCAGCGCGCTGTGCTCGAAGCCAAGAACGCTGCCACCAAGGAATTGGCTGTTAACGAAGCCAAGCAACTTGAAGGCAAAGTGTTTGTGGTCATTCGTCAAGCCGGTGAATCGGGCCAACTTTATGGTTCAGTCACTGCGCGTGATATTGGTGATGCAGCAGCAGCCCAAGGTGCAACGGTTGATAAGAACCACATTCACATCCAAAAGCCGATCAAGGTTGTTGGTTTGCATGAGGTTCAAGTGACCCTTCACCCAGAAGTGGTTGTACCTGTCACCGTAAACGTTGCGCGTACTGTTGATGAAGCTGCGGCCCAAGCCCGTGGTGATGATCTGACAGCCGTTGGCGCAACAGAAAAAGCTGAAGCCCGCGCTGCAGCCGAAGCCATGTTTGAGCAAGCTCAAGCAGACGCATTGGCCGAAGAAGAAGGCGGAAAGTAAGCTTTTAGAATTCTGCGGAAGGCCGTCCCTTGGGGCGGCCTTTTGTATTTGGTGGTCTTGAATTTAGTGCGTGGAGCTTGAGGCTAGGGACCTCATCCCCGGCTTCGCCGGACCTTCTCCAAAGGAGAAGGGCAAAATTTAGCGATGTTTTCTTCTTCTCGCTTCTCCTCTGGAGAAGCTGTCACGAAGTGACTGATGAGGTCCCTAGCTACACGTTCAATTGCTTTATGCACAGGTTCTGTGGATATCTTTATTTGTGCTATTCTGAGTCCAGATAGATACCTCACCCTGTTAAGAACCTTGCATTATGAACAACCCAATCCCACTTCGACCAGTCGAAACCGCCGTTGAAGAGCAATTCCGCAGCCCGCCACAGAATCTTGAGGCGGAGCAGGCTTTGCTGGGCGCTATTCTGTCGAACAATGAAGCGGCTGACCGGGTTTCTAATTTCCTCACAGCTGATCATTTTAGCGAAGGCGTTCATGCGCGTATTTATGAAGCGGCCACCACACTCATTCGCATGGGCAAGTTGGCCTCCGCTGTAACTTTAAAATCGCATTTTGAAAATGATGCGACACTTAAAGAAATCGGCGGGCCTGCCTATTTAGGGCGTCTCGCTGCATCAGCCACTACCATCATCAATGCCGAAGAATATGGCCGCACGATTTATGAATTGGCCCAGCGCCGCAAGTTGATCAATATCGGCACCGAAGTTGTGAATGAAGCCTTCGAGCCTGACATTGAATCGTCTGCTAAAGATATGATCGAGCGGGCAGAACAGGCGCTTTATGGTCTGGCTGAAACTGATAAATACGGCAAAGGTTTTCAAG
>JAYTUV010000037.1:0-79081 GCA_043744395.1 Aestuariivirga sp.
GTCCCAGCGCTTCCAGCGCCAGTTTCATGGAAAGTGTTCCCGTACGACCAAAACCGGCTCCAATGACTGAGAGGCTCATGCTTCACCTTTGCTTGTTTGTCAGTCATCAATCAACCGAGAGCGTTGAGAATTGACCGAATGTTGATAGCGTATTCTGCCAAAGAACTTATGCGTTTAATGCGCGATTATGCAAGGGGGTACTGTTACCCTGGGGGTGACGCCCGAAGTGAAGAACGTGGTTGTAGCACTCGAAGTCCGCCCGTGGTGCCACGGCAGACATAAGCATCAGGCGTCTTGCCTGTGCGCTTGGGGTCAAACTGAGAAGAATCGCAAGCAGCGGTCCACTTCCGCCTTGTTAGAATAACCGGAACTGAGGCCAAAAGACTTACACATAGACTTACACATTTTCACATTTATTTATAAATAACATAATAAAATCAATAATTTATAACTATACCTAACGGACTTAAAATCCGTTTTTCGAAAGGAAGTGCCGGTTCGAGTCCGGCCGCCCGCACCAATCCTTATGGCAGCACGGTGACTACTAGACGAAGGTCAGTTCGAGAGAGAGTCAATGAATTGCTTGGAGTCCGAAACCCAGCCAAGCAACAATTCGACTGTCAACAACGAAGCTTCGTGGTTACCACGAGAGTTAGCCATACCGATGGGCTCAGCCGAACAATTCGACAACAAGCAGCATTGATAGTCTCTGAACATTGCATCGCGAATAGTGGATTCAACGCAAACACTTGTGGTGCATCCGGTTACAATCAGTTGCTTTATGCCCCGTCCCCGCAAAATACTATCAAGTTTCGTTTCAAAGAAACCACTGTAGCGATGTTTTGATACGACAATGTCACCGGGGCGTGGTGATAGCTCGGCGATAATTTCCGTTCCCCAGTATCCTTCAATCAGAACGCGGTTTGCACTGCCGTCGGGGGCCACGTTGCTTTCTCCAACGCCAAAAAATCCATGCTTTATGCGATGCGGAGAATCAATAGCGCCCAAATCTGAAAGGTCAGTCTGATGCTGCATTTTGAGATAGATAACAGGAATTCCGTTCTTTCGTGCAACTTCCAGCACGGAAGCTATGGGTTCTATGACTTGCTTGATTTGTGATAAATCTATTCCGGCACGGTCGAACATACCGCCTTTGCTGCTAAATTCGTTCTGCATGTCAATGACGAGAACTGCACATCTTGCAATTTCAAGGCTTAGCGGCTGTGGCTTGGCGGGTAAGCTGGCCGTCCGAATTGTTGAATGCAATTCCAGTTCCTCCAGATTGCCCGCCGAACGCGTGCTTCATAATAATTTGTACAAATTGGCAAGTCAAGCTCAGTTCAACATGTAGATAGCGCCGGAGGAAAATCACCCGTGGTTTCCAGAAACGCGCCTAAATGCAGCGCCGAAAAGTGGAATTTCAGAACCGACCAAAAGTCCGCAAGGGATCAAAAACTGAGGTGTGGTCGGTGTTTTAAGACGACCGTTTTGCGGATTTTAATTGGAAAGGACGATAAAAATCTTTCACATAAACTTACACATTTTTGCGCAAAAATATAAAATACGTAAATAAATCCTATAGTTAATGTCACAAACAACGGACTTAAAATCCGTTTTTCGAAAGGAAGTGCCGGTTCGAGTCCGGCCGCCCGCACCAAGCTTTGGCCGAAGTGCCAGACCCTACGTCTGTTTTGAAACAAATGCCGCGTTTTCGATTTCTTGAGCAACGAGGTGTTGTATTCGCCACATATTACGGTCGCGGATGCCATGTTCTTCCAGTTTCGATACGGTCTTGAACAAGTATTGAGCGGTCGAACCCCAGCTTCCTGCGGCGCGCGCTAACACATGCGCAACATTTTCCTTAGGCAGTTTGCCTACGTAAGCCCGACCACCCAGTGCTGCGACAAAGGCCAATGCGCGAATAGTACCTTTCTTAGTTTTTACCGTGATCCAGCGCGGGACATTTGTTGATGGTTTGTCGTCGAGTTCTCGGCGCAACAGAAGCCCCAATTGTCCAAAATGATCCTGTGCTGGCAGCCGGTATGCCAAACCTTTGCAGCTGCCTCCCCGGTCGAGGGCTAACATTAGGCCTGGCAATTCACGAGTTCCACGCCAACGGGTAACTTTGAAGCAGAATGAACGATGCCATCCGTTGGCGGTGGCACTTCGGCTTTCCAAAAATTGGAATTCCGGATTCCATATCAATGAGCCATAAGCAAAAAGCCAAAACTGTTGCGGTGTGTATTCGGACAAAAGTGCTTCAACCATCGCATCATATTCTGCATCGGTGTATTCTGCAGTTCCGGGTTCTGGGCCAGGATCTGGCTCAATGCGTTCAACCCGTGCGACAAGTTCTGCTGTTAATTTCATAATTCCAATTTGCGCAGCAATAGCTTTAGCCATATTCGCCCTCCCAATTTCAATCTAAAAGTTAAATCGTGATGCAAGCACTGAGTATAGGAGGCAGCCAAAAAATTGGCCACATCAAGAAAGGAATTTTTGATTGCGGCCATTGATCGTTACTCATAATCTTCTGCCCTAAAAATCTTGACCGTCTAGCAAGTGGAAACTAGAGTTAGAGGATATAAAATGCTTAATAACAAGAGCTATGGGTAAAGGCTAAGCACGCGAATGTTGCTGATCACGCCATCAATTCAAAAGTATCGAATGCCAGCGGAATGGCAGCCGCACGATGCTGTCTGGCTCCAGTGGCCCGATGCCAGCATGCGAGGTACTCCAAGCTATGCCCGTAAACTTCAATCGACTTGGCTGGAAATGAGCGCCACTCTCGCCGACCACGTCAAAGTCCAGATAGCTGCAACAAATGCTGATGTTGCCGATAGTGTTTTACGAGATTGTCGCCGTTTTGGCATCAATATGGCTCGCATTGAAGTGCATGTCATGCCGCTTGACGATGTATGGGCAAGGGATAATGGCCCTATCTTTGTCAAAGACTTGAACGGTGATGTTATTGCTACAGAATGGAACTTCAATGGTTGGGGTGAGAATGCCGCTCATATTGATCGAGATCGACACGTACCTTCCCTAATTGCCAAATTGTGCGGCTTGGAACGAAAAGTGGGCGGCATCGTAACCGAAGGCGGTGCAATCGAAGTCAACGGGTCTGGAACACTAATGGCTACACGGTCTTCGATCCTCAATTCAAACCGCAATCCTGGAAAATCTTTGCGGGAGGTTGAGGAAGCGCTGTCGGAGTTGTTGGGTGTGTCAAATTTCGTATGGTTGAGCGGCGCGCCTTCGGACGTGTGTTATAAGCTCGGGGATGCCACGGATTTTCATATTGATCTGGTTGCACGATTTGTTGGGCGCAATGTGGTTCTGGCAAACTACACTGACGATCATAATGACCCTCGAAAGCCTTATATGGATCGGCACATAGCCGAATTGAGAGCGGCAAACGATGAAACTGGAACAGCATTTGTGGTCACGCCAATTCCAGCCCCCAGCATATTAAGTGTGAGTGCTGTGAGGTTTAGTGGAGTCGATTTGACCGTCGCGCCGGGTGCGCACACTGATGCATCATACTCAAATTATTTGGTCACAAATGGCGTGGTGCTTGTCCCCGTTTATGGCCAACCCCAAGACCTCCGTGCAAAAGCCATTCTGAAAGAACACTTTCCTGATCGCGAGATCGTTGGGATATCGGCCATCAACATGACGGAACAAGGAGGAGCAATTCACTGTGTTACACAGCAACAACCAGCGAGTAAAATTGACTAAGTCGATCGACGAATTTCACCTGGGTGACTAGGTGTTCAGTCCCGACATTTGATGGTGTGATATTATCACCTGAATGGAGGGATGCGTTATGGGACAAATTTTAAACGGCAGCGCCACGACGACTGAGGCGGTTCGTAGAGCAATACAAAATAGTCAAGAGAGCTTGAACGACAGCACTTGCTTCCACACGTCCTGGAAGCAGGCACCAAAGTGCGTCTCTACTCTCGTCCGGTGGTCGGCTCGCATCCACATCTCGGAAATCAAAAATGACGGGTACTGAACTATCTACTTGTGCTTTGCTATCTTGATCGAAAATGACCAAAAAAATTACACGTAAAGCTATTCATTTTTTGATATATTTATAAATAATATCACTTATTTAATAAGTCATAACTATTGCTCAACGGACTTAAAATCCGTTTTTCGAAAGGAAGTGCCGGTTCGGGGCCGGTCGCCCGCACCAGTCTTCGCCCTAAAAGTGCTTCATCAATGCAGTTGAAAGATTACCGCTTTTCTTGACTTCGATGTTCGGTAAACCTAGCCAATTAGCCATTTTTGCTAATTCGCCGGCCATTGCCTTGGCCGTATCCACTGGATCGACCATCTCCTCGTGATGAATGGCGTTGGCGCGGAGGGTTCCGGTTTCTCGGTCGGCTTTTAGGCAGACGCGGCCGCAGATATCTTCGCCGTTCAGAAATGGCAACACATAATAGCCGAATTTCCGTTTTGGTTGAGGGGTATAGATCTCTATCCTGTAGTGAAAATTGAAGAGACGTTCGGTACGGGCGCGCTCCCAACAGAGAGGGTCAAAGGGTGAGAGCAGCGCCGTGCCACCGGCTTTGCGGGGCAGTTTTGTGTCTTTGTGGACATAGGTGGGTTTTGCCCAGCCATCGACTTTGACAGGAACTAAATCGCCATTTTCGAGGCATTCAGCGATGGCTGTTTTGGTTTCTGCGACTGGCAGCCGGAAATAATCCCTTAGCTCGAACTCATTGGCAATACCCAAGGCTTGGGCCGAAAGACTGATCAAGTGGTGAAAGGTTTCGGCCTCAGGCGGTGTGGCGCGACCCAGAATCTCTGAAGGGATGACGCGTTCTGGCAAATCATAAATGCGTTCAAACTTAACCCGTTTGGCGGTGGTGACGAGGCCCTGATCGAACAAGGTTTCCATGGTCATTTTACCTTTGCTCCAGCCCCACCATCCGCCTTCGCCCTTGCCAGAACCAGGAATACTGCTGGCACCCATTGGGCCAATCTTTCGGATGTGATCGAGGGTCTTTTTTAAGAATGCCTTTTGATCTTTGGCAAACTGGTTCATTGACCGATAAGTGCCGTTTCCGGCGCGGGCACGGTTCATGCGCCAGCGCATCAAAGGGTGCAGATCCATAGGCACTAGGCTGGCTTCGTGTGACCAACATTCGAAAACGTGGCGGTTTGTGGATTCTAGGGTACGTTTGTCGAGAACGCTGCGATCATAATTCCCGAGGCGAGAGAAGAGCGGCAAATAGTGTGAGCGGACAAGAACATTGACGCTGTCGATTTGCAGGAGGTGCAAATCTTTTATCGTTGAGGCGATGGCTGACCAATTTTTTTTCGTATCGCGCTTCCGGTTTTGGAATCCTTGAGCGTGGAGTGCGATGCGCCGCGCTTCAATTTTTGTGAGTTCAGATTTCAATCTTTAAGCGGCTTGATCGCCTGCCCATGCGGCTTCGGCTGGTTTTGCTGCATGGACTGCCAGCATTTTATTATGAACATAGAGCGTTGAGCAATAAGGGCAGATGATTTCGCTTTCTCTTCCCATGTCTAAAAATACATGCGGATGGTCATAGGGTGCGTTAGCGCCGATGCACATGAATTCATGTGCGCCTATTTCGATCTTTGGCAAGCCCATGCTGTTTTGGAAATGTGGGGTGGATGTGGTTTGTGCCATAATCGTTCCTTGGACTTGTAATGAACCAAGCGGATAGCATAAAAGCCGAAATATGCAAAAATTCAATTCTGATGGCGTGGAAATAGCTTTCGATGTTTGGGGCGAGGGGCCACCGATTTTGTTGATCCACGGCTTTGCCTCGAATTTACAGGTCAACTGGGTGGCGACGGGCTGGGTTAAAACGCTAGTTGCCGAGGGGCGGCAGGTAATTGCGATTGATAATCGTGGCCACGGGCATAGCGAAAAACTTTACGATTCCGCCAAGTATTCAGCGCCTATGATGGCGGATGACGCGGCGCGGCTTTTGCAACACCTCAAAATCAAAAAAGCCGATGTGATGGGCTATTCAATGGGAGCTCGTATTTCCGCTTTCATAACGATGCAGCATCCGGACTTAGTTCGACGTGTGGTATTTGCAGGGTTGGCCTCGCGGATGATTACTGGAATTGATGGTTCGGATAACATTGCTGAGGCATTGGAAGCCGAAGATCGGCCACGGACGATTGATCGTGCCGCAATGGCCTTTCGAATTTTTGCTGAGCAAACGGGCAGTGATTTAAAAGCATTGGCGGCGTGCATCCGCTCAAGCCGCGTTAAAATAAAAGAAGAAGCGCTTGCTCAAATTCGCGTTCCGGTATTGGTTGTGGCTGGTGAATTGGACGATATTGCTGGCAACGTGGAAGGCCTCACAAGCATTATCCACGGCTCGCAAGGTGTGGTGTTGCCGAAGCGGAACCACATGAATGCCGTGGGGGATTCTGGTTACAAGGCGGCCGTTTTGGAATTTCTTAACGCGTCTTAAATTATTATTTTCGGTCAACTTATCTGACTTTTGACGATTCCGTCAAAAGGTCAGATTGATTTTGATTGCGATCTGTTAGACCTCTCCTCATATTTGCTGTATAAGACTGGACAGTGGAGAACATCGTGGCGCGTGATCAAGTTAAGACGATTGAAAAGATTGATCCAGTTTGGAGTCGCATACAGCGCGAAGCTGAAGATATTGCGCGTCAGGAGCCTGGTCTTGGCGGATTTATTTATTCGGCCGTATTAGAGCATGAAACATTTGAAGATGCGTTGGCCCACCGGTTGGCTCAGCGTTTAGGCAACGCGGATTTGGGTGCTGATTCCGTTATCAAGGCTTTCAAAGAGGCATTGCAGGCCGAGCCTGAAATTGGCTTTGCGGCGCGTGCTGATATGATTGCAACGTTCGACCGTGATCCTGCTTGTCACCGCTATATTGACCCGCTGCTCTATTTCAAGGGTTACCAAGCCTTGCAGGCGCACCGCATGGCGCACCGCCTTTGGGAAATGGGACGCAAGGATTTTGCGCATTACATTCAAAGCCGGGTTTCGATGGTTTCGACTGTTGACATCCATCCCGCAGCGAAAATTGGCAAAGGAGTTATGATTGATCACGGTCATGATATTGTGATCGGCGAAACATGTGTGATTGAAGACAATGTTTCAATGATGCAGGGCGTGACCCTTGGAGGCACAGGCAAAGAAGCTGGTGACCGCCATCCGAAAATCCGCCGTGGCGTCTTGATTGGGGCAGGGGCAAAGGTTCTCGGCAATATTGAAATCGGCCATTGTTCGCGTATTGCTGCGTGTTCAGTTGTTCTGCATGACGTTCCGCCAAACCGCACGGTGGCTGGTGTTCCTGCAAAAATCGTTGGTGTGGCTGGGTGTGAAGAACCAGCGCGCGCGATGGATCATCAGGTTGAGCCTGTTGCGAATGACAGCGTTTGACGTTAAACCAAGATCAACGCCATTGCCGGAGTGCCTGAATTGAAACCAGATGAACTAGCCAAACTCACAAAATATTTTCGTGAGAAATTCAACAATCCTGCAATCATCGCAAAAGCCCGCCCTCAGAAAAAAGATTCGGGCGAAGTTTATTTGGGCGACGAATTTCTAGGTGTCATTTACCGCGATGAGGAAGATGGCGAGCTTTCGTATAATTTTTCTATGGCCATTTTGGAAATGGATCTCGAGTAATTAACTCTATTTCGTAGGCGGTTGTTAGCTTGGCCCTCACATTGCACACCCCAACCAATTGTAAATGCCCTGTTCCGTTTAGGCACAGGCGCTGGCTTTTGGGGAAGATTGGGGAATGCACACGCATCAACTTGCGTATCTTTTTGCTATTGCGACAGGTATCGTTTCATCGGGCGCGATTGCCAGTCTTTGGGCACTACTAACGGACGAATCGCCCAGTTTTAGAATGCTGGGTGATGACGACATTCTCATTCCAATCAAAGTTCCAGTGGTCATTTTGAGTGGGCCAACAACACTGATAATGGACGCGGCATGGTGGCTGTTTGAGCGGCCTTTAATTGGTTTGATGATGCTGGTTTTAGGTTTAGGCTGGAGCTTTGTGCAAGGCGTTGTTATTCTGACGCGGATCTTTGGTGTGACGTGAGAACTCCCTATGACAATATATTCTTTAGAAGCAATCCAACCTGAACTCGCGACTGATTGTTGGGTGGCACCGTCGGCTGATCTCGTCGGTCGGGTGCGCTTGTTAAGCGAAGCGAGTGTTTGGTTTGGAGCGGTGCTTCGCGGTGATAATGAATGGATTGAAGTGGGTGAGGGGAGCAATGTGCAGGATGGTTGCGTGTTGCACACCGACATCGGCGCGCCGTTAGTCATTGGGAAAGGATGCACCATTGGCCACAAAGCGATTTTGCACGGGTGCAAGATTGGCGATAACTCGCTGATCGGTATGGGCGCTTGCATCATGAACCATGCTGTGATTGGCAAGAACTGTTTGATTGGCGCTTATGCTTTGGTGCCAGAAGGTAAGTTGATACCTGATGACTCCATGGTGCTTGGTGTTCCGGGCAAAGTGACACGAATATTGACTCCGGAAGAAATTGAAGGTCTGTCGAAAGCTGCGCAAGGCTATGTGCGCAATTGGCAACGCTTTGCGGCTGGGCTAACACGCACATAATTGGTTGATTTGAATAAAAAAGAGCCGACACAGAGTGGGATCTGCGTCGGCTCCAGGAAGTCCGGTGGCTTGGGGGATGGGGGACGCCGGCCGGACCTAACTCGTACTCAATTCAATCTGAGGCGATTTTAACTTTCCTAGAAAAGTCAAAATGCTTTAGTTGCTTTGGCTTGAAACCAAAACTTGTGGTGTGTTTGTTTGCAGGCTGACCCATTTGTTGGCATCAGTCTGTGATTGGCGTTTGAGAAATTTGTAACCCGTCTGATTCCAGAGTTGGATTTCACTACGACGGTTGTCGAGAATGTAATCGCCCTTGTCTGTCATGACAGTGAGAATTGCGTGGCCTGCACCGTTTTCATCGAACACAACTGTGATCAAAAGTTCATCGGCAGAAAAGCCAAGGCCTAGCAAGTATCGCTTTTTCAGCAACACATAGTCTTCGCAATCGCCCATCGAAATTGGATATGTCCAATAGTCTGGCACGCCATAAAGTTCAGCATCTCCCATCGGCTTGATCTTGGAATTGACGTAAGCGTTAACTTGCTTAATTTGATCAAACTTATCGGCATCCAGAACGATGCGTTCGGCTTTGCCGCCTTTGAATTTGCACTCTTCTTCGCCGCGGGCACAGAAAGCCACATAGCCAATTGGCGCGGTTGTTGATTTGAATTCTTGTGCGAAGTTAGAACTGTTCAAATCTTGCTTCACGCTCGGTGGTGTGATGGATTGGACATTGGCGCTTAAAGCTGAACCGCTCAGAAGCGTTGCTCCTAAAATCACAGTCCCCACTGCATTGATGATTTTCATTTTGACGTCCCACTCGTTTTCTTATTGTGAAGACATCATAACAAAGCCACATTTAGGTCGAGTTCAATTTACTGGTATAAGTCTATGTAAATGCTAGGTAATTTGTATTGATTTTGTTAACCATATGGGATTTTCTGTGGGGCATCTGCAGGGGGCTTGCACTTGGCATAAACGCCTGTTAATCACCGCGCGCTTTCGCAATTTGGCATGCGGTCATGGCGGAATTGGTAGACGCACTACCTTGAGGTGGTAACGGGGAAACTCGTGGAGGTTCGAGTCCTCTTGGCCGCACCAATCTTTTGTTTACGCAAAAGATAGGGCAAATTGTTAAGTATAGTTTCGGATGAGGGGGGCGTGAATGAGTGAGATCGATCACATTGCCCAAATCCGAGATGAGTGGGGCGCTCTGAAGCCCGCATTTCTTGTTGACCTGTTAACCGCACTTGATCGCGATGATGTAAAATCAGTTCGGGCTTTGACGCGCGAGCTTCATGCCGCCGACATGGCTGACGTGTTGGAGGCGGTCGAACAACCGCGCCGCGTGCAGTTGATTGCCGTGCTTGGCAAAAACTTTGACGTTGAAGCGCTGGCTGAATTGGACGAGGGCACGCGCGATGCGATCCTCGAAGACCTGCCTAATGATGTCATCGCCTCTGCGATCAAGAAGCTCGACACGGATGATGCGCTTTATCTCATCGAAGATATGGAGCGGCATGAACAAGTTGAGATTCTTTCGAAAGTTTCGAAAGAAGACCGCGTTAACTTGAGCCGTGGTCTAGATTATGCCGAAAATACGGCTGGCCGCTTGATGCAGACTGAGTTTTTCTCGGTTCCTGATAGTTGGAGTGTTGGCAAGGTTATTGACCATGCGCGGTCTTCCAAAGACATTCCAGAATCATTTGTCGAAATTTATGTGACAGATGCAGCAGAGCGGCTGGAGGGGGCTGTGCCGCTCAGCAGACTGCTGCGTTCTAACCGCGAGAAACGTATCTCGGATATCATGGACCGCGAGCAGACGGTTTTCTCTGTGACTGATGATCAAGAAGATGTGGCTTATAAGTTTGAGCAATATAATTTGGTCTCTGCGGCGGTGACAGACAGCACCGGACGGCTAGTCGGCACAGTGATGGTCGATGATATTCTCGATGTCATCCGCGAAGAGTCAGATGACACGATTCTGCATTTGGGTGGTGTTGGTTCTGACGAAGAAATTGGCGGAAGCGTCGTCGAAACAACTCGGCTGCGGTTTTCATGGTTGTTTGTGAATCTTCTGACAGCGATTTTGGCGTCTTGGGTGATTTCGTTGTTTGACGCCACAATACAGCAGATGGTGGCTATTGCTGTTCTCATGCCAATCGTGGCCTCTATGGGTGGCAACGCTGGCACGCAAACGATGACTGTGGCCGTGCGTGCGCTGGCAACACGCGAGCTTGGCCCGGTCAACGCCGTTCGCGTGGTGTTTCGCGAATGCGCCGTTGGTTTGATCAACGGATTGTTGTTTGCCGTTATCATCGGTCTGTTTGTTTGGTGGTGGTTTGGGTTTGGAGGTTTGGGGCTGGTCATTGCAATCGCAATGGTTATAAATCTGTTAGCGGCGGCTTTGGCTGGGATATTGTTGCCGCTGATACTTGATCATTTCGAGTCTGATCCCGCCATTTCCGCTGCCGTATTTTTGACAACGGTGACTGATGTGGTTGGGTTCTTTTCATTCTTAGGCTTGGCAACGTTGTTTCTTAAAATGGGATTTCTCAAAGCATGATACGGGTTTTGGTTTTATTACTGTTGCTGGCGCCCACGCTTGGCTTCGCGCGCGATGCCAACTGGGCCAAGCCGATGGCTCTGCAGGGTGTTCCTAATCTCAACCAAGTTGCGCCAAATCTTTATCGTTCTGCCCAGCCTGATGCCGCAGGTTTTGTCAATCTGGCAAAGACCCTCAAAATTAAGACTGTGATTGATTTGCGGGAAAGCCAAACTGATGCGGCGTATCTTGGTGCGACAAAAATTGCGCCATTTTATGTGCCGATGAACGCCTTGCACATTACCACGCCTCAAATTGTTTCGGCTCTCGCATTAATCCAGGCCCATCAAGGCGAGGGACCTATTTTAGTTCACTGCCTGCACGGCGCAGACCGCACAGGTGTTGTGATTGCGATGTACCGGATCATCTATCAGGGCTGGAGCAAGCAACAGGCCATTGATGAGTTGAAAAATGGTGGGTTTAACTTTCATGCTATATTTTTCAACATTCCAGACTTCATCAATAATGCCGATATTCCGGCGATAAAAGCTGCGCTTGCCAAAGTCTGATCTTAACGCTAGAACCCGCGCAAATTCACATCCATTTTAAGGAGTTAAGCTTCCATGGCACGCGTTACCATCGAAGATTGCATTGATAAATTGCCAAATCGGTTCGAACTGGTTTTGTTGGCGTCTCACCGCGCTCGGTTGATTGGTCAGGGCACGCCGCTGACAGTCGACCGCGACAATGATAAAGACCCCGTGGTTTCTTTGCGTGAAATCGCTTCGACTAACATCAACACCGATGATCTGCGTGAAGAATTCATTCACGCCATGCAGAAGCAGGTTGAAGTGGACGAGCCAGAGGCAACCGAAATGCCTTTGATTGGTCATTCCAATTCAGGCTTCGGTGCGCCCGCAACCGACGAATCGTCTGAGATGGAACAGATGACAGAAGAAGAATTGCTCCGTGGTTTGGAGGGCATGCCGCCAGCCGAGAGCCCCGGAAGCCAACGCAACGGTTATTGAGTTGATAAAAGGCCAGATGCAAATCTGGCCTTTTTTGTACAACACGTTCGCACCTAATTCGGTGACAGTGCATTTAATTGTATAACAGCTCAAATCTAAATTATACGTCGAGCAGTAATTAAATGCACTGTCACCGAATTAAGTGCTGCCACAGTAAATGTCGACTACCATCTATTCCCCCTTCGGCCCACGTTTGCCCGGCATCAAATCCCGCCCCATTTTGCGCTCCAACGCGCGAATAAATTTTGCATCGCCGCGCGGACGGCCGATTGTTTCATCATCGCGCACTATCAGCTCATCCAAACTCAAAGCCTCCTTCGTCAAAAAGCTTTTGATATCCGGCAGGCGCTGGAACATTGCCTTTGTATCTGTCAGGCCATCGTCCACGCCTTTCAGATAGGCTGCAGCACTGCTCCATTTATATTTAGCAGGTGTATCTGCCAATCCGGCCTCAACAGGGTTGCGCATGATATAGTGAAACGCCGCAAGCAGATGACTTTCATCCATCACCGCGGCGCCATAGCGCCCCTGCCAAAAATGCCCGGTCTTCTCTTGGCGCGCATTCATCATGCCAGCATAACGACGGTGCACGGGGGCAAGCGCTGCGCGAAGTCCATCTTCGGTCTTGGGCACGAGAATGGCATGAATGTGGTTGGGCATCAGCACATAGGCCCAGCAAGACACTTTGGCGGCTTTGCAACTGGCAGCCAGCATATCCCTGAAGGTTAGATAATCAGCCTCATCAAAAAACACCTTTTGGCGGCCATTGCCGCGTTGGGTGATGTGATGGGGCAGATTGGGGACGACGAGGCGAGCAATGCGTGACATGAGGGTTGAATAGCAGATTTAATTGAGGGAGTCAATTAAATGCACTGTCACCGTAACCTATCAACTCACCATCATCGTTCAAAGGCTATAAACCTCCATGATTACTCTTGAGCTTGCCTCTCAAATTGCCGCCACAATCAGTGCAATGGCTGATGTTTATTCTCTCGGCAAAGAGTCATTCTCTCAGTATTTGGACCGACGTCAAAAATCAAAAGAATATAATGCTCGCGGCGAAATCCTTCAGAAGGCACTGTCATCTTATGGTGATGATGAAATTGACGCCATCGATGAACGTATCCGCGCTTGTAAGGATCGCTTTATACGAGAAGGAAGCGGTCAGAACCGAAAGAAGTGCCTTTGTAGTGTTCTAACTGACGTTAGAGACGGGAATGGAGGTAGTTTCCCTTTCCCACAATGGCGCAGTTTATACAAACAGTTGGGCTGCTGATAAGGCTAGCGATCACAAAATTATTCTTCAGTATCTGCCAGCCAGACAACTGCTTGGCTTTTTGCTTTAGTGGATTACGGTGACAGTGCATTATATTGCCTCTATTCGTTTTTTGCTGCGCCTTCTTCGGCTGCTGTGTTGTGATGTTTCAAACTTGCCACTTATTTGCACCGATTGAGACTAGTCCGATCTCTATACAGGTCAAGGGTGTCTGGCTTGGCTGCCTGCACGGGCAGGGAGGTTCGGCAAATTTCGTTAGGGCGAATTGCCGCTGATGGGCTGAATGCTTGAATTACCGCATTGCTATTGCATGTCGTGGACGAAGAATTGACACGAGGGGTCTGGCGTTCGGCCTTTTTTCTTATATGGTAGCGATATGATGCGCCAATATGAGTTGGTTGAACGGGTTACAGGTTATGACCCAGACGCGGATGAGGATTTGCTCAACCGCGCCTATATTTATGCCATGAAGGCACATGGCACGCAGACGCGTGCTTCAGGCGAGGCTTATTTCAACCACCCCCTCGAGGTGGCGGCCATACTGGCTGATATGAAGCTGGATACGGCGACGATTGTGGCCGCCTTGCTTCATGATACCGTTGAAGACACTGAAGCCACACACCAAGAGATTGTCGAAAAATTTGGCGTTGAAATCGCTTCTCTGGTTGATGGGCTGACCAAGATTGCCAAGCTCGATATGGTGACTAAGGAAGCAACGCAAGCCGAGAATTTGCGCAAGCTGCTGCTTGCCATGTCGAAAGATGTGCGCGTGTTGTTGGTGAAGCTGGCAGATCGTTTGCACAATATGCGCACATTAAACCATGTGAAGCCTGAAAAGCGGGTGCGGGTGGCGCAGGAGACGATGGATATTTATGCGCCGCTGGCCGGGCGCATGGGCATGCAGCTGATCCGCGATGAGATGGAAGATATTGCGTTCAAAATCCTCAATCCGGATGCGAATAAAATTATCCATGACCGCCTTGAGCGCCTTCATTTGGAAAGCGGCGATTTGCTGCGTGAGATTGAAGTGGCGTTGACCAAAGTTTTGGCTGAGAGCGGTATCAGCGCATCGGTTAAGGGCCGGGAGAAACGCGCTTATTCGATTTGGCGCAAGATGGAGAGAAAACATCTGGCACTTGATCAACTCTCCGACATTTTTGCGTTTCGGGTTTTGGTTGAATCGGTGAATGATTGTTACGTGGCGTTGGGCATGGTGCACCAAACTTGGCGGGCGGTGCCTGAAAAATTTAAAGACTATGTGAGCAACCCAAAACAGAATGATTATCGCTCGTTGCACACGATTGTGATTGGCCCGCATTCGATGCGTGTCGAGATGCAAATTCGCACGAAGCTGATGCATGAAATTGCTGAGCGTGGGGTTGCGGCACATGCGCTTTATAAAGATGTGGGCGAGGCCAAAATGGCGCAACTGGGGGTTCGTGTGCCCGCGGCGGAATCCAATGCCTATCGCTGGCTGCGGCATTTGATGGAAGTTTTGCAGGAAGGCGATAGCCCCAAGGAATTTTTGGAACATACGCGGCTTGAGCTGTTTCATGATCAGGTTTTTTGTTTTACGCCCAAGGGCCAGCTGATTGCTTTGCCACGCGGTGCAACGCCGATTGATTTTGCTTATGCTTTGCATACGTCAATTGGTGATAGCTGTGTTGGCTGTAAGATTAACGGCAGGCATGCGCCACTGGTTACGCAACTCAAGAATGGCGATGAGGTTGTTATTGTCCGTTCTGATGCGCAGGTGCCGCCGCCCGCATGGGAAGCCATTGCGATTACGGGAAAGGCCAAGGCGGCCATTCGCCGTGCAACTCGCGCTGCCATCCGCAAACAGTTTGCCGGGTTGGGGCGCGAAATTGTTGACGCACTTTTGTTGAAACAAAATCATGAATTGACGGACAAAGAATTGGCAATTGCTGTGCCGCGGTTAGGGCACAAGAATGTAGATGATGCTTTGGCTGCGGTTGGTCGTGGCGAGCTTTCCGGGTTGGATGTTCTGAAGGCATTGGGCCTCGCTGTGGATGAGAAAGAAATTCGTGCATCGCGGCGCAAGATTAGCGCCAATAAAAAAGATTCTGAGGGAAGGCTTTCGCTTCCAGTTCGCGGGGCTGCTTCTGGTGTTGCGCTCAAAATACATATGGCGACTGGCGCCGTTCCGGGCGAGCGCATTGTGGGAATTTTGACGCCTGGAGAAGGAATTACAATTTATCCTATTTTTGCGCAGGCATTGGAGCAGTTTGATCAACAGCCAGAACGTTGGGTTGATCTGGCTTGGGGTGTGGCCGAAGAGGGCATGCGTTTTCCAGCGCGGATCAATGTTATTCTGATCAATGAAGTGGGTGCCCTTGCGCAGGTAACCCAAGTGATTGGTGAGCATGGTGGCAATATTGATGAGCTGCAAATGCATGCGCGGCATGGGGTTCGTGATTTTTTTGAGCTGACAATATTGATTGAGGTTTTTGACAACCGCCACTTGAACGACATTATGAACGGTTTAAAGAGCAGATCATTGGTTTCTGAAGTGAATCGGGTGGCTGGCTAATGCTTTCGCATGAAGATGTATTGAACGAATTTCGCGCTGCTGGCGCATTGCTGGAAGGGCATTTTGTTTTGTCGTCTGGTTTGCATTCGGCGCGTTATTTGCAATGCGCTCGGGTGCTGATGGATGCAAAGCGAGCCGAACGGCTGTGCGCCAGTTTGGCTGCTTCGGTTCGGGCTGGCGGGCAGGGCATTGATCTTGTTGCGTCTCCGGCCATGGGCGGTGTGGTGGTTGGTTATGAAATGGGGCGGCAGCTTGGTGTGCCTGCAATTTTCTTTGAACGGGTGGACGGCAAGTTTGTGTTGCGCCGTGGTTTCAACATTGAAATAGGTGCGAAGGTTTTGATGGTTGAAGATATCGTGACCACAGGCCTCTCTTCTCGTGAGTGTATTGCGGCAATCGAGGAAGCGGGTGGGGTTTGTTTTGCTGCGGCGTGTCTGATAAATCGTTCGGGCGGTAAAGCTGATGTGGGCGTGCCACTTTATGCTTTGACCGCTCTGGAAATTCCAACTTACGCTGCGGACGCTTTGCCTCCAGAATTGAAGGCAATCCCCGCAATTAAACCCGGCAGTCGGAACCTTGCGAAATGATTTTAGGCATCGGCAATGATATTGTTGATATTCGCAGGGTTGAGAAAACTCTTGAGAAATTTAGTGATCGATTTGTGGACCGGATATTTACTGACATTGAAAAAGCAAAATCGAACAAGCGGGCCGAACGGGCCGCATCTTATGCAAAGCGTTTTGCAGCAAAGGAAGCATGTTCAAAAGCTTTGGGCACGGGTTTTCGGAACGGGGTGTTTTGGAAAGATATGGGTGTGGTGAACGAGCCTTCTGGTCGGCCAACTATGGTTTTGACAGGTGGTGCCAAAGCGCAGTTAGACAGTCTTGTTCCTGCTGGAATGTTAGCGCGAGTTCATTTGACGATTACCGATGATTTTCCCTATGCGCAGGCAATGGTCATAATCGAAGCAAATTGAACTGTGATATGCTTGCAACAGACGTTAGCCTTGAACTGACCAAGATTGCAACTCACATGATGGAAACTGTATATTAAATATTGAAAAGGGGGTTGCTTTGGCAACCTTAGGGTCCAATGAACAAAAACGATCAAACACTCGCTTCTGCCCGTGCTACAAGCCAAAAGCCGGATGAGGGCATTTGGGAAACAGCAAAGGTTATTTTGCAGGCGCTGGCGATTGCGTTTTTTGTACGCACCTTCTTTTTTCAACCCTTTAACATCCCTTCAGCGTCAATGTATCCGACATTAAAGATTGGTGATTATCTATTTGTTTCAAAGCTTTCATATGGATATGGAAAGTATTCGTTTAACTTTGGATTTCCTCCCTTTGTTGCCAAACCTTGGAATTGTTGCCCAATTGATTTTCCGGGCCGCATGGTCCTGGCAGATACTCCAAAGCGCGGCGATGTTGCGGTGTTCAAATACCCGCAAGATTTGACGATAGATTACATCAAGCGCGTGATCGGTTTGCCCGGCGATATTATCCAGATGAAGCAGGGCGTTCTGTTCATCAATGGACAGGAAGTCAAGAAAGAGCGTTTGGCCGATTACGTTGACCCAAATGGTGAAAGTGGTGCAGGACCAGCCGTTGCACAGTTTCGCGAAACTTTGCCGAATGGTGTTACATATAATGTTCTCGATTTTGGCGAACAAAGTCAGGACAACACCGAAGAATATGTGGTTCCGCCGGAACATTATTTTATGATGGGTGATAACCGCGATAACAGTCAAGATTCTCGGTTTCTAGACAAAGTTGGTTATGTGCCAATCGAGAATTTTGTGGGTAAGGCGAACATCGTGTTCTTCTCGTTCGAACCCGGCGCAAGCTTGGCGCGGATTTGGGAATGGCCAATGCAAATTCGCTGGTCTCGTTTCTTCCACTGGATTTAAGTCTCGTTGTCGCGCGAAAATAAAGAGCCGATTGATCAGCTTGAGCAGTTGATTGGCTATCAATTTCGCGACCGTGAGAACTGTAGAAATGCGCTGACCCATGGCAGCCGAAACACGAAGAAACCCGATTATCAGAGACTTGAATTTTTAGGTGACCGTGTTTTGAGTTTGGTGATTGCTGATGATTTGTTCCACCGGTTCAGCACAGAACAAGAAGGGCAATTGGCAGCACGGTTGAGCCTTCTGGTTCGGGGGGAGTCTTGTGCGGCCATTGGAATGGCGCTGGGTCTTGAAGACTATATCATTGTCGGTGTGACCGAAAAGAAAAAGGGTGTTCAACGCAACTCATCGGTTGTGGGTGATGTGGTTGAGGCCTTGATCGGTGCGCTTTATCTTGATGGTGGGTTGGAAGTTGCGCGTCATTTTATCATCAAAAACTGGAATGCAATGTTAGCCAGTGCTCCTTTGAATTTGAAGGATGCAAAAACCTTTGTGCAAGAATGGGCACTGGCGCGGGCGCTGGCTTTGCCGCAATATGATGTGACTTCGCGTGAAGGTTTAGAACACGCCCCGATTTTTACGATTACCTTGAAAGTAGGACCTTATGAACAGGCAACGGGCACAGGCCCATCAAAGCAGTCTGCCGAAATGGCAGCAGCATCAGAATTTATCTCTCGTGAAGGTTTGCGCTAGATGAACGAGGTGATGACAACACGATGCGGATTTGCAGCCATTATCGGTGCGCCAAATGCTGGTAAATCGACTCTGGTCAATAAGCTGGTAGGCTCGAAAGTTTCAATCGTCAGCCATAAAGTGCAAACCACGCGTGCTCGTATTCGCGCGATTTACATGCATGAACAATCTCAAGTGGTTCTCGTTGATACACCGGGCATATTCAAGCCACGGCGCAAGCTTGATGAAGCAATGGTGGAAAGCGCTTGGGCCGGGGCAGGCGAGGCTGATGCTGTTGTTCTGATTGTGGACGCCAGACGCGGACTTGAAGACGAGGTTATAAAGATTATTGATGGGTTCAAAGCTAGCAAAACCAAAGCTATGTTGGTTCTCAATAAAATTGATTTGATAGAGATTGAAAAGTTGATGCCGCTGGCTGAACAATGTGCGGCGGCTTTTGAATTCACGCATACATTTATGGTCTCTGCGATCAGTGGTTCTGGTGTTGCCAAACTGGGCGCACAGCTTGCCAGCCTTATGCCCATTGGCCCGTGGCTTTATCCTGAAGATCAGACAGCTGATGTGCACTTGCGATTTATTGCTTCTGAAATCACTCGCGAGAAAATTTATGAGCGCTTGCATGATGAGCTGCCTTATTCTTCCACGGTTGAAACTGAAGCATGGGAAGAGAAAAAAGATGGCTCGGTGAAAATTACCCAAGCCATATTTGTGGAGCGTGATAGCCAGAAGGCAATTGTGCTGGGCAAAGGCGGGGCTCAGATTAAAGTGCTGGGGCAATTGGCGCGCAAAGAAATGGAAGAATCTTTCGAGCGGCGTGTACATTTGTTTTTGTTCGTGAAGGTGCGTGAAAATTGGGCGGTTGATCCAGAGCGATTGAGGATGATGGGGCTACGCTGAAATGGAATGGCGGGATGAAGGCGTGATTATTGGAGTTCGCTCACATGGCGAAACATCAGCCATTGTTGAAATGTTGACCGCAGAACATGGGCGCTGCCTTGGCATGGTGCGCGGCGGGCGCGGACGGCAAATGCGGCCGATTTTGCAACCCGGTAATTTGGTGATGGCCACGTGGCGGGCGAGACTTGAAGATCATTTAGGCACCTATCAAGTCGAGCCTCTGAGCCTTAAAGCAGGTTTTATTCTGGCGCACCCATTGCGGTTGGCGGGGCTTTCAACTCTCATGGCGTTGGCACAACTGTTGCCAGAACGCGAGCCACACCCAAAACTTTACCATGCCGCGCATATTGTTATGGCGTCATTTGAGGATGATGATGTTTGGCCTGCGCTCTTGGTGCGGTGGGAAATGGGCCTGCTCGACGAGCTTGGTTTCGGCATGGATTTATCGAAGTGCGCCTCCACAGGTTCGGTTGAAGAATTGCACTATGTTTCGCCGCGCACTGGCCGCGCCGTAAGCCGTGAAGCAGGGCTGCCTTATCAGGATAAACTGTTTTCACTGCCAGCATTTTTACGTGGCGAGACTGATGTTTTAGCGGGTGATGTTTTGGCTGGACTGAAACTCACCGGATATTTCTTAGAGCGTCATGTCCTCGGCCCTCGCGCCATCGCCATGCCTGCCGCACGTTCTTGGTTAGCTGATGGATTGGCCAATATGGCAGCTGCAGCGTGATCGGGCGGCTCAATCATGTGGCCATCGCTGTGCCGGATTTGGCAACGGCTTCCGCACTTTATCGATCTGTTTTGGGTGCGGACGTCTCTGAACCCAAAGCCTTGGCCGAACATGGGGTGACCGTGGTGTTCATCACATTACCAAACACAAAAATTGAGTTGCTAGAACCTTTAGGAGATGCCTCGCCAATCGCCGCATTCTTGGCAAAAAATCCATCCGGCGGCATGCATCACATCTGCTATGAGGTTGATGATATTATGATTGCGAGTGATCATCTGCTGGCTACAGGCTGTCGTATATTAGATGATGGCGCGCCCAAGATCGGTGCGCATGGAAAGCCCGTAATATTCTTGCACCCGAAGGATTTTGGCGGTGTGTTGGTGGAGTTAGAACAGAAATGAAAATTGGCAGCATGATTGCGATTTATTTTGTGATTTGGTGGACAGTGCTGTTTGCCGTGTTGCCGTTTGGTGTTCGCAACGCACATGAGGCTGGTGAGAACGTCGAAATGGGCAACGAGGCGGGCGCTCCTGTGGCGTTGCACTGGGGGAAGAAGATTTTAATTACGAGTGTGCTGGCTGGTATTTTGCTTGGCTTGGTTTATGCGCAAGTTGTCCACCACGTTTTTGGCGGCTAACCCGACCGCTTACTCTCAATATCCGGTGCTTGCGGAAATCTGGATTTAAGATCGCGTTCTGTTACGCTCATATGGTTGCGGGTGTATTGTTCGGACGCATCACGCAGTGGCTGAAAATCCCATGGGAAATGGCTGCCCTGTTTCATTGCTTCAAACATCATCAACCGTGATTGTTGGCTTTCTAAAACAGCAGCGTGGATCTTTGGGATGTCGAATTTTGCTTTGACTTCACTGCGGAATTTTTTAGCAATTGGATGAGTTGCTGCAAGATTGTTCAATTCATCTGGATCATCAACAAGGTTGAACAGTTGGTCTGGATCGACAGGTGAGTGAATGAATTTCCATGGACCGCGGCGCAACATGTATAGTGGAGCGATTGCACCCTCCGCCAGATATTCACCCCAAGCCGTTGCATCGGGATTTTCATCCGAACCTTGTAGCAATGTCAGAAGCGAACGACCGTCCACTTTGCGCGATAGTTCAGTGGTTCCACCAATCTCCGCGATTGTTGGCATGATATCAGCCAGTGAAACGGGTTCCTTCACTCGGCGTGGCTTGATTGATTTTGGGTTCCAAATGATTAGCGGAATATGAGCGGCTGGTTCCAAGTATGACATTTTATACCACAATCCACGCTCGCCTAAAAAATCACCATGATCTGAGGTGAAAATGATCGCAGTGTTTTCAAGCTGTCCGGTGACTTCCAGCGTATTGATCAACTGGCCGAGCAAATCATCGACATAAGAAATATTTGCAAAATAGCCATGACGGGCGGCGCGAATGTCGGCCTCGGTAACCGTGTAGTCCGCCATTGCGGAAACATCGTAAAGCCGCTGGCTATGGGCATCGAGTTTTTCGCGGGCCATTTGCGGGACGGCGGGCAGGGGGATGTCCTCGTCACTATACAAATCCCAAAACTTTTTGCGCGCCGCATAGGGATCATGCGGATGGGTGAAGCTGGCCATCAAAGCAAAAGGTTTTTCAGGCGAGAAGCGCGCGTAATCATAAAGCTTGCGGGTGGCTTGAAAGGCCACATCATCATCAAACTCAAGTTGGTTTGAAATTTCAGCGATGCCGGGTTGCAGCACCGATGTCATGTTGTGATACCACCAATCGATGCGCTCCTGCTTCAAACGCCAATCGGGTGTCCAGCCAAAATCAGCAGGATAAATGTCGGTGGTCAGGCGCTCTTCAAGTCCGTGAAGCTGGTCGGGACCGACAAAATGCATCTTGCCTGAAAGACATGTTTGATAGCCGTTCAAGCGCAGATAATGCGCCCAAGTGGGAATGGCAGATGGAAATTCAGCAGCGTTGTCGTAAACGCCAGTGCGCGATGGTAGGAGGCCGTTCATGATTGTGGCGCGGGCAGGGGCACAAAGAGGGCTTGTGGAATAGCAGTTCTCAAATACCACACCTTCCCTTGCAAGGCGGCTTAAGTTTGGCGTTTGAACCAGCTTATGGCCGTAGGGCTCTAAAAACTGCGCGGCCAGCTGGTCAGCCATCACAAAGAGAATGTTGGGTTTTTTCGTCATCGCCACTATATCTTGCCTCATGAAAACGTTGCTGCTGGGTTTGATCCGCATTTATCAGCTTACACTATCATCCTTCATGGGGCGAGGATGCCGCTTTTTGCCGACATGTTCAGACTATGCAAGGCAGGCCATCGAGCAACATGGGGCAATGTGTGGGTCAGCTCTCGCCGTCAAACGCATCGCACGGTGTCACCCATGGGGTGGGGATGGTTTTGATCCGGTTCCAACGACATGCAATTGTAGCCCGAACAGACAAAAAGAGCCGAAGTAAACTCCGGCCCCATATTTTCGTGATTTAAATTTAACTTAGAAAGCCCAAATTGCTGCGGCTTTAATTTCGTGCTCGCCACCCCAGTTCCAATCAACGCTACAAACGCCACCGCACTGGGTGTATCTTGTGGTTGGGAACTGTGTGTACATATATTCTAAGCGCAGACGGAACTGGTCGGTCAAAGCGTGTTCCATGCCTGCACCAACTGTCCAACCAAATTGGTCAGCTTTCAAATGGCTTGGTACTGCTGCAACGATTCCGTTGAGTTCGCCTTGGGCATATGCGCCGCCGGCTGTGACATACAACAATGTATCATCCATGGCCCAACCTAAGCGACCGCGCGCTGTGGCCAAATAGTTCATGTTAAAGCGGAAGTCTGCGCCCGGCAGAGTGTTGCGAACGATGTCACTTGTGGTTCCAAGATCAACTTCTGCACCAAAAACAATGTTATCCATTTGCACGTTATAACCTGCAAGACCGCCGCCTTTGAAACCGCAACCGCCATTGCTCCAATCGGCGGTAGCCGGGGCGATCACCGTGTTGTCATGCAAGCTGCCGCGGCCATCGAGGCACGCAAGACCAGCCCATGCACCCACATAAGCGCCCGACCAATCGTATGTTGCAGGTCGCAATTCTTCGACAGGTGGAGGAGGAGGTGGCAAATCCAAATCGGCGGCAATTGCCGCTGCTGTTGGAAGCATCGCCGAAAGGGCGAGGGAGGAGAGGAGAAGATACTTTTTCATGTTTTTACCCACTAACTGTTGACCTGCAATGGGGCAGAACATGAACCGTTAAGGTTAATGCGAGGTTATTAAAAAGTTACGCTAATCTTAATGATTTTTGAGAGGGCTTGACCCACACTTCATGACGCGGCATTTGTGATTTTCAATCAATGATTTGGCTTACCCGCGAATGGTTTGTGGGAGTGAGCATGAGGAGCAAAAAAATGATTACACTGACTTTCCCTGATGGCGCAAAGCGCGAAGTTGAACAGGGTTCCACAGCAGGCCAAGTGGCCGCATCCATTTCAAAATCACTCGAAAAGAAAGCCGTCGCCGCCGTTGTGAATGGTGTTTTGGTTGATTTGGCCGACCCGATCAATTCGGATGCCACTTTGCAGATTGTGACGCGCGATGATGACCGCGCATTGGAACTCATCCGCCATGATGCGGCTCACGTGTTGGCTGAAGCTGTGCAAGAGCTTTTCCCCGGCACGCAGGTGACGATCGGGCCAGTGATTGAAAACGGTTTCTATTATGACTTTTTCCGCAACGAGCCTTTCTCGCAGGCCGACTTTGCGCCGATTGAAAAAAAGATGCGCGAGATTATTCAGCGTGACAAGCTTTTTACCAAAACAGTGAAAAGCCGCGAGGACGCAAAGAAATTTTTCCGCGACAAAGGTGAAAACTTTAAAGTCGAACTGGTGGATTCAATACCCGGCAATGAGGACATAAAATTTTACGATCAAGGTGGCTGGGTGGATATGTGCCGTGGGCCACACATGACAAGCACAGGCAAGATTGGCACGGCCTTCAAATTGATGAAAGTTGCTGGCGCTTATTGGCGCGGCGATTCAACCAAGCCGATGTTGACACGCATTTATGGAACAGCGTGGGCTTCCGACAAAGATTTGCAGAATTATGTGACGGCTTTGGAGGAAGCCGAAAAGCGCGATCACCGCAAGCTGGGCCGTGAGATGGATTTGTTCCATTTTCAGGATGAAGGCCCCGGCACAGTGTTTTGGCATGCTAAGGGCTGGACGATGTTTCAGCAGCTCATCGCCTATATGCGCCGCCGTTTGAGCAAGCTGGATTATCAAGAGGTGAACGCGCCTCAGGTGTTGGATAAATCATTGTGGGAAACATCAGGCCATTGGGGCTGGTACCGCGAAGGCATGTTTCAAGTCACATCAGCTGGCGAGAAAACCGACGATCCGCAAGTGTTCGCATTAAAGCCAATGAACTGCCCCGGCCATGTGCAGCTGTTTAAACACGGGCTTCGCTCTTACCGCGAACTGCCCATGCGCCTTGCTGAGTTTGGCATGGTGCATCGCTATGAACCATCGGGCGCTTTGCACGGCCTGATGCGCGTGCGTGGTTTCACTCAAGATGACGCGCATATTTTCTGTACGCCCGCACAAATGGCGGATGAATGTTTAAAGATCAATGATCTGATATTGTCGACCTATAAGGATTTTGGTTTTGAGCAGATTGTGGTGAAGCTTTCCACGCGCCCTGAAAAGCGCGTGGGCACGGATGCCGATTGGGACCGTGCTGAAACGATTATGCAAGATGTTTTGAAGCAGATTGCTGCAAGCTCCGGCGGAAAGATCAAGACGGCGATCAATCCGGGCGAGGGCGCTTTTTATGGCCCCAAGTTTGAATATGTTTTGCGAGATGCCATCGGCCGCGATTGGCAATGTGGCACGACGCAAATTGATTTCAATCTGCCGGAACGTTTTGGCGCGTTTTACATTGGTGAAGATGGCGCCAAACATGTGCCGGTGATGATCCAC
The DNA here is from genome assembly GCA_043744395.1 of Aestuariivirga sp. Classification (GTDB taxonomy): domain Bacteria; phylum Pseudomonadota; class Alphaproteobacteria; order Rhizobiales; family Aestuariivirgaceae; genus Aestuariivirga. The sequence continues at coordinate 25,211 of JAYTUV010000037.1, forward strand.
CGCGCGATCTGCGGATCGATGGAACGGTTCCTCGGCATTTTGATTGAGAACTACGCTGGCCATTTCCCATTGTGGCTGGCCCCGTTGCAAGTGATGGTGGCTCCAATTACGTCGGACGCTGACGACTATGCAGTCGAAGTGCGCACCCAACTCCGCGCCTTGGGCCTTCGTGCTGATGCTGATTTGCGCAATGAGAAGATCAACTACAAAGTGCGCGAGCATTCGCTGGCGAAAGTTCCGGTGATCTTGGCGGTGGGCAAACGCGAGATGGAAGAGAAAACAGTTTCAATTCGGCGCTTGGGTTCGCAAGATCAGAAAGTGGCAACGCTGGCTGATACGCTGGTGGCATTGGTGAAGGAAGCAATGCCACCGGATTTGAGGTGAGATCTGAATTTTTGGTGAGTGTATTGGTTTATTTGGCTAGCATTGATGCACCTTTTGAAAGGTTACACGTGGAGCAGGCAGCGCAACCATTTTCTACGGTTGTCTGCCCGCCTGTTGTCCAAGGCACTAAATGATCGCAATGCCAATCATCCCAAGTAAGTTTTACACCTTCGCATTTTAGCTTTAGCTGACAGTGCCCATTGTCGCGTCTAAATATTGCTAAGCGTTGCATTGTTGTAAAGCTCCGCTGATTATCTTTTCTAAGAATTTGGGGATGAAGTTCTAACAAGTTCCTGAGCATAAATTCCATTCGCCACCGAATTGAATCGGAACTGTCCGTGCTATGACTTATTTTCTCTTTATAGCTTGCCCACTCAGGTTCAATTTCGTCTTCTGCTTTAAGTTCATGGTCACGGCGTATTGACTCAAACTCAATGAACCAATCTCTTAAGAGAGGCTTCACTTGATCGAAGGCATATTGTCTCTGCATTTCAGCAACAACGCAATAGATTGCGATGAAATTATAACGTTCTAGCTCCGGCGTTTTCTCCGGAAATATTTCTGCTAGAATGCCTAAAGTTCGTTGGACAGATTTTGCTTCTTGCGATTTTGGATCAAACTTTGAAAAAGTTGAATACATTTTGTTTAAATCGGTGTTTTTGATATTTGTTGGTCCACCTGCTAGTTCTAGACACATCAGCTGGGCGGCTACTAAATCATGATTGAACCGAGAATTGGCGAAGCCGACATAACTAAAAATTGGGTGGCTTGAAAGTTGTTTTATAAAAGTGCGCATCTGGCCGGGGTAAGCGTTTCTTTTTTCTTGTGCTTTCAATGATGTGCCATTTTGAAGTCGAAGAAACATTTCTCTTACCTCATCTTCTTCGCTTTCCTCTAACACTACAACGTCAAGCGCATAGACATCGAATCTCATCCGGAGATCGTCTGGTAACTGTTCATATTTAAGTTTTGCAACATCTTCGCCATCAATTGGCTCCGCATCTTTAGGAAGAGTAAATTCTCCATCGAAGAACCCCCAAATTGCTCTCAGGCGTTGTTGCCCGTCAACAACATCATATTTGTCAGGCTTCGAAGATACTTTGCGCCAATAGAGTTTGGGAATGTCGTAGTCACGCAGAATTGTGTCTATAAGTAACTGCTTCTGATTGTTGCCCCAAACAGCGGGTCGTTGAAAATCTGGGTTGGTGTTTATCCGATCTTTTATTCCATGCGTTGATTTGAGAGGCCAAGGTTTCTTATTTGTTTTCATTTTTTTCTACCGTAATTTTATCCAATAAATTATTTTGAAACGACTGTTTTCAAAAACTTGAGTGCCAATATACGTCTTATGAAACCTTCTCCGCCTCGCGCTCTAGCGCTTGCTCTGCCCATTGGTTGAGGCTCATGCCAGCAATTGCCGCGGCGCGGGCGGCTTTGGCGTGGGTTGAGGGCGCGATGCGAAACATCACCTTGCCGGTAAATGGTTTATTGGGTTGTTTGCCGATATTCTTGCAATGCTCCAAATAATCGTCAACTGACTCCTCAAATGCGGCGCGCACTGCAGCAATCGAGTCCCCGTGGAAGCCGATGATGTCGCTGATGTTGAGGATATGACCGACGAGCAAATCGTCCTCGGCTTCATAAACCACTTCTGTGTCATAACCCTTGTAATGCATTGTATGGCTCATGGTTTTATTCCAATCTTTTCTAAAAATAGTTTCGTGTCTCTCACTTGGTAGCGGATCGCCTCCTTGCTCGGGTGTGGGCGATGAAAAAATGCTGTATGTTCGTCGAAGTCAAACTTCACCGCCGAGCCAGAACCCTCTGTCAGTTTGCAGCCAACAGCGACCAGCAAGGATTCAATGTCTCTCCAGACAATGTTTGTTGGCGTTGGGTTAGCAAAAACCAAGTTTAAGGTTCGCCGTTGTCTGCTGTTCATGCTTGCAATATATGCTAGCATTAAAAATATGCAAGCGCTTTATGATGGCAAAACCAAATTGCTAAAGTCGACGTAGATATCTGCATGACAAAACATATCATCATCGGCGGAACAGGCGGGATTGGGGCGGCGATTGCTCGGCAGCTTCGGGCTGCCGGCAATGAAATTCATTTGATCGCGCGGGACGAGGGGCGGCTTTCCGCACTTGCTGCGGAATTGGGTGCCTCTTTCGCGGTGGCGGATGTTCAGGATAGGACTTCTTTGGAGGCAGCTATTCTCGCGGCGGGGCCAGCTATTGATGGCCTATGCTATGCGGCGGGCACGATAAACCTCAAGCCGGTTCATCGCCTCACTGACGCTGATGCGTTGCGAGATTTTGAGATTAATGCTTTGGGTGCGTTCCGTGCGGTTCAGGTGGCTTTGCCACTTCTGAAGGCATCGGCGCAGGCGACGGCTTCTGTGTTGTTATTTTCGACCGTTGCAGTGGCGCAGGGGTTTACGGCGCATGCGTCTGTCTCGATGGCCAAGGGGGCCATTGAAGGATTGACCCGTGCGTTGGCCGCCGAACTTGCGCCCAAGATCCGCGTGAATGCGATTGCGCCATCACTCACACGTACGCCCTTGGCCAGCGCGCTCACTTCAAATGAAACGATGGCAAATACAATTGCGGGCCTTCATGCGGCGCAACGCTTGGGCGAGGCGGATGATATCGCCGAAATGGCGTCTTTGTTATTGTCGCCTAAATCCTCGTGGATTACGGGTCAGATTATTGGTGTGGATGGCGGAAGGTCAACACTGCGCACCAAGGGCTGAACCATGGCAAAGATGCGCAAGAAATCTGATTTGCCGGAAAAAATATGTGCGGCGTGTGGGCGGCCATTCACGTGGCGCAAGAAGTGGGAGAAAGTCTGGGACGAGGTCAAAACCTGTTCGGATGCTTGCAAAACGCAAAATCGAAAAGCCAATCATTGAAATGTAACGCCATAAAGTACATATAGGTACCAGAGGTGTTTATATGGAAATTGGGATTTATACTTTTGCTGATGTGCCAGCGGGCAAGCCCGAATGGGCGGGGCAGCGCTTGCGCAATTTGGTTGAAGAAATGAAGCTGGCCGACGATGTGGGCCTTGATGTGTTTGCGGTGGGTGAACACCACCGCGCAGATTATGCCGTCTCATCGCCCGCCGTGGCGCTGGCTGCGGGTGCTGCGGTGACCAAGCGGATCAAGCTTTCAAGCGCAGTTTCGGTTCTGAGTTCTGATGATCCGGTGCGCTTGTTTCAGCAATTTGCAACAGTTGATGGCATATCGAATGGCCGCGCTGAAATTATGGCAGGGCGAGGGAGTTTTATCGAGTCTTATCCGTTGTTTGGATATGATTTAGAAGATTATGATTCACTTTTCGCCGAGAAGCTGGATTTGTTGATGAAGCTGCGTGATGGCAATAACATCACTTGGAATGGAAGTTTGCGTTCGTCCCTTGTGAATGCTGGAATTTTTCCACGCCCAGAGCAGAAGAAAATGCCGATTTGGATTGCTGTTGGTGGAACGCCCGAATCCGTGGTGCGGGCGGCAAATCTCGATCTGCCCATGGCGCTAGCGATTATCGGGGGTGATCCACGCCGCTTTGCGCCATTTTTTCAGCTTTACCGCGAGACTTATCAGAAGCTTGGCCGTGATCCCTCGAAAGCCACTTTAAGTTTAAACATGCATGGCTTTGTGTCCACGACCACAGCCCACGCCAAGGATGTTTATTTTGCTGCGCATACTGAGGTGATGAACCGCATTGGTCGTGAGCGCGGCTGGCAACCTCAGGGCCGTCCGCATTTTGACGCTGCAACAGGGCCAACAGGCAATTTGATTGTGGGTGACCCTGAACAAGTGGCAGCGCGGATTATTGAGTTGCATAAAATATTTGGCAATCAGCGCATCCTCATCCAAATGGCGATCGGAACCGTGCCGCATGATGTGCAACTGAAAGCGATAGAACTTCTGGGTACAAAAGTTGTGCCGATAGTCAGAGAGGCATTAAAATGACGTTATTACATATTCCAGATCCTATGCCTGGTGACGTGGCGGCCGCCGATGCGATTGAAACTGTCATCGTGCCACGCGCGCGTGACCTTGGTGATTTTGAAGTGCGCCGTGCCTTGCCTTCGGTGCAGCGGCAAATGGTGGGGCCATTTATTTTCTTTGATCAGTTCGGCCCTGTGCTGATGAAGGCGGGGCAAGGCATGGATGTGCGTCCGCATCCGCATATTGGGCTCTCAACTGTCTCGTGGTTGTTTGATGGTACCATACAACACAAAGATAGCTTGGGGTTTGACCAATCAATCAAACCGGGAGAGCTAAATTGGATGACGGCGGGCAAAGGCATTGTTCATTCTGAGCGTTCATCGCCGCAAGATCGTTTGGTTCAGCGCAAAGTTTATGGAACCCAAAGTTGGGTGGCGTTGCCCAAACACCATGAAGAAACGGAACCCGGATTTGAACATATTGATCAGGTGGCATTGCCGCTGATTGAGGACGCAAAGCGCCGTGTGAAGGTCATTGCAGGTTCAATTTTTGGCGCAAAGTCACCCGTCAAAACTCATTCAGATTTGTTCTATGCTGAAGTGATTTTGCAAGCGGGTGGAAAATTACCTCTGCCGACCGAGCATGTGGAACGTGGCATTTATGTTGTTGAGGGCGAGATTGAGGTTGCTGGAGACACCTTTGCATCTGGCCGTCTTTTGGTGTTTCATCCGCGTGATCCGATTGTCATTGCTTCGTCTCAAGGTGCACGCTTTATGATGTTGGGTGGGGAACCCATGGATGGGCCACGTTACATCTGGTGGAATTTTGTGTCGTCTTCAAAAGAGAAAATTGAAGCCGCCAAAGATGATTGGAAGAATGCGCGCTTTGCAATTGTGCCGGGTGATGAGAAAGAATTTATCCCGCTTCCCCCTGCCTGATCACGGTCGCGTGCACAGCATGTGAAAAAAGTGATCGAAGTTGATTTGTGTTTTTTCACCTCGTGATGGAAAGTTCAACCAATGAGGGAAGAATCATGAATCAAACTGGCACGAACGAGCGCACGACTATTCACAGGCTAAGTGTGCGAATATTTCATTGGCTTAATGTGGTCGCCATGTTGATCATGATCCCCAGTGGATGGCAGATTTATAATGCCACATCATTTTGGAATGAGGATTATCAGTTTCCAGCGGCAATCACTCTGGGTGGCTGGCTGGGTGGTGGCATCCGGTGGCACCTTGCTGGCATGTGGTTGTTGGTTATCAATTTAGCCATTTATCTCATCATCGGAGTTGTAAGTGGCCATTTTAAAAAGCGCTTCTTCCCTTGGTCGCCGCGTGGTGTGATTGGCGATATGACAAAAGCCGTTCAATTCAAACTGCCACATGATCATGTGAATTATAATTATGTGCAGAAGACCACCTATATCGGGATCACGCTGATCATCGTCGCTACCATCCTGTCTGGCTTTGTGCTTTGGAAGCCGGTGCAGTTTCAGTTCATTGGTTATTTCATGAACGGTTATGAAGGTGCACGCGTGGTGCATTTTATTGGGATGACGCTCATTTGCGCCTTCATCGTTTTACATCTCACATTGGTAGCCATCGTGCCTTCGACTTTGATCCCCATGATCACCGGTCGCTTCCGCAACAAAAATTCAAACGCAAAGGACGCTCACAATGCTGGTTGATCGCAAGACACTTATTGTTGAAAATAAAAAGCTGCTCGTCGACGTTCAACGCCGTTCATTCATGAAGCAAACATTGTCACTTGGTGCTTTGATGATGCTCACGGGCTGTGCAGAAGGTTATGAGCCTGAATTTGCTGATGGCATTTTGGATAAAATGTCGAACTGGAATGATCGCGCGCAGGCCGCTTTGTTTAGCAGCAGTCGACTGGCTCCCACTTACTCGCAATCCGATGTGGTCGATCCATTTCGATTTAACGCTTACTATGGTGTTGATGAAGTTAGGACGGTTGAAGAAGCAACTTACAAGCTTGAACTCAGTGGCATGATTGCCAAAAAAGATAGTTGGACGCTCGATAAGCTTAGGGCTCTTCCTCAAGAGTCAGCCATCACGCGTCATATTTGTGTTGAAGGCTGGAGTATGATTGGCAAGTGGGGCGGAGTTCCACTCAAGTCATTCTTGGAAATGGTCGGTGCAGATTTGACAGCCAAATACGTTGGCTTCAAATGTGCTGATGATTATTGGACGAGTTTGGACATGCCTTCAGCTTTGCACCCACAAACCATCATGGCGTTGACGTTTAACGATAAAGTTTTGCCAAATGAAAATGGTTTTCCATTTAAGGTTCGCGTGCCAACTAAACTTGGCTTCAAAAATCCAAAACACGTGATGGAAATTTTTGTGACCAATGATTACCCCGGCGGATATTGGGAAGACAAAGGTTATAATTGGTTCAGTGGTTCGTGATCAAAATTGCGTGAACAACGGCGAAGTGATTTGAAAATGACATAGTTGGAGAATAGGGTTTTTCAGAGGACAATATTGTCCATTTAATCTAGGAGAATCAAAATGTTAAAGTCAATCGCTGCTGTTGCTTTGTTGGGTCTTACTCTTGCGGCCCCAGCCCGCGCCGACGATGTGATGGCCATGTGTGATGATGCCACCATGAAGATGATTACAGAAGCCATGGCAAAAGACACTGATCCTAAAATGAAGGAAGGTGTTATGAAGGCTGGAGAAGAAATGAAGATGGCTATGGATTCAATGAAGGCCAACAAAATGGATGATTGCAAAATGCATGTAGGCATGGCGATGGACCATATGATGATGAAGCATAAATAAGCTTCATGTAATCGATTTCAGAGAAGGCGGAGAAATCTGCCTTTTTTATTTGCTCAAATCAATTTCTTGGGTTTCACCCGCAGCAATCACAAAATCTAACTTAAGATTCTGATTGTCGAACCTTACGCTTGCCACATAGTGACCGGGATTTAAAAGTAACTGTGCTGTGGTGCTGCTCGTTTCTAAGCCATTTTCATCCGTCACAATCCATTGCACGGATTGATCTGTGAGGCCCGCTATGGAAAGCTTGGCCAAGCCTGCAAGGTGGTCAATATTTACGGCGCTCATGAAGCCTGCCTTCACATGCACATCTGTGACAGCGACTGCATTGCTATTTTGAAATTTGCTCTCGACCCGGTAATCACCGGCGCTCACATTTAACACTTGTCCCGGCGTTGTACTCGTTGCGACGATTTTCCCTTTTTCAACACCGCTAAGTGCAAAAACTTTTGCAGAACTTGTAAGTTCCAATTGATCCACGCCTTTGACGCGAGGCAGAATGCGCAACGCGCCAGCGTTCATGACGAAGCTAAGGCCTAATTTTGTGCCGGATTGTACATCAACAAATTCTTCATGATGAGCAGAGCCAAATGAAGCTTCGATGTGATATTGGCCGGGCCGCAATGGCAACGTGACCAGTGAAGCTGTTTTATCATAAACGACCGCTTGATCTTGATCGCTGATTTTCCATGCAATGTCTTCGATCAAGACTTTGCCATCTTCTGTGTAGCGCGCCGAAAGCTCCAAGCCTTCACCACCTTTAGGCACAGTTGTAATAGCCATTTCGCCGGAGGCGGGCAGGGTGATTTCGGGTGCTTGTGAATTTGAGCCGATTGGGCGCTCGGTCGTGGCCATAGCCAAACTCGCGCTTAAAAATAGAGCCGCCACCAAAGCAGGCGCGAAGCGCTCTAATCTTTGGTGGCGGATATGCGGTGGACGGGTGCTGAGATCGCCCATTCGCTGTGTCCCTGTTTAACTCTCCCCCAGCTCTTCGGCCGGTGTCAGTCTTGAAGCACAGCCAAGGGGTGAGGGGCAATGAAATGCTTAACCAATGGTTAATAGCAGCGTTGCAATTGAAACCATTGCCAACCCAACGGTGTTTCGGCAAATAAGCCAGATGACGAAATTGAATGATACTTCCAGCGTTTTGGCGTTTCTCAAAACCCGCAAATCTGCTTCAGCCAAGGCCATGAGCGGGCCAGGGCCATCGGGTAATCAGCTGAATGAAATTTTAGAGATAGCCGTTCGTGTGCCTGATCATGGCAAGCTTGTGCCATGGCGGTTTGTCCTGATTGAAGGTGAGGGACGGGCGCGGATGGGCGAAGGCTTTGCTCAAGTGTGGGCGAAGAATAATCCGACGCATGGTGATGACAGTTTGAATTTTCAGCGCGGGCTGTTTATGCGCGCGCCAACAATTTTGGTTGTGGTTTCAACTGCTGCTGTTCACGGAAAAATTCCATTATGGGAACAACAAATGTCGGCGGCGGCGGTTTGTATGAATGCTGTGCTTGCGGCAACAGCACTTGGTTTTGATGCGCAATGGCAATCAGATTGGGTGGCCTATGACCAGAGTGCCAAAGCCGTGATGGGTGTTCATGCTCATGAACACGTCGCTGGTATCATTTATATCGGCACAACAACTGTTCCTCTTGAGGATCGTCCACGCCCAGATGTCGCTGGGTTAGTTACAAGGATTACCTCATAATGGCCATTCGCGGTGTGTTGTTTGATAAAGATGGAACGCTGATTGAAATGGATGGGCTTTGGGTGCCCGTGATTAAAGAAATGGTGGCCGAGCAATTTGGCGCTGGGCCGCAGGAAGTTGCGCGGCGTTTGGAGCCTGCTGGCTATGATGTTGCAACTGACACATTTCTGGCAGGTAGCGTTTTAGCCGCTGGAACGACACAGCAGTTAGTCGCTGTTTTATGGCCAGAGCTTAACGAAGCTGCCGTTCAACGTAAGGCCAAAATACTCAGTGAAGCACTGGTGCATAAATCGACCAACCGCGTCAAAGCGCTCATGCCATTGCACAATGTGTTTGATGAACTTCATGAATTAGGCATGCGGCTGGGCATCGCCACCAATGACAGCGAGGGCTCGGCCCTCAGCCATGTGGCGCATTTGGGAATTGAACACTATTTTGTAGATGTCATCGGTTTTGATGGAGTGGATGTTCCCAAACCTTCTGGCCAGATGATAGCGCGGTTTGCCGAAAAGACAGGTTTAAAGCCGTCGGAAATCGCAATGGTTGGTGATAACACGCATGATTTGGAAGAAGCTCGAAATGGTGGAGCAGGGCTGGCGATTGGCGTGCTGTCTGGCAACGCCTCGCATGAGGACATCGCACATCTGGCTGATCATGTTCTGGAGTCCGTTGCCGAACTCCCTGCACTGCTCAGGAGACTTGCATAATGTTTTATGACGTTGCATCAAACAGCCATGGTCTTCCGCTTGATCCATTTTATGCGCTCGTTGGCCCACGTCCGATTGGTTGGATTTCAACAGTGTCGAAGGACGGTGTCGCAAATTTAGCGCCCTATAGTTTCTACAACGCTTTTTCGCACAACCCACATTATGTTGCCTTTGGGTCGGGTGGATACAAAGACACCGTACGCAATGCTGCTGAAACTGGTGAATTTGCAATCAACTTGGTCACGTTTGATCTGCGTGACGCAATGAATTCCACATCCTCAGATATTTTGGATGATGAGTTTACGCATGCAGGATTGGAGAAAGCCGACTGTCGATTGATCAAGCCACCGCGCGTTGCTCTCAGTCCGGTCTGTTTGGAATGCAAGTTCTTCCAATCTGTCGAACTGCCGGATGAGACAGGGCTCGTGAATGACTGGCTGGTCATCGGTCAAGTTGTTGGCATACACATCGATGAAAAGTTCATTGAAAATGGCCGGGTCAACACCGCCGCTATGAAGCCAATAGCGCGTTTGGGTTATGCCGAATACACCACGGTCGAGACAGTTTGGAAAATGCGCCGCCCGACCTGAAACATATTGCAAGGCGGGTGATGATGCCCGTGATGCAACCTAAGGATTCACGAACATCACCAGTGAGTCGCTCTGCGAGTCGTGAACATTGTTGGAACACCACAATTTGGCCTTGTTGATAAGTCTGTGGACATCTTCATTTTATTGTTTTTAAACAACAGTTTATTGTGTGTTTCAGTCTGTTGATAACCTGTTTAATGAACTGTTAACCATCTCGGAGTCAGGACTCGTTTTACGTGTGAAAACATGTGCGGTGTGCAAGAGAGTGGAAGCAAATGGTAAACTGTCTGTTGATCGATAAAAATCCGGCCGAAAGGCAAAGACTGCATCAGATTTTGGGTGGAATTGGAATCCATTGCGAAGAACGCGATGGTGCCGAAGCGGGCATACGTTTTTGTCAAGAATCCAACCCTGACATAGTCATGATGGAAGCCTCGGGTGTTACGGCTACAAAAGAATTCTTGCGGCTTGTGCGTTATCAAGGCCGTCAAACCCAAAGGCCAGTGATCATACTCTATGCTGATAAACCAAACATGGAAACTGTTGGCGAAACCATTATTGACGGCGCCGCGGATTTTTTAGTGAAACCCTTTGACCGCGAATTGTTGATATTCAAGCTTGAACAAGCCGGAGTCATTTCGAATTGAGTTTCGATTGTTACTAAAACCTTAAGTTTCATAGTGAACTTATTGTTAAGCCTTCGCGGCTAGCCTGACCTCTTGTGAATATATGAGTTGGTTTTGGTGATGAGTGATAATCAAGAAGTTGGGTTGGATGTTTCAGTTCTGAACGATGTTTTGGAACGCGGCGATGCTGATGCGCGCGAGACATTGGCGTTGCAGCTTGCCGCATTGATTTCGGATCCTCTGACTGCGGAACTTGAGCGTAATCAAGTCACACCAATTTTGCTCAAGCTCAGTGTGGATGATGAGGTTGAGGTGCGCGTTGCACTCGTCGGCGCGTTGTTGCATGAAGAAAAACTTCATCCTGATATCGTGTTTTCAATCATAGCCGATGAAGACGCCATTGCACTTCCATTTCTAGCGCAAACGCCCGCGCTCAACTCTTGGCACATGATGGCAATCTTGCGTGTTGGCGACGAGGCTCGTCAAAAAACAGTGGCCGCACGCGATGATCTTCCTGAAGAAGCCGCCAACTACATAATCAAATCTTCGCCCTCCAACACAGTTCAGGCACTGATCAATAATCCAATTGTTCAAATGGACAGTCAGGATTGCCATATCCTTTATAAACGTTTTGGCAATGTGCCCGAAATCGTTGAAAGCTTGCTAGCCAGGCCCGATTTGCCTTTGGATATTCGTATTACGCAAGCCAAGCGTGCTGCAAGTCGTATGCGCCAGCTCATGGCGGAACGCGGTTGGGTGCCAGCCAATGATGCAAGCGAGCTTGTGGCTGATGCTGAAGAAACAGCAATTTTGCGTGTTCTTTCAGAGGCTGAAGTGACAGAACGCACAGGGGCCACACAATATTTGGCGCAACAGAATATGCTCACACCTGCCTTGGTTGTTCGCGCTGCAGCGATGGGACAAATGCGCGTGGTCGAAACAGCTCTGGCCCATCTTGCCGGCATTTCCAGTCCCCGCGCCGCTGATCAAATGTATTCGCGCTCGGCCTTGGGTTTTAAATCGATCTTCAAAAGGTCAGGTCTGCCCACCTCTTGTTTTGGGATCATCAAAGCCGCTTGCGATGTCGTTGCCGATGCCAGGGACGAAGGCTTGCCACTTGAGACGGAAGAGTTTGGTCGCCGCATCCTCGAGGCGCTGATGACCCGTTATGAATATATGAACGCCAATGAACGCGCGAAGCAGATTGAATATGTCGGACGTTACGGCACCGAGCGTGTGCGCAAAATTGCCAAGCGCTTGAAGGCCGACATGGTTCGTGCCGCTTAAAATTTAAACTGTTCGTTCAAAACCCGCTCGGCCAAACTGTGGCCGGGGTCAAACAACATTTTCACGCTGCGCTTTTTATCTTCGACAATTTCAACTTCAATCACATTTCGCACTTCAATATGATCGGCCACCGCCGCAACGGGGCGCTTGTCATGTTCCAAAACTGTGATTTTCACTTTGGCATTATGCGGCAGAATTGCGCCACGCCAACGCCTTGGGCGGAAAGCACTGATAGGTGTCAAAGCTAGCAAGGGTGACCCAATTGGTAAAATGGGGCCTTGGGCGGAAAGATTATAGGCGGTGCTGCCAACGGGCGTTGCCACCAACAAGCCATCACAAATCAGTTCATCAAGCCGCGTCTGACCATCAATCGTGATATGAAGTTTTGCCGCTTGGCTGCGCTGGCGCAGAAACGACACTTCATTAAAGGCGAGGCCTTGATGGGTTTTTCCGTCATGACCTTTTGCTGTCATTTTGAGGGGGCGGATGCTAGTCAGTTCAGCGTCGTTCAAGCGCTCGAGCAGGTTTTTTTCGACGAAATTATTCATCAGAAAACCAACCGAACCGCGGTTCATGCCGTAAATTGGCAGGCCTGAAGACATAAAATTATGCAGCGCCTGCAACATCAAACCATCACCGCCCAAGGCCACCACCACATCAGCAGAGTCAGAGTCGGCGTTGCCATGCAGCTTCACCAACCTCCTAAATGCTTTGCGGGCTTCGGGAGCTTCAGAGGCTAAAAAGGCGATGCGGTTATATTTCATGCCGTAATTTGATCGTTGACAGGGTTGCGTTGCAGATACATTGGTGTCCGCCCACGTTACCATTGCTTAAAGGCTTGTCCACAAAAGATGCGAAGTCTGGTTATTTGTTCCACCTGTAAGTTTTCAACAGAATCGAAATTTGCGCCCGATGGGCGCACAGGCGGAGAGATTCTGATCGCTGCAATGAACGATGTTTTGACAGAGCAGGGGCGTTCCGACGTTCAAGTTCAAGCGCAATCCTGCCTGTGGAATTGCACAAGGCCTTGCAGTGTTGTGATGCGTGACGATGAGCGTTTTTCATATGTGACGGGCGGCAACGAGCCGACCAAAGCGCAGGCCGAAGCGATCCTTCAATGGTTTGATGCGCATGGCAACACTGAAACTGGCGAGGTGCCATTCAAACAATGGCCGCAAGCCATGCGCGGACATTTTATTGCGCGCATGCCGCCGGTGGCGAAATGACTGTCACTCTCGTTCTTGGCGGCGCACGCAGCGGCAAGAGCCGCTTTGCGGAATCGCTATCCAGCGGCAAAAAATATTACATTGCCACGGCGCAGGCTTTCGATGACGAAATGAAATTGCGCATAGCGGCTCATCAAAAACAGCGCGGACACGGATGGATTACCCACGAGGCACCGCTGGATCTGGTCACCAAGCTTGGGAAAATCGACGAAGCCGAGAATTTTATTTTATTAGACTGCCTAACGCTTTGGCTTTCCAATTTGTTGTTGGCGGAGGCTGATTGTTCAGAAATGGTTTTTGATTTGGTCGAGCACCTGAAACGAGCAAAAGCCAACATTGTGATTGTGTCGAATGAAGTTGGTTTGGGAATTGTGCCGGATAATAAATTGGGCCGTGCATTTCGCGATATTCAAGGCATCGCCAATCAAGGTGTGGCGGCGGTTGCAAATCATGTGGTGTTCATTGCCGCTGGACTTCCCTTGGTGCTCAAAGGATCATTGCCAAAACCACCGCAACCGCCAACAAAATAAGTAGGGCGCGGTCATAGAGCTCCAAACCCTTTTCAATGTCTGCTGCAGTCAACTGCGATCGACCTTCTCCCATATAAGCAAGCTCAACTTTCTCGCCGTCATATTGGCGAGGGCCGCCAAACTTTAAATCCAGTGCGCCGGCCATCGCCGCTTCGGGCCAGCCAGCATTTGGAGATTGATGTTTGTTCGCGTCACGCCACATTGATGTGAGTGCTGCTTGGGCTCGGGATTTAGATGTGAACCAAGCGGCGGCAGCGAACAGTAACCCAGTCAACCGTGATGCTGGCAGATTAACCAGATCATCCAATTTCGCGGCTGCCCAACCAAAGTGCAGATATTTTTCAGATTTATGGCCGATCATTGAATCAGCGGTGTTAATCGCTTTGTAGATCACGATGCCTGGAAGTCCCGCAATTGCGTACCAGAATATTGGTGCGGTAATGCCGTCAGCGGTATTCTCGGCAAGGCTTTCGAGGGCCGCTTTGGCAACACCACTTTCATCCAAAGCATTCGGATCACGGCCCACAATTTTGCCAACTTGTTTGCGGGCATCGATAATTGATTGGGGCAGGGTGCGGGCCACTGCGTTCACATGATCACGTAGAGATTTTTGGGCAATCATCGTCGTGGCCAAAGCTACGTTGACAATCCAACCATAAGCCAGATAACTCAGAAAAGTCGCCACGACATAGGCTGGAATACCGACTGCCAGACACAGTGCGAAGACGGCGAAGATGCCGTGATTGCGCTGGTCATGGTCTTCGAGGTCTGGGTCATTCAGACCTTCGTCGAGGTATGTAATCAGTTTGCCGATCCACTGAACCGGATGGCCAATTGTTTTGAATAGAACTTGCGGATAACCGACAAAATATTCCAAAACCAACGCCAAAGCGACAAGGGCGAAATTATTCAATGCACGTCTCCTGCAAGGTCGAGAATTTTATCTAGATCAAGATGGGTTTCGAGATGCGCTGCTAAGTCATCCAAAGTCTGTTCGATGGTTTGATCAAAAGCGAAGGTGCTTGCGCTCATGCCCAATGACTTCAAAAAGGCCTGACGAAAACCATCGGCGGCAAAACAACCATGAAGATAAGTGCCAGTCACCAAACCATCAGGGCTTGATGCGCCCTCTGGGCCGCTGGCAGTTTGTGCAAAAAGACGCTCGCAATCTGGCCCTGTGGTTTTGCCCAAATGGATTTCATAGGCGTTGATCAACTGACCGCTGAGGGCGTGTATGGCCTGGGTTTCGGTCGTGGTCTTATCGGGTAGAAGAGTTGTTTCGACATTGAGAAGGCCGAGGCCATCAACGCTGCGCGGCTGGCCCTCCAAACCTTCCGGGTCATGGATTATGCGCCCCAGTATCTGATAGCCACCACACAGGCCCAAAACCCTCCCACCGCGACGGACATGGGCTTTGAGGTCAATATCCCAACCTGCCTCGCGTAGAGCTTTCAAGTCGGCCATCGTTGATTTGCTGCCGGGGATGATGACTAAGTTTGCGTCGCCCGGAATAACCTCTCCAGCCGATATGAATCGAACATTCAATTCAGGTTCTAAGCGCAATGGATCAAGGTCATCAAAATTCGCAATACGCGGCAATCTGAGAACACAAATTTTCAAACCTTTTGAATCAGTTGAAACAATGTGTTCTAAAGTTACTGCATCTTCAGCTGGCAGTTTGTTGGCAGCGTTAAAATGCGGGATCACGCCGAGGCACGGCGTCTTGGTTTCTTGTTCCAGATACCGTTTTCCTTCAGAAAACAATTCCGGATCACCATGGAACTTATTGATTATGAATCCTTTTATATATTTGCGATCAATCTCACTCAAAACTGCAAATGTCCCGATAATCGAAGCGATCACACCGCCACGATGGATGTCGCCGATCAATATTGTCGGAACATTGGCGGCGCTGGCAAAGCCCAGATTAGCCAAGTCACCCTCACGTAAATTCACCTCCGCCGGACTGCCAGCGCCTTCAACCAAGATCAAATCATGATTTTCAGCCAACATGTGAAAGCTTTCGAGGATTGCAGGCATAAAGCTGGCGCGTTCACGGAAGAAATCACGGGCTTTGAGAGTGGTTTTGCGCTTGCCCTGCACAATCACTTGCGAGCCCGTCTCGCTTTCGGGTTTGAGCAGCACAGGGTTCATGTGAACCGTTGCTGGAATACGCGCCGCGCGTGCTTGCAAAGCCTGCGCACGGCCAATTTCACCGCCATCAGAAGTTACGGCAGCGTTATTCGACATATTTTGAGGTTTAAATGGTGCAACACGAAGCCCACGATTGGTAAAGGCTCGGGCCAATCCGGCCACGATCAACGATTTGCCGACGTCGGAGCCTGTACCGAGGAACATGATGGATTTGGCGTTCATTCTGGGGCGACCGATATGATGTGCGCATAAGACCCCATCACATTGCCAACGCGCTGACCAATTGGCCCAAGGTCTTTGCCAGCAGCATCGGACGCGTGAAACAGGGGATCGGCCGCACCCTTGGAGGCAATTGTTGAATAGTGAAACTCATGACCGCGCAATTCGGATTTCCAGGGAGCAGTGATTGGTTTCAATTGGCGATAACCTAATTGAAGCTTGCGCGTTGCAAAACTGGTCGTGACAGGCAAAAGGCCCGCCATCGCGTGGGATTTGCCGTCCGCATCAATAATGGCGTCCCCCAAAACCATGTATCCTCCGCACTCGCCATAGATCAGGCCTTTATGCTGGCATAATGCGCCCAGAAATTTTGTATTTGTGGCCAGTTTACCCGCATGAAGCTCCGGATAACCCCCGGGAAGGAATATGGCATCGCCTTTGGGCACTTCGTCGTTTAGAGGTGAGAAAAACGAAAGTTCCGCTCCCTGTTTGCGCCAATCGTCGAGCAGATGAGGGTAGGAGAACGAAAAAGCGAGATCGCTTGCTATGGCGATGTTTTGAGCCAGTGGCGGCAATGAAGCGGCCTTCTTAAAAGGCTGATTCGTGATTTCAGTTGCTGATTCGATAATCTTGTCAAGAAATGTTTCACGGGAAACTCCTGAGGCAGCTGATTCGATAAACGCTTCAAGCCGTTGATTCTCTTGCGCTTGAATCAACCCGAGGTGTCGTGACGGCCAGATTAATGAGTCATTCTGCCGCATCAGGCCTAAAATTTTTGAATCCAATGAATCGCTTAGCATCTTGGCGTGACGATCACTGGCCACACGATTCAAAATCACACCCGCGATATTGAGCGATGGCCGAAACGTCGAAAACCCATGCACCACGGCTGCAACGGATTGCGCTTGCTTTGCTGCATCAATCACCAAAACAATCGGCAATCCCAAAGCTTCGGCCAAATCCGCTGTCGAACCTTTCGCTCCATCTGGCCCATCGAACAGCCCCATAACGCCTTCGACAATCACAATATCTGCGTCAATCTCGGCTAATCGTGCTTTGCAAGCTTCGGCACCCATCGCCCAATAATCGAGGTTCACACAAGGCGCACCGCTTGCCGCCTCGTGAAAGCGGCCATCAATGTAATCTGGCCCCACTTTAGCTGAGGCCACTATCAGACCACGATTGCGCAATGCGCGAACGATCCCGAGTGTAATAAGGGTTTTACCGCTGCCAGAATGAGGTGCCGCAACAGCCAAACCTCTAGCCAATTGGATTATCCTTAAGGGCCGGCGAATACCAATCCAGCAGTTCGCGCCAATCTGAGGCATGGCCAATAACGACGATGGCAGGGGTAGGAGGCTTGTTGATCCTCACAAATTCACCTGCCTCGCTCAAAATCGTGCTGGCCACAGATTGGTTCGGCATTGAAGCATTCGAAACCATCGTAACCGGATGATCAGCCGGGCGACCCGCTTTTATCAAAGTCTCAGCGATTTCTCCTAAGTTCTTGACACCCATGAACATTATAATCACGGGTGCTGCTGTTGCAATTGCTTGCCAGTTGACATTTGCAGGCATTTTTCCTGTCGCATCATGACCCGTCAAAAAAATCACGGCGTGGTTGGTGTCGCGGTGTGTAACGGGGATACCTGCATAGGCCAGCCCGCCAATGCCCGAAGAAATGCCCGGCACAATGCGAAATGGAATGCCAGCTTTGGCCAGGCTTTGGCTTTCTTCGCCGCCACGACCAAACATAAAGGGGTCGCCACCTTTAAGCCGCAGCACACGCTTGCCTGCGTGGGCCAGTTCAATCAGGCGAACGGAAATATCGACCTGCACGGGCGAAGGTTTGCCGCCACGCTTGCCCGCATATTCCAGTTCAGCGCCGGGCCGAACCCAGCGCAACATGTCGGGGTTTACCAAAGCATCATAAACTACAATATCGCAGTTCTGCATGGCGTGATAACAGAGCAGGGACATAAGCCCCGGTGCGCCCGGCCCAGCCCCCACCAGCCAAACCCAGCCTTCAGCAAAATGCGGAAATGGTTCAGCATCTAATTTTGCAAAGCCAGATGGTTGGTCGGAATGGGCTTCCCAGCTTGCGACAGTTTTGGTGGACTTATTGGTGTTCTTATTAATCATGGCCCCTTATAGATAGGCTCATGCGTTTGGAAAAGCCTCAATCACCATTAAGACGCGGCTGGACCACCGGCGCATGCGCGACTGCGGCGGTTAAAGCTGCATACACGGCATTGCTGACAGGCCAGTTTCCTGATCCAGTTTCCATCACTTTGCCGAAGGGCGAGACGCCTGCATTTCCATTGGCGCTCGAAGAAAAAGGCAAAGACTGGGCGCGCGTTGGCATTGTTAAAGACGCTGGCGATGACCCCGATGTAACCCACGGTGCGACCATCATAGCAACCGTGCGGCAGCGCGGAAATGGCGTCACATTTAAAGCAGGCGAGGGTGTTGGCATGGTGACAAAGCCCGGTCTTCCCATTGCAGTAGGCGAACCCGCAATTAATCCCGTGCCGCGCCAAATGATGATAGCCGAGATTGCGGCACTCGGCGGCGGCGACGTCGAAATCGAAATCTCAATTCCAGATGGCGCGGCGATCGCCGAAAAAACGTGGAACCCACGTCTGGGAATTATCGGCGGACTATCGATTTTAGGGACAACCGGAATCGTAAATCCATTTTCTTGTGCGGCGTGGATTGCCTCTATCCACCGAGGCATTGATGTGGCCCGCGCCATGGGCTTGCAACATGTTGCGGGTTGCACGGGTTCAACATCTGAAGATGCAGTGCGTGCACATTTCAACTTGCCACTTGAAGCGATGTTAGACATGGGTGATTTTGCGGGGGGGCTGCTCAAATATGTTCGTGCTAATCCCGTGCCACGGGTCACCATCGGCGGAGGCTTTGGCAAAATGGTGAAGCTGGCGCAAGGGGCAATGGATTTACATTCAGGGCGATCACAGGTTGATTTTACTTGGCTGGCGACGCGTGCGCCTGAAACAATGCGTGCCGAAGTGCTCGCTGCAAATACGGCCCAACAGGTTTTGGAAATGGTCGGACTTTCGCTCGCAGAAAAAGTTGCCGAAGAAGCTCTGCATCATGTAAGGCGCGTGCTGGAATCAAGTTCGGTCGCTGACGTCATCGTTACCGACCGTCAAGGAAAAATTATTGCACATGCAAGCTAAGAAAATTCTCATTTTGGGTGGTACCCGTGATGCGCGCCAATTGGCGTTCAGGCTCATCCATGCGGGTCATGATGTGACGACATCTTTCGCCGGGGTGACAGAGCATCCGGTTCAACCTGAAGGCAAAGTTCGCGTTGGCGGTTTTGGTGGTGCTGATGGTTTACGGCGCTATCTGGTTTCAGAAAAATATGACGTGTTGGTCGATGCCACTCATCCATTCGCAGCCCAAATTTCAGCAAATGCGGTGGATGCGGCTGGGCACATTGCTTTGGTTCGGTTGGAACGACCTGCTTGGGTAGCCAGGCCTGAAGATCATTGGATCAACGTAGCCGGCATCAGTGCTGCTGTTGATGCGCTTCCTCCTCGGGCATCCGTCATGTTGACGATTGGGAGGAAGGAAGTTGCGCCCTTTATGGCTCGGCCAGATATATCGGGTGTTGCTCGAATGATTGAGCCCACCTCAATCACTTTGCCCGCAACTTGGAAAATGATTCTTGAACGCCCACCGTTTTCTTTGGAAAGCGAAATGACTGTTTTGCGTGAAAATGGCATCACTTTTATTGTGTCAAAAAACGCAGGCGGTGGTGAGACGGAAATGAAATTGGTCGCAGCGCGAAACATGGGCATCCCCGTGGTCATGATTGCAAGACCCTTCAAGCCAGCCGTTTCAACATATTCAACAGTCGAGGCCATCAACACCCATATCTCAAAGCTTGGCAGCAAGTCTGGTTAAAGCTAGAGTTATGTATCAATTTTGAATCGGATTCGTTTCATGCGCAAAATTCTGTCCCTTGTATTTTTACTTGCAACCATGTTCAGCGTGGCTTCAGCGTCCACTCTTGATGATGTTAAAAAACGGGGAAAGCTTTTATGTGGCGTGAACTCAGGATTGCTGGGATTTGCACTCAAAGGTGACGATGGCAAATGGGCAGGCTTTGACGTGGATTATTGCCGCGCTGTGGCCGCTGCCGTTTTGGGTGATGCAGAAAAAGTTGATTATGTTCCACTCTCGGCCAAAGAACGTTTTGATAGTTTGAAATCGGGTGCCGTTGATATTCTGGCGCGCAACACAACATGGACGATGGAACGCGAAACCAAAATGCCGTTCCGCTTTGTTGGCATCAGTTATCATGATGGTCAAAGTTTTCTGGTGCCAAAATCAATTGGCGTCAATTCAGTTTTCAATCTGGGGCAGGCCGCAATTTGTTTTCTCTCTGGCACAACAACCCAAGCCAACGTTGAAGATTTTTTCCGCGAGAAGACGCTCGCTTTTACACCCGTAACTTTCGGCACGATTGACGAATTGGTGACGGCCTTTCAAGCGAAGGAAGGCGGAAAGTGCGACGCTTATTCGGCAGATCAATCGCAGCTTTATGCTGTGCGTTTAAAGCTGGCCAAACCTGATGACTATATCATTTTGCCAGAAGTGATTTCGAAAGAACCATTGGGCCCGGCGGTTCGTCAGGGTGACGAGCAATGGTTCAACATTGCGCGTTGGACATTAGCTGCCTTGATCAACGCCGAAGAACTGGGCCTTCGCGGAGCAGGGGTTGATGACGCAAAAGCCAACAGCAAAAAACCAGACGTGCGCCGCTTGATTGGACTCGAAGGAACGTTTGGCGCCGACATGGGCCTCGACGCTGAATGGGCCGCCCGCGCCATTAAAGCAGGTGGAAATTATGGCGAGATCTTTGAGCGCAATCTGGGCAAGGGATCAAAGCTTGGTATTGAGCGCGGCTTGAACGCGCTGTGGAGCAAGGGCGGGATATTGTATGCGGCTCCGGTGCGGTAGAGGTTAGTCTAATGCAACCATATGCTTACGAAACCAAATTGCAAGTTCAGCTTCTGTGAGATCACCTGATGCAAGACTTAGGAATGTGGTCAATTTTTCTTCCTTGCTTGCGCCGATCTGAAAGCCATTGATAATCAAAAATGTTCGTGACGCGACCAACGCGGTGCGTTTGTTGCCGTCAATAAATGGATGATTCCGGGCAATGCCAAATCCATACGCGGCGGCCAGATCCGCCAAATCAGGATTTTCATAAGCCGCCTTATTTTCTGGGCGTTGAAGTGCTGAAATTAAAAGTCCTTCATCGCGCACGCCAGTCCCGCCGCCGTGCTCTGCTAACTGCCGCGCATGCATTGCAAGCACGGCTTCCATGCTTAACCAGATAATGTTTTCCATATCTATTTTGCAAGAATGCGCAAAACGTCACGATCTTCACGCATAACAATTTCAGCTGCTTCCATAATTTTGGCGAACTCATCGCTATAAGGCGTCAAAAGCACTCCGTCTGGGGTTTCCATAAAACACAGCGTATCACCCTTGCCAATGCGCAGTTTAGCCAACACTTCCTTTGGAAGCGTAATGCCAGTCGAATTTCCAACAGTCGTAACTTTGGCCGTAGCGATAGTAACATGTTTGTTCATTTGAAGGTTCCTTATAACAATCGTTATAACTTAAATATCAGCCAAACTCAAGCCCCCATCGCAATCTCCCGGCTACTCGCGCCCCATTCCGCCCAGCTGCCATCATAGAGTTTGAGATCAGTTGCTCCCAATTCAGTCAGCGCCAAAGTCAAAATCGCGGCTGTCACGCCAGAGCCGCAGCTTGTGACGATGGGCCTATCGAGATTTACTTTTGCTGTGCGAAAGGCGGCCACCAGATCATTCGGATGGCGCAGGGTGCCGTTGCTATGCAAAAGACTGGCATAGTGCACGTTTTTAGCGCCCGGGATATGCCCGGGTTTTACACCCGCGCGGGGTTCTGGTTCTTCGCCGCGAAACCGCGTGGGTGATCTTGCGTCGATAATTTGGGCTTTGGTATTTGCCGTCTCATCAATAGCGCTGACGAAAGACGGATCAAGTTTCGCCCAATAATTAACGTGTGGTTTTTGAGCTGCTGGGCCGGCCTTCATCTCTCGATTTTCAGCTAACCATTTCATCAAGCCACCGTCCAACACCGCAACATTCAGATGTCCAAATGCTTTAAACATCCACCATGCGCGTGCAGCTGAAAACAAACCAACACTGTCATAACAAATAATTTTCTTATCGTTCGCAGCGCCAAGCTTACTAACCTCGCGGCCAAAATTTTCAGCACTTGGCAGCATGTGCGGCAGTTTCGATTGTGTATCGGATATCGCATCAAGATCAAAAAAGGCTGCGCCAGAAATATGCGTCGCATCAAACTCCGCTTTTGCATCGCGCTTTGCGGATGGCAGATGCCAAGAACAATCGAGAATACAAATATCAGGGTCGTTTAAATGATTTGCCAACCATTCAGTTGAAATCAAATTTTTCACTTCGGAACATCCTCAAATACTTTCGGCGCTTTTGACTTTGCCTCCAGCCAATGCGGCACCGGCAAATCTTTGCTGCGTAAGAATTCTGGATTGAAAATTTTTGAAGCATAGCGGGTGCCATAATCACATAGGATCGTCACAATCGTGTGGCCCGGGCCCATCTGTTTGGCCAGCGCAATAGCACCTGCCACATTTACACCTGTTGATCCGCCCATGCATAAACCTTCGTGCTCCAACAAATCAAAAGCGATTTGCATCGCTTCTTTGTCGTGAATTTGAAACGCATCATCAATCACAGCGCCTTCAAGATTAGCCGTAATTCGTCCTTGGCCAATGCCCTCGGTGATCGATGATCCCTCGGATTTTAATTCGCCATGTTTGTAAAAATTATAAAGTGCCGCCCCCATTGGGTCGGCCAGCGCAATGCGAATATCCTTGTTATGTTTCTTCAGCGCCATGCTGATGCCGGCCAGTGTTCCGCCTGATCCCACAGCACAAACAAATCCATTCACCTTGCCATTGGTCTGCGACCAGATTTCTGGCCCGGTGCCTTCAATATGCGCCATTCGGTTGGCCACATTATCAAACTGGTTGGCCCAAACAGCCCCCATTTCCTTAGCCAGTCGGCCCGAATAGCGCACATAGTTATTTGGATTTTTATAGGGAACAGCGGGTACTTCGACCAGCTCAGCACCCAGTTGGCGCAAAACATCTTTCTTCTCTTGCGCCTGCGTCTCAGGGATCACCACCACAGTTTTGAAACCCATTGCATTGGCCACGACGCACAATCCAATCCCAGTGTTTCCTGCCGTACCCTCAACAATGGTTCCGCCCGGTTTCAATTCACCGCGCCTGATCGCATCTTTAATAATGAAGAGCGCAGCGCGATCTTTAACAGATTGTCCGGGGTTCATAAATTCGGCTTTTCCAAGAATAGTGCAGCCCGTCAGTTCTGAAGCTTTGCGCAATTGAATGAGGGGCGTATTGCCGATGGCATCAATAACGTTGTGGCGAATATCCATGTGGTGCTCCTTGCGCGTAAACCAAATTGCCTGAGTTCGCCCGCAAATGCAAAGGGCCGATCAAACAAATGACCGACCCTTTGAAACTGGCTCCCCGAGCTGGACTCGAACCAGCGACAATTCGATTAACAGTCGAATGCTCTACCAACTGAGCTATCAGGGAATATCAGCAGCGCTATAGCAGATGATATTTAAGGCGCAAACCCTAAATTTAACTTTCTTCATTAGAGCTGCAAATTGGATTATCAGTCTTATATAGATTGTTCTGGAAAATGCATGGCTCAACATATCAAATTTGCAGGCTTCAACGTTCTAGTTCCGGCCCATCCGTTTTTACGGGCATTGCTCGGCATTGCATTCGTCATAGGTGGCATTTTTAGCTTTTTGCCAATTCTTGGAATTTGGATGTTGCCGCTGGGCCTGATTATTTTATCAATTGATTCTGCTTTGATCCGAAGGTTTCGCAGAAAATCGACAATTCGGCTTGGCCGCTGGCTTTTGCTGCGCTGGCCCAATTTTGCGCGCAAAATCGGTTTTGGAACGGCGTGATCGGGAAATTGGAGGCCTCGCCCAGAATCGAACTGGGATGCAAGGATTTGCAATCCTCTGCGTAACCACTCCGCCACGAGGCCTCACTAACCGATGCTTATAGGCGATGAATATTAATGAAACAACACCAGTTTGATCTTTTACAGCGCATGGACACAGGGTGGTGACTCGGCTATCGCTTTGCAATCAATATTCACTTTATGGAAATCATATGCTCGATTTTACTCAAGCCCGCATAAATATGGTGGACAGCCAGCTTCGTCCCAATGGCGTCACGGATTACCGAATATTGGATGCCATGCAATTGGTTTTGCGTGAAGATTTTGTTGGCACTGGTCAAAAAGCCCTCGCTTACATGGACGGAAACGTAGTTTTGGCGGATGCCACACATACGCCACGGTTTTTGATTGAACCAATGGCCTTTGCACGAATGCTTCAGGTCGCTGAAGTGAAGTCTAGCGACCGTGTTTTAGACATTGGTGCAGCCACAGGTTATGGCGCGGCGGTGCTCTCACAACTGGTAACACAGGTTGTCGTGTTGGAATCAGATGCGGGGCTGGCAAGCTTGGCGCGACATAATCTCGCTGGTTATGCGCATGTCACATTGCATGAAGGCGATATGGCTAAAGGTGCGCCTGATGCAGGTTTGTTTGATCTCATTGTGATTGAGGGTCGCGTCGAAGTGGTTCCTAACGCATTGTTTTCGCAAGTTAAAGATGGCGGCACAATAGTCGCTGCTGTGGGTTCAAAAGACATGGCCAAATGCTGTATTTACAAAATTTCGGGCCAAACTCATACCTGCCGCGAAGCCTATGATATTTCAGTTGCGGCTCTGCCAGGCTTTGAAAAACCAAAAGCTTCATTTGCATTTTAAAATGCCACACCCTATATCGGATTGTAATAGGGGTGCTGATGTTTCTGCTGATTCCGTGATTTGTGTTTACAGGTCAAATGGTTGTCAGAAGTGAAACATAAATGAACGCCTCAGGGTCGTCGTTTCAGGTGTTCAGAGGTGTTAAGAGTGCACAAATTTGTTGGTCTTCGTGCCTTGCTGTTGGCAGGGGCGGCGCTGTTGGCGTTAAATGCCACTGTTTCAGCTGAAACTTTGAGTGACGCGTTTGCGGGTGCCTACCGTAATAATTCCACATTAGATGCTGAGCGGGCGCGGCAAAGGGCGACCGACGAACAAGTGCCACAGGCACTTTCGGGTTGGCGACCAACAATTACGGCACAGGCCACGCAAGGGCACCAAATTTCGGGCAATACGAGCGTTTTTGGAACCAACTATTCGGAAACAAGTCCGGGCTCTTTGCAAATTCAGCTCAATCAGCCAATTTTTCGGGGCTTCAAAACTGTGGAAGGCACAGCACAGGCCGAAGCCACAGTCAAAGCAGGCCGCCAACAGCTGCTTTCCGTTGAGCAAACAACACTGTTTAGTGCTGTTCAAGCTTATATGAATGTTGTGCAATCGCGTCAGATTTTGGGATTACGTCAAAAAAACGTGCGAGTGCTCCAATCTCAACTTCGGGCCTCTAATGCCAGGTTCTCCGCAGGTGAATTAACCCGCACTGATGTGGCCCAATCGCGCGCCAGCTTGAGCGGGGCGCAGGGCCAAGTGGCACTGGCCATCTCAAACGTGAAGGCAGCAGAAGCCAATTACCGCACCGTCGTTGGCCGTAAACCCGGCAAACTCGTTATGCCGAGGATGGCACAACGCCCACAAAGTCTCGATGCAGCATGCAAAATTGCCCAAGAAACCAATCCTTCAATTTTGGCAGCGGCGCAAATTCAAGATGCTTCGGAGCACAACATAAACGTGCAGTTTGGTGACTTGTTGCCAACTGTCAATTTGCAAGCCACGGCAAGCACCACGTGGGATCAAGGTGGAGTCGGATCAAGCTCCAGCACCGCATCGATTCTGGGTGTGGTTACCGTTCCAATCTATGAGCAAGGTTTACGTTATTCTTTGGTGAGGCAAGCCAAAGAAACAGCAAGCCAAAACCGCATCCAGGTTATTTCTGCCGTGCGCACCGTGCGCGAAAATGTGACGAATGCTTGGAACAACATCACAGCAACAGGGCAAAACCTATCTGCCGCACGGGCGCAAGTTTCTGCGTCTGTTTTGGCTTTGGATGGTGTTCGCCAGGAATATCAAGTTGGCTCGCGCTCCACGATTGACGTATTGAATGCAGAGCAATCGTTGGTGAACAGCCGTATTGCAGAAGTCGCGGCTCAACATGATCAGCTGGTTTCCTCTTACCAATTGTTGCAGTCAATGGGCCGTCTGACCGCCCGGCACTTGGGTGTGAATGGCATTTATGATGTCAAAGAACATTACAATGATGTGCGTAACAAGTGGATTGGCCTTGACCCCGAAACGGGTGAGTCGCAGTAAAGGTTTATCGACTTTGAATTCTGTTTGACGTAAAAACAAATTGCGGCGAATGAATTATTCCAAAGCATACTGATGGGGCCATTTGTTTCGTGACTGTTGAACCTCGCGTAGAAGATTTATTAGCGTCGATCCGTAAGGCCATTGATGATGACCTCGGCGGCATTTCTGCGCCCGCTTCATCAAACACTTCAGGAAACTCGCAAGGCACTTTAATGCGCGGTGCACTTCGCGAAATGCGCGTTAATTTTGATCCCAGTTCCGCAGGCCGCGAACAAGCTGATGGTGAGATAGCGCAGTTGCGCGAACGCATCGGAAAAAACCGTGGCGCATCGGCTTTTGAACTTCGTGCTCCCACACCAAAGCCCCATGTGCCAAGAGCATCCATTGAAGTGGATCAAAACCGCAATGGCATAGGCCGCATATTGGCTGGCGAAGTTGCAAAGCCACAAATGCCGCCCCGCCAAGCACCCGCTTTACGCCAAACCTATATCGAAGATTTAGCCCCTCAACCTGAACAGATTTACGAACCTGAATATCAAGAGCAAGTGTGGGAAGAGCAGGCGCAGCCTATGCCGCCGCAGCAAGAATATTACGAACCGGCTTACGCACCACTACAACCCGCCCAAACTGCATTGCTGTCTCCAAGCACGGCTTATGCAGCGCAAAATTCATTCCAGCAATTGACGGATGCTATCATGTCCCGTGCCGCTGGTGATCGCGGCCTTGAAGGCATGACCCAAGATTTGTTGCGCGGCATGGTAAAAGTTTGGCTAGACGATAATTTACCACAACTGGTTGAAAAACTAGTGCGTGAAGAGATTGAGCGCGTGGCGCGGCGGGGAAGGTAAAGTTTTCCTCTTTAATTGTCGTCATCCCGACGAAAGTCGGGATCCAGACTTTCAACAGGCATGGAGTCTGCGGCTCTGGGTCCCGACTTTCGTCGGGATGACAGTAGGTGGGAGATGAGGCGGTTTCCTGAAGCCGGAATGTTGTCAACTTTATAGCCTGACAAGTTCAGCACCTTTAATATCTCAATCGTACTTGCAGGCGTGTCATAGCCCACGCCATTGGCCACGCGACCGTCTTTGTCAGGGTAGTTGGCTAAAACAATGGCGATCGGTTTTTGCGCGTTTGGTGTTTCTCGAAGTTTCAGCCAATTGGCGGCGAGGGTTACCACGTAGTCGATGCGGTCTTGCACTGGTTGATAGGTGACAATTCGGCATTCAGTTTTTTCATGCCACATCGAGTCAGCCTTGAATGAAATGGCACGGGTATAAATCCGGCCGTCAAGTTCTGGCAACACGACGGACATGGCAAGGTCAGAGGCTTTCAATCCGCGCGTTGAATCTTGCCAGTCTTGTTGAGAGTTGCCAGCCAGTGTGACTTGCAATACAGGGCAATCAAAACTGGCGAGAGGGTCATTGATTTCGTCACCGACAGCAAAAGAAGTCGCGTTGATGATGACTTGTGGTGATTTTAAGTTTTCACGAATAAAACTTGCACTGGTTTTATCTTTGAGGCTGGCGACGAAAATGGCTGAGGCGCTGATATTTTGATTTTCAAATGACGCCAGCAGGGCATCGACGGGCGCTGTCTGACCGCCTTCGATGACAGAGCGGTAGAAAATTATTGAGATTTTTTCTGAGCCGTCGCCTTGATAAAATTCTGAAACAGGTAATGGTTCGGCGGGAGGGGGTGCCGGAGCACTCATCAAAAGATGATTGGCGAATTGTAAAATTGCTTTCGCATTGTCGTGACCGCCGCACACGAAATATTGGCGTAGGCGTTCACAATCGGAAGGGCTTATAGTTGAGCGAGTTGAAAGTGACGGGTCAGCATCATTGCCACCGGGAATGATGGCGAGTTTGATATTGTTTTCGCGGGCGAGTGCTTCGATAACGTCAACACCGTAGGGCCAGTAAGACGCGCCGCCGAGCAAACGGATGATGATGAGTTTGGCTTGGCTTAAGGTTTTTTCGGCGTAGAGATCAACTGCGAAATTGTGTTGAAGTGCCATGAGATTAGCGAGGCGGGTGGTGGGCGCTGCATCACCTAATGCATCAACAGCACGGGCGAGGTTGGCGAGTTCACTATCAGCAGCGGTTAGTATGATTACATCGGCGGGTGATTGTTTGAGGTCGATGGCTTCGGCAGCGCCGTCAATCACGCCAGACGTGGTGGCCAGGAGATGCACTAGCCAAGCAACATTTTGGAAATTGCTGTTTGATCCATCAACTTTTCACCGATCACAACA
The DNA here is from genome assembly GCA_043744395.1 of Aestuariivirga sp. GTDB lineage: Bacteria > Pseudomonadota > Alphaproteobacteria > Rhizobiales > Aestuariivirgaceae > Aestuariivirga. The sequence goes on from JAYTUV010000037.1 coordinate 54,130, forward strand.
AGCTGCGTGCGCTTGGCTTCGCCCGCATTCCATGGGCGGTCGAAATAGGAGTTGAGGCGCGGGCCAACTGCTTGCACTAAAAGACGTGCGTTGGAACCCGCGACCGAAGCGAAACCTTTGACACGGAGGATGTCGTGCGAAGCGATGGTGTTGGCGATGCGGTGGAGCAATGTTTCTTTGTTTTGTTCGCCGTTCAATTCCACGATGAACGTGATAAAATCGTCATGGTCATGTTGGGTTTCACCCTCTTGCTCGTGGGTTGAGAGGCGGTTTTGCATGTCGTCTTCAGCACTGGCTTTCTGGCCCAGCAGTATTGCAGCATCGATCACGCCTTGAGTGGTTTGCACTAGGCTTGTGCCTTTGCGGAGTTGAGGTATCAGCGCATCGGTCACAGCTTTCATTTCGTCAGATGAAAGCAGATCGGCCTTGTTAAGCAAAACCATATCGGCGCTGTTCAATTGATCATTGAATAATTCTTGAATTGGGTTTTCATGATCAACGGTTGGATCAGAAGCGCGTTGTGCGGCGATTCCCTCTTCATCATCAGCAAAGCGACCTTCGCTTAGAGCCTTGGCATCAACCACAGTGATCACACCATCGACAGTAACCCGCGACTTAATATCGGGCCAATTGAAGGCACGAACCAAGGGTTGGGGCAGGGCGAGCCCTGAGGTTTCGATGATGATGTGATCAAGCGGTGTTGCGCGGTTCAGCAGCTTGTTCATCGTAGGCACAAAATCATCAGCCACCGTGCAGCAGATGCAGCCGTTGGCCAATTCGATCATGTCATCTTCGGTGCAGGCTTCTTGGCCGCAACCTTTGAGGATATCACCATCCACACCAACATCGCCGAATTCATTGATGATCAAAGCGATCTTACGGCCACCCGCATTCATGAGCAGATTGCGGATCATGGTGGTTTTGCCACTGCCGAGGAAGCCTGTGATCACGGTGGTGGGGATTTTGGTAGTCATGGATACTTTCTTTCAACATATGCAAAGGCATGTGCAACAAATAGACCAATAAGCGCCCAGAAGATTGCGTTGGCGGCTAAGCTATGGGCCACGAATTCAGCAGCTAAACTTGGTGGGACTTGGGTGTCATTTGGCATTGCGATGGGCGCGCCATAGATTTGGGGGGCCGCAATTGCGATGACTGCCGCGATCGGCGCCCAGGATTTTGGTTTGGCTGCAATCAGCCATATCCCGAAACTCGTCGATAAAATTGTGAATACCCACCAGATTTGACGCGCATTTAAATCCGCAACTGGCATGCCCGGAAGTTCAGGCGCGAGACCAGCTGCGGGGGCGAGGCTTATGGTGAGAAAACCGCATATCCCCCAAATCAAACCGTTGTTTTTGGTGATGGGCAGGCCTGAGACGAGCGACACTCCTGCTAACAACAAAGCAAATCCAGCTCCGGTCATCATCGTTGCAATTGTGGTCAGTGCGGTGCGTTGTAAGCCTTGCTTGGGTTCCCATTCGGGCTTGTCGCCGTTGCACATTTTCATGCCGGGCATGTTTTCGACGCAGGCGGTTTTTGCGCCGTCTTTTGTGACCTCAGCTTTTTCAAAAAGTTCAGCTTCGGCAATCAATGGTGTCAGCCTAAAATGTTGGATGCCACCCATGATGATACCAGCGCAGAGGCCGGCGATGAGGGCAGCTAGAATGAGACGTGGGGTCATGGAGTTTCGTTCCGCAAATTACCCCCAGTCCGTCATTCCGGCGAACGCCGGAATCCAGAGCAATAGGTTCTGATTTCAAACATTCTTGTTAATGGAAAGTCTTGGTCCCGACTTTCGTCGGAATGACGGTTTGAGGGGCAGTCAAGCTAAATTAGTGGCAGGGAAAGCCAATTGAATGGCGGGTGTCATGGGCTGCGTTGTGTGCCACGCTGATGTGAGAAAGGCCCACCATAAACACCAAACTTGCGCCGATAAACAAGCAAACGAAACCTGCCTGAATGCGCTGCGAAACTGAAACTGAGCCGTTTAATACTGTCGTGGTCATGTCACCCTCCGTGAGACCTAGGTTCAGGCGGATACGCCCATTTGCTCGGCAGGTCTCCTGACTTCGCGGGTCGTTGGCTTGAAAATTGCCTTCCCGGTTGCCCAGTGGCTTTACGCATTTCAAACCTCGCCGCTCACAGTTGCGGGGGCAGTCACGGTTTCGGCCCCTTTTGGGTCGTCCTCACCGTATTCCCTCTTAGGCCCTTCATCTTTCGCTTCGGGGCACCGAGCTCGTGAGTTGTGACAGGTGAGGTGGATGATTGTCAATGTGAATTCGACAAGTTGGGCAGCTTCGGCGACATCATGATCAGCAACTCCGTGGCGATTTCTTAGTTTGGGATTTTGAAATCTCAGTCTATACAAGTTTGGGGCCTAATAAGAAGGCGAAATAGGTTAAAAATAAATGTCGATGCAACAACAGCCGCAAAAGCCAAGAGGCGAGATTCTGGCAGTTCTCAAGACGTGTCGGGGTGCACTTGGCTCGGCCATGTTCTTCAGCTCGATCGTGAATATCTTGATGCTGACGGGTTCAATATTCATGTTGCAGGTCTATGACCGCGTTCTGCCTTCTGGCAGCGTGCCAACACTTGTGGCCTTAGCACTTATTGTTTTTGTGGTTTATGTTTTCTATGGCGTCCTTGATTATGTGCGCACGCGCATCATGGTGCGGATTGGGCGGCGGATTGAAGAAAGTCTGCGCAACCGGGTTTTTGACTCCGTTGCGCAGCTTGCTTTGCGGCGTACGACAAATGCGGGAAGTCAGCCTGTACAAGACCTTGGCACTATCCGCCAATTTTTGGGTGGGCAGGGGCCTTTAGCTTATATGGATATGCCATTCGTTCCCATTTTTCTATTGGTGTGTTTCTTACTACATTGGATGTTGGGTGTTGTCGCTTTAGTTTCGGCAATCATCATTTTTGTTTTAGCTATATTGACGGACAGGGCCAGCAAAGCGCCTATGGCCAAAGCCAATCAAGCTTTGAGCAAAGCCAATTTGATGACTGAGGAAGCGCGGCGCAATGCTGAAGCGCTGCATTCGCTTGGCATGAAGGGGGCCATGCGCAAGCAATGGGCCATGACGCAACATGAGGCATTGGATTTTCAAACGCGCGCAAATGATGCAAGTGCCACTTATAGCATGTTCAGCAAGGTGTTTCGCATGATCGTGCAGTCGGCCATGTTAGGGATGGGTGCTTATCTTGCGATCAAGCATGAAATTTCGAGTGGTTCAATTATCGCTTCTTCGATCATCATGGGCCGCGCTTTGGCTCCGGTAGAGCAGGCCGTTGGTGGTTGGCAACAGTTTATCGGTTTTAGAAATGCTTATGATAGATTGAACCGGGTTTTAGATATGGTTCCGCCCGAGCCAGAGCGCATGAAACTACCGCCGCCCAAAGGTCTCATTGAAGTTGAAAACCTTGCGATCATGTTACCGGGTACGGACAAACCGATTTTACAGGGAATCAATTTTAAAGTTGAACCCGGTCAGGGCTTGGGGATCATTGGGCCGACCGGTGCTGGCAAATCAACATTGGCGCGGGCATTGGTGGGCCTCATTCAACCCGTTCGCGGCTCTGTTCGTTTGGATGGAGCAACCTCTGAGCAGCGTGGTGATGACGAGCGGGGTGCTCTGATTGGATACCTGCCACAAGACATTCAAATTTTCGATGGCACAGTAGCGCAGAATATCTCGCGGTTTTCGGATGAACCGGATTCAACGAAAGTTGTAGAAGCAGCAACGCTCGCCAATATTCATGATTTCATTATGCGTCTGCCACAAGGCTATGACACACCACTTAATGAAGGTGGTAGCAGGCTTTCAGCGGGCCAAAAGCAGCGAGTGGCTTTGGCCCGGGCGATGTTTGGCGATCCGGTTTTGTTTGTGATGGATGAGCCAAACTCGAACCTTGATGCTGACGGCGAGGCGGCTTTGGACAGTGCCATACGTGCCTGCCTCAAGCGCGGTGCTTCTGTTGTGGTTGTGGCGCACCGCCCGAGCGCGTTGCAAGCGATGCACAATCTTTTGGTTCTGACAAATGGCCAGGTAGCGGTTATGGGCTCACGTGAAGAGATTATGAAAAAGATGATGACACCTTCTCAAGCTCCGCAACCGACACCAGCAAGTTCATCAATTCCGACCTTTGTGGGGCAGCGGCCACAACAGCAACAAATTGAACTGCCAAAGGGTTTTCAAATTGCACCCCCAAATAAGCGGAATTGAATAAATGAAGCCAATCAACACAAACAAATCTCTGCGGCGCACTCAAGTATTTGGTTTTGCCAGCATCATTGCAATGTGCGGCGTGTTTGGTGCATGGACTGCGATGGCCGACATTAATGGCGCGGTCATAGCACCTGCCACAATTACAGCCGAAACCTACTCCAAAAAAGTTCAACACCGCGAAGGTGGTAATATTTCTCGTATCTTGGTGAAAGATGGAGAGTTGGTGCAAGTTGGCCAAAATTTGGTTTTGCTTGATCCGACTGAAACCAAAGCTGAGCTTGACATTATTGACGGGCAGCTTTCTGAAATGCTGGTCAAAAAGGCCCGGTTAGAAGCGCAGCGTGATGATATGAGCACGATCACATTGCCTGTCGCCATAGAAACCCGCAAGGCTGAACCGAACATTGCGCAGACTGTTGCTGGCCAACAACGGCTTTTAAAATCGATTGAAGACACCGTAGCGGGCAAGAAAAGCCAGTTGAACGAACAGATTGGTCAGTTGACGGATCAGATTAAAGGATATCAGTCGCAAATTGATTCAGGAAAAAGGCAGTTGGTTTTAATCAATCAAGAAGCCAGCAATTTGCGCAAGCTGCAAAAACAAGGCTTGGTTCCAGCCAGCCGTGTCATGGCGATGGACCGGGAAACAGCTAGGCTTGATGGAGAACAAGGGCAGCTTCAGGCCAACCGCAGTGGCTCTGAAGCCAAAATTGGTGAGATTAAATTACAGATTATTCAGGTGGGTGAGGAAGTGCGAAACCAGGCATTGACTGAGCTACGCGACGTTGACGCCAAGATTTCAGAGCTTGACGGGCGTAATGTTGCAGCCAAAGCACGTCTTGCACACGCGTCGATCAAAGCGCCCATAACAGGCACGATCTATCAACTCAGCATCCATACAGAGGGAGGCGTTGTGGCACCCGGTGAAACTCTGATGATGATTGTGCCACAAGGTGACGATTTGGTGTTGCAAGCACAAGTATCACCCAATGACATTAGTCATGTGCATGTTGGCCAATCCGCATCTATTCGGTTCAATTCGTTTAGCGCGCGGGTGACACCTGAAATTGCAGGAGAGGTTAGCCAAGTTGCAGCTGATACATCTCGTGTCGATCAACAGTCACCGCCTTTCTATGCTATTCGACTGACAATTTCGGCCAAGGAACTCGAAAAGCTTGGGCAGAATAAGTTGAAGCCGGGCATGTCAGCCGAAGCCTTTATTCGAACGGAATCGCGCTCGCCATTTTCTTATCTTGTTAAACCATTGATGGACCAAGTGGCGCATGCCATGCGCGAGAGTTAATAGGACAGTTGGTTAACCAAAAATTAGGTATAAATACCCCGTGTTAGAAACGGAGTTTTAACCCTAACAGTCCATTATCGCGAACTATGAAAGTTCGTAGCGTAGCATTAGCGTTTGTTAGTTCCGTGTATCTTGTAGCGTTAGGCGCAAATATCGGCTCAGCACTCGCCACCACAAATCCGGTCACCACGCAGGCTTATCAAGCCTTGACGACTGGTGACAGCGCCAAGGCAATTTCTCTCTATTCATTCGCCATTGAGTCCAGAGGGCTAGAGCCCGAGGTATTGGCCAATGCGTTGCTGAACAGGGCGCTTGCTTACCAGCAGCAGGGCGCCCAAGCCAAGGCGATTGATGATTATACAGCTGCATTAAGTTTGGACGCGATGTCTTCAGAACTGCGCGCGACCGCGCTTTACAATCGTGGACTTTCACAACAAAAGCTTGGCAATGGGCCATTGGCGATCGAAGATTTTACCAGCGCATTGTTGCTAAACCCAAGTTTTGCGCACGCATTTTTGAGCAGAGCGAATGCCTTGCGCAATGGCGGGCAGTATCTATTTGCGCTATCAGATTATGAGCGTGCGTTGAAGTTTGGACACCCGGAGCCAGCACGCGTTTATTTTGGTGAAGCACAAACATATGAGCTGCTGAAACGACCAAATGATATGAGGCAGATGTTGAAGTCTGCGGTTCTTGCTGATGCAAGTTTTCAACCCGCACAAGACAAGCTAGCCAGCTTAGGCGTTGACCAGACTTCAGACGAAAGCGTTAAAAACTCTGACTCTGACGCGACGGATTCAATTTTGACAGCTTCAACGGTTGCGGTTGGTGGTTCAAGCACGATACACAAGCCAGACTTGCCTAAAGGCATTGAGCCACCTGCAAACCTGACTGAGGTTAGCCAGACAGAAACGACTGTTGAACAGGAAATTCTGCCGCAATCAAAAAATACGGCTAAGCTCTATACGGAACGCTTGCCCACTTCTGAAGATGTTGCTGCGGTTGCACAGCCTGAAGAAGTGACCAAAGTGGCAGCAATTGAAAAGGTGGTCGTTGTTGATGAAGTGCCGCCGATTCCAAAAAATCCTAAAGCTAAGGGCGGTAAAAAAGCCGTCTTAGCGCAGGCTGACGAACAGCCAGCTGACCCAGCAGAGACCGCAAGTATTGAACCTGTTGAAAAGCAAGCTTCTAAAACTGTTTCTGCTGCCGGTTGGGGGGTTCAAATTTCGTCTGCTGCAAGCGAAGATGCAGCTTGGACAACGTGGAAGAATTTGCAGAAGCGTTACAAGGCACTGGCTGATAAAAAGCCAGTGGTCATCAAGGCTGATCTTGGCGCGAAAGGCGTTTTCTTCCGTGTGCGCCTCGCTGGTTTTGATGATCAGAACAGTGCCAAATCAGAATGCAGTTCTTTAAAGTCCCAGGGTGTTCCTTGCTTTATCAGCAAGTCTGACGGCTCAAACTTATAATCTTAATGGAGTCTAGCTCGAGTGATTAAAATCGAGCTAGACGCGATGACCGCCGCTTAATAGGTTTGTGTTAAGGTGCTTCCCTAGGGGGGTCCTTATGACTGATGATTATGCACTCTTGATGTCACCGCATGTGCGAAGCGTTGAGCTGAAATCTTTGCCAGATGATGAAAATCAATCAGATTATTTGGCGCAAGAAAAAGTAGATTTTGCACCCTATCAAGATTTGATCATCCAAGCTCATCAGCTTATGTTAAAACAACTCTGTTCTGATCTCCTGGGGTATATTCATGTTCAAAGTCATGTTTTCTTTGAATCAATGGTGATCGATGTCTTGCTGGCATTGGGGTATGGTGGAAGACGTCGAGATTTATCGCGCCGCTTGGGTCGCAGCGGCGATGGCGGCATAGACGGAAGCATTGACATGGACGAGTTGGGACTCGACATGATTTATATTCAAGCCAAGCGCCTAAAGCCCGGCAGCACTGTCGCTGTTTCTGCTGTTCGAGATTTTGTAGGTAGTTTGGATGCGCAACATGCTGCGAAGGGCATATTCGTTACGACTGGACAATTCACACCCGCAGCTCATGCTGTTGTACGGGCCATTTCAAAAAAGATCGTATTGATTGACGGTCAAAGGTTAACAGAGCTCATGGTGAGGCATAATATTGGTATCATTGCCGCAAGCACTTTTCAATTCAAGAGTGTTGACTTGAGCTATTTTAAAAAAAGTCAAACGGCACATGCAACCAATTCGGCATCCAGCCAACCACGCAGATAGTTTGAAGTTCTTTGAAGCACCGACTTTTGTGTGACTGTTTTTGCCTTCTTTGCGAAGTGCTGAAACAAGCTTGCTTCTTCTTCACCTAAGATGCGGAATCTCGAAACACCACGTTGACGCCATACTAAAACATGTTGAGGTGCGTCCAAGCTATGGGGTCTGGGTGGTTTTTCTTCACACTTTAAGGCAGCCCAAATGCTGGTTGTGTTTTGATTGAAAAGTAAAAGCTGCACTGAATCAACAAATTTGATTTTTATTGTTCGTTGATCGCCGGAGAATGCGTCTAAGCTTTTGGCGATGCACGATTCCTGAGCAACAAAGGCCTTGTTAATTGCCACCTCGAAAGCGGCAAGTTCGTAAATCTCTGGGTTATGTGTGAAGCTAGGAGATGCTTGCAAATATTGCGGTAAATGGGTGCTCAGGAAGTTTGCATTTTCGCGCTGACTGGCATTTGCCGAAACATAATCGTGTGCAATTTTGTTGAACGCGATGTCGCCCAAATAAGCATGGAGCATCGGCAGTTCATTGGCCAAATAGTCAATGAAGGGTACTGACGAGAATGTTCTTTCGGAATTTCTCGGAATGGCTTTTGGGCTTTGCACCACATTTTTATGGCGCAATCAACCCTGCGCCGCCAATCAAGTTGGTGCGCTGATGTTCAATTGCTTGTGATCGATTAGTTATTTCAGAAGGAATGTGACTTTCATGTTCACGCGCCATTCGGCCACTTTGCCGTTTTTAACGACGCATTTAATGTCTTGAACCCAAGCACTTTCAATGTTGTCTAAAGTTGAATCAGCGCGGCGAATGCCCGTTTCAACAGCATCCTCAATGCCTTTTGAAGAAGAAGATGTGAGCTCGATGACTTTGGCTACTGTGGACATGTTTATCTCCTGTTTAAAACTGGGGAAACCAAAAGGCTTTTGTTCACCTATCGTCCAAATGCTTTAATGGTGGCCAATCAGTTCCCGAAGGTTACACTATGCCATGGCTTTAAATCTAATCAAACTCTGTGTTGGCGTATCCGAAATTGAGGAGATGAGCGCTTGGGTCAAGCTTGCCAAAAAGAGCAACGAGGACCTTGATCATGTGACCCGTATGTTTCCGCGGCGGCAGAATGAAATATTGCCAAACGGATCGCTGTACTGGGTCATCCGAGGGTTAATATTGTGCCGCCAGCCGATTGCTGATTTGCAAGAGGTTATTGGGGGTGACGGAATCAAGCGCTGCCGGATATTGTTTAAGCCAGATATTATTCTTGTGCGTCCGACACCACGCCGAGCTTTTCAAGGGTGGCGCTATTTGAAAGAAGACGACTCTCCCGTTGATTTGCCGCGCGGTGAAAAAGCTGGTGACACATCCGATAAAATGCGGCGTGAGTTGGTTGAACTGGGATTGATTTAAACTTTGATGTTATCAATCAAACGCGTTTTGCCGAGCCATGCAGCGGCAATCAGGCGCAAGGGTTCATTGGCGTTCTCCGGCACGGCGAGGGTTGCAGCATTTCTGGCTGTCACATAATCAACTTTGAAACCCAATGTGGTGAGCGAGCGAGAGGCGGCGCGAGTGGCGGTCTGTTGATTGACACCACTGCGGATTTTTTCGGCGGCTTGTGTCAGGTTTTTGTGAATGGCTGTAGCCAGAGTGCGTTCGGTTTTTGACAAATATCGGTTGCGTGATGACATGGCCAAGCCGTCTTCTTCTCTGCGCGTTTCAACACCAATGATGTCTATGGGGATGTCCAAATCTCTGGCCATGCGGGTGACGACTTGTAATTGTTGATAATCTTTTTCGCCAAACATGGCGAAGTTTGCACCAGACTGAATGAATAGCTTTGAAACAATCGTGGCCACGCCATCAAAAAACTGCGGGCGATATTTATCTTCAAGGCCAGCTTTGGCTGGGCCTTCAACATGGACTGTAGTTGAAAAGCCAATTGGGTAAATGCTGTCTGGTGCCGGGGCAAAGATCAATTGCACGCCCTCAGCGCCCAGTTTTTCAACATCGCCTTCTTCGTCGCGCGGGTAGCGCCCCAGATCTTCCTTTGCTCCAAATTGTTTTGGGTTTACGAAAATCGAAACCATAACTCGGTCGGCGCGCTTGAAGCCTTCACGCACCAAATCCATATGCCCTTCATGTAAAGCGCCCATGGTCGGCACAATGGCATAGCTTAGACCTTCGCTTTTCCAAATCGCAGCTTCGCGCCGCAAGGATAAAATGTTGCGGACTATCTTGGGGTTCATGTTCTGGCCTTGGATATTGTGATTGGCAAAAGAGGACTTTCCTTCACTTCTTCCATCACGAAATAAGAGTGTGTGCCTTCGACCATTGGCAGTGCGCCAATGATGCCGCCAAGAATTTCTCTATATTCGCCCATATCTCGAACCCGAATTTTAAGGAGATAATCAAAACCACCACCAACCATGTGACATTCGAGAATCTGTTGGACAGGTCTTACCGCAGCATTGAACTTTTCCAAAGTGGCTTCGTCTGTTCCGCGAAGTTTGACGGTGACAAAAACCATCAGTGCTTGACCAAGTGATGTGGGTGAAAGCCTTGCGTGATAACCAGTGATAACGCCTTCTTGTTCTAACCGTTTTATGCGTTGGGTGCACGGTGTGGGGGAAAGGTTGACGCGCTTGGAAAGCTCCACGACAGACATGCGGCCATCAGCTTGGAGGTGCTTGAGAAGTTGCAAATCGACATTGTCTATTTCAACTGTAATATTTTCTGATTTCATTTTAATTCTCTAAATGTATTAATTTTCATAGTTTTTATCACTAATTTCAATTATTATTGAAGTGAATAATTTTTCAAAAAAAATGATAGATTCCGTGAGAATTACAGGAGTCCGAAATGCCAAACACATTGAATCGCGACAAAATTGATGACCATCTCTTCAAGGACGAAGCCACTTTCATTTGGCAGCTCGCTGGTCAGGCAAAGCTTACGGACGCCGACGATGCCAAGGTTCTAACGATTGCGTCCAAATTGGTAGAGGTTGTGCGCAAGAACCGCAATGCGCAGGGCAGCATTGATGCGTTTATGCAGGAATATTTGCTGTCGTCACAAGAAGGCGTGGTTTTGATGTGTTTGGCAGAAGCGCTTTTGCGCATACCCGATGCAGCGACAGCCGATCGTTTGATTGCTGATAAAATTGGTGGGCGCGATTGGGAATCTCATCTGGGACAATCGGAGTCGCTCTTTGTAAATGCTTCAGCATGGGGATTGATGCTGACTGGGCGCATCATCTCTATGGGGCAAGATGTGAGCGCTGATGGGTTTGGTTTTGTCAAACGTCTTGTTCGTAAATCTGGTGAGCCGATTTTACGCAACGCGATTAAGCAGGCTATGCGCATTATGGGCCGGCAGTTTGTTTTGGGTCAAACTATGGAAGAAGCGTTAAGTTTGGCGCGTGCAGAACAAGCCAAAGGTTATCGCTATAGTTTTGACATGCTTGGCGAGAGTGCCATGACGATGGCCGACGCGGAGCATTACTTAAAAGCCTATCAAGCTGCGCTGAGCAAGTTGGTGGGTGGAGACGATGTGTTTGTCAGCCCATCATTGTCGGTAAAGCTTTCAGCACTTCATCCGCGCTATGAGGAAAAGCACCGTGATGCTGCTTTGAAGCATTTGGGAGATGTTGTTTTGCAACTCGCTGTTCAAGCCAAGGCGCAGAACGTTGGTTTAACTTTGGATGCCGAGGAAGTGGCACGGCTCGATCTTTCATTGGAATTGTTTGAACGGTTGGCTGGCGACGCACGACTGAAAGATTGGAACGGACTCGGCCTTGCTGTGCAGGCTTACGGAAAGCGGGCTTTGCCGGTTTTGGAGTGGCTGGCGCAACTGGCGCAATCAACTTCACGGGTTTTGCCAGTGCGGTTGGTGAAAGGTGCTTACTGGGATACGGAAATCAAACGGGCGCAGGAAGCGGGTTTGGAAGATTTCCCGGTTTTTACGCGCAAGGTTTGCACGGATGTGAGTTATCTGGCTTGCGCGCGTTTTATGCTTTCACGGCGCGATGTTTTCTATCCGCAATTTGCAACCCATAATGCGCAAACGGTTGCTGCCGTCATGGTTATGGCGGGTGAGGATCCACAATTTGAGTTTCAACGTTTGCATGGCATGGGGCAGGCGCTTTATGATCAGATGATCTCAAAGCAACCCTGCCGGATTTATGCGCCTGTGGGCAGCCATCAAGATTTGCTGGCTTACTTGGTGCGCAGGCTTTTGGAGAATGGGGCCAACACGTCATTTGTGAATCGTTTGGCTGATGATGCAGCACCGCTTGCTGATATTATTGGAAATCCAGTTGATCAGGTGCTTGCGCTGAAAGAAATTTCACATTCGGGAATTCGCAAACCTGCTGAATTGTTTGATGGACGAGTTAACTCGGCGGGACTTCCTCTATGGCGCACCAGCGATCGCGAGGCGTTGTTGAAAGGCATGATTGCAAAACAGTTTTCGGGCGCGGCAATTGTCGATGGCAAAATGCAGAATGATGGGCCGCCTCGCAAAATATTCGCGCCTTATGATCATAGACTGCAAGTAGGTGAAGTTTTCGACGCCAGCGATAGAGTTATTGATGTCGCGATGAGCAGTGCTGCACAAAATCAGATTGCGTGGGACCGACTTGGTGGGGAAGCGCGTGCGGTGATTTTGGAGAAGGCTGCCGATCTTTATGAAAATCATCGGTCTGACTTAGTTTTTTTATTGGTGCGTGAAGCAGGTAAAACACTGGATAATGCATTGGGTGATCTGCGTGAGGCTGTGGATTTTTTGCGTTATTATGCGGTGCAGGCCCGAGAACAATTTTCTGAGCCCAAGCGTTTGCCTGGCCCTACAGGCGAGGTGAACGAAATTTCGCTGCATGGGCGCGGCGTGTTTGCTTGCATATCGCCGTGGAATTTTCCATTGGCGATATTTACGGGGCAGGTGGCAGCGGCATTAGCGGCTGGCAATTCAGTTATTGCAAAGCCTGCTGAGCAAACGCCATTGGTGGCCTTTGAAGCTGTGAAGCTTTTACATCTTGCTGGAGTGCCCGTTGGCGTCTTGCATTTTTTACCTGGCGATGGTGCGCGAATTGGTAAAACACTTTTGAACCACGCGGCACTTGCGGGTGTTGCATTCACGGGATCAAATGACACGGCGCGCATTATCAACCGCACACTGGCGATGCGGGAAGGTGCAATCCCGACCTTCATCGCGGAGACAGGCGGGCTGAACGCCATGATCGTTGATTCATCTGCTTTACCAGAACAGGCGGTGCGCGATGTTGTTGCTTCAGCTTTTGATAGCGCTGGGCAGCGCTGTTCGGCGGCGCGCATTATGTTTGTTCAAGAAGATATTGCCGATAAAGTGGTTGCGATGTTGAAGGGTGCTATGAGTGAACTTCGTGTTGGTGATCCGTCAGATTACTCAACAGACATCGGGCCGGTGATCGATCAAGATGCAAAGACTATGCTCAATGCGCATAAAGAGCTCATGTCGCGTGATGCGATTACTATTTTGGATATGCCGCTTTCTGATCACTGCAGAGAGGGCACATTTGTTTCGCCTGCTGCTTACGAAATCAAATCCATATCCATGCTTACGCGCGAGGTGTTTGGGCCGATTTTGCATGTGGTGCGATTCGCTGGAAATAAGCTTGATGCAGTCTGTGATGAGATAAATGCCAAAGGTTTTGGGCTCACGCTGGGATTGCACAGCCGCATTGAAAGTGTTGCTCGGGATGTTCGAGCGCGCGTGAAAGTTGGAAATCTTTACATCAATCGTAATCAAATCGGTGCTGTTGTTGGCGCCCAACCCTTTGGTGGCGAAGGACTTTCGGGAACTGGCCCAAAAGCAGGTGGGCCACACACCCTCACTCGCTTTGCGGTTGAGCGCGTTTGTTCAACAGATTCAACAGCTTCTGGCGGAAATGCGGAACTTCTTAACGTTTGATTCAGGATCGAAGTTTAGCATAAGTTGATTGTTTTAGGACTTATGCAATGGTCGATGTATTAGCTTCAGCGGGGCGCAAGCCTTTTCAGACATTCGAAGAGGCAACGGCGTTTCTTGACGAAACCGCTAAACGCGCAGATGTAAAACACTTGTCTTATTGGTATTTGCAATTCACGGATGAACAACCTGACCAAGTTGTTTGGGTTGCAACTTACGATCCGAATTACATGAATGAATACATGAAAAATTTTACACCGCTGGGCGACCCGGTGATGAATGATCTTCGCGATGGCAGAATTGTCGATTGGAAAGAATGGATGGCAGTTGACGAAATTTTGCAGGAAATTCACGCCGCTGCTGATCGATATGATATTCCGAAATATGGAATATCGATCAATCTTCCTGCAATGGGCCAAGACAAAGTTGTGTTTTCAGTTTGCCTTGATTGCGACGACACCAATTGGCCTGACGTTCGGAGCACATTGGTGAAACGATTTAAGCCATTTGCTATTGAGTTCCAGCAGCGCATGGGCCCGATGATTGATGCCCGCCAAAAGGGCAATGCCGTTTACGCGTTTTAGTTTTTTGGCTTGCGGTCTTTAAACCCAAGGCCGCGCTCGACAGCGTTGTTGCCAAATTTTTTGCGGATCGTATCAATTGCTATTTCAGTTTTGGTCAGCGCCACCGCGTGGTTATCCAATGATTTTTCTTCTTCGGAATTTTCGCGCTCGACCAAATGGGAAATGCCAACGCCAATCAGGCGAAAACTTTTCTTACCTGTTTCTTTTTTGAGAAGTGGATTTGCGGCTTCAAAAATTCTGTGTGCCAGATTGGTAGCGTCTTCGAAGGATGCAGCGCGACTTAAAGTTTGAAAGTCTTTGGTTTTTAATTTCAGTGTCACTGTAAAACCGGCCATCGCTGATGCTTTGGCGCGACGTGAAACACGCTCTGCAAGTTTCCATAAAATGGGTTCAAGTTCGCTATAGTCTGAAATATCGTCGTTGAACGTGGTTTCGGCGCTGATACTTTTAGTTTCGTGTTCGGTTGAAACTTCACGCAAATCTTCGCCGCGTGAAAGATGATAGAGCCTTGCACCCATATTGCCGAAGTGGCGCATGAGATCATTTTTTTCCATTGCCTGCAGCTGAGCAATCATAGTGATGCCGCTTTTTGCCAGTTGCGCTTGCGTGGCTTTGCCAACGCCCCAAATTGCACCTACTGGCTTTACGGCTAAGACCTCACGCGTTTCGTTTCTCCCAATTATTGAAAATCCGCGTGGCTTTTCAAAATCTGACGCAAGCTTAGCGAGGAACTTGTTATGGGAAAGTCCGATTGACGCGGTAATACCGACTTCGGTTTCAATGCGCTTTACAAGCTTGGCCAAGGAAAGAGCAGGGGATGCGCCGTGTAGTTTTTTGGTTCCACCCAAATCTAAAAACGCTTCATCGATTGAAACAGGCTGAACCAACGGCGTGAACCCCAGCATTATCTCGCGAACGATTTTTCCTGCAGCCGCATATTTGGCCATGTTGGGTTTGACCACAACTGCATTGGGGCAAAGTTTCAAGGCCTTGAACATTGGCATTGCGGATTTTACACCTTGAATGCGGGCGATGTAGCAGGCGGTTGAAACCACGCCGCGCGTTTGACCGCCCACGATAACCGGTTTGTCTCTTAATTCTGGATTGTCGCGCTTTTCAACGGCAGCATAAAACGCATCACAATCAATATGAGCAATTGCCAGATCATGAAGTTCGGGATGGAAGACCAAGCGAGGACTGCCGCAATTCTTGCAACGTTTCATCGGTGTTGCCAATTCTTGCAAACAATCGCGGCAAAACCCTTTCGTTAAATCATCATCGGCCATCGTTAGAGAATAAGGCCAAAGTTACAGAAGCGCTAGAAGTTCAAAAGCTTTGCCGCGTGAGACTTTACGTCGTGCCAATGATTTGTGCGCAACGAGACATAATCTAACGTGGGCACATATTTTGAAAAGCGTTCATCATGTAAAAAATGTATAAGGTGCACATGTGGAGCATGATCATAAGCAGATTGGATAAAAATTTGGCTGTCGTCGATGAACACCACGGGGGCTTTTGTGCGCGACGCAATATTAAGGATCGCGGGGCCTTTTGGGCCGGAGTTCGTAATGACGGGGTAATTCAGGCCAAGCGCTGCCAAATTAGCGCGGCGGTCGTCGCCCGCGAAATGTGGGAGATTGGTCAACATCACAATTGAAGCGGTTGATTCAAGTGTTTTCAAAGCTTCGACGGCGCCCGAAATTGATTTCATGTCTCGGGTGCGTTGCCGAAAAAAATCATCAATCAAATGAGAAACACGTGTGAGTGGAACTGGTTCTTGCGTCGTGTTTTCGAAGAGAACATAGGGTTCCGCAGGGTTGCCGTGCCTTAAGCTCAGATTTTCAGCCCCAATGAAATCTTCAAAGTCACGAATGAAATAGACCACAACTTCGTCAACATCACAGATCACGATTGGTTTGTTAGGCGACACCTTCAAAGTGGCCAGTTGCGACAGAGTTTGTTCAGAAATCATCGCTGGCTCCGGGAAGTTGCCGGCGTGCGGAAGCCAGAGACTGTGGTGAAATTTGATTGTTTTCGGCAAAGCATAGAATCAGTGCTTCATCCTGCATCGCGTAATCGAGGAGGAAACCAAGGAAAACTGGATTTTCAGCCCCTTCCTTCAGATCGCCCAAACTCATGCCGCTGAGCGACGCAAAGCGCTCCATGCGTTCATCATCTTCAGCAATAAAAGCCATTAGTTTCAGAGCTATAGTTGTGCCTTCTAAAGCTTTTGGTGATGTGTTTTTTAAGCCCATGGGATGATATTATTAACCAGTGTATTGAATGAAATTTAAGGCTTTAAGAACTTAGTTACTGTGTTTAGGCAACAACAATATCTGGATTAATCGAAAGTCCGGTTCAAATGCAACCGGTTCGATTTGAGTATGGGGAAACGTATTCGCGATGGACTTGGGTAATCACGACCATATTGCAAGCAATATTGGGCCTGTCATGGAGTTGGCTATGCAAAAAACAGTCTTGGTGGTTGAAGACAATGAATTGAACATGAAACTGTTCAATGATCTCTTGGAAGCGCACGGATACAAAGTTGTTCAAACCCGCGACGGGCTTTCAGCACTCGAAATTGCTCGTAAACATATGCCAGATTTGATTTTGATGGACATTCAGCTGCCCGAAGTTTCTGGCATCGAGGTGACCAAATGGTTGAAAGAAGACCCTGAATTAAAGAGCATTCCAGTGATTGCAGTCACGGCCTTTGCGATGAAAGGCGACGAACAGAAAATCAGGGAAGGGGGCTGTGAGGCCTATATTTCCAAGCCAATATCTGTTGTCGGATTTTTGCAAACCATTGACAAGTTTTTGAAGCAGCCAAAGTAATGACCGCGCGGGTTCTTGTTGTTGATGATATTTTGGCGAATGTTCGGCTACTTGAAGCCAAACTGACGGCTGAATATTTTGAAGTGATCACAGCCATGAATGGTCTTGATGCTTTGGAGGCCATTGCTCGCAGCAAACCTGATCTGGTTTTGCTGGATGTCATGATGCCAGGTTTGGACGGTATCGAAGTTTGCAAACGCATTAAATCGAACCCTGCTACTCAGCATATTCCAGTTGTTATGGTGACAGCACTTGATCAACCCGAAGACCGCGTTCGGGGTTTGAACGCGGGTGCGGATGATTTTCTGACTAAACCTGTCAATGATATTTCTTTGTTTTGCCGTATTAAAAGTTTGGTGCGTTTGAAAATGTTGACCGACGAACTTCGTATTCGAGCCGAAACTGGCGATAGCATTCATGCGGTCATGAAGGTCGAAGCTTCGGCAACGGTGAAAGAAGGCCGCGTTTTGCTGGTGGATACACGCGAAACCTCGATTGAGCGAATTCAGTATGCTTTGGCCGGACATCATAACGTAACCAACGTTTTAGACCCCAATTCAGCCGTTGAAACTGCGGCGACCGCATTGGTTCCCTATGAATTGATCATCATCAGTCTCGAGAATGAGAAATTTGACGGGCTTCGTTTATGTTCGCAGTTACGTTCGTTTGAGGCAACGCGGCAAACACCGATTTTAATTCTTGTTGAACCTGACGATCAGGCTCGCTTGCTGCGTGCGTTGGATATGGGCGTAAATGATTATTTGCTGAGGCCAGTTGATCGGCAAGAGCTTCTGGCCCGGGTGAATACACAAATTAAGCGTTGGCGATACACTGAGCAACTGCGCTCTAGCGTGAAAGCCTCCATTGAACTAGCGGTGACTGATCCGCTGACCGGGCTTTATAATCGTCGCTATCTCGAAACGCATTTGACCAACTTGATCGAACACTTCGTCAATCGCGGAAAATCTTTGGCGGTTTTAGCGCTTGATGTTGATTTCTTTAAACCAGTGAACGATACCTACGGCCATGATGCAGGCGATAAAGTTTTGCAGGAATTGGCGGGGCGGATTCGTGAAAACACCCGCACTATCGACCTTTGCTGCCGAACGGGCGGTGAAGAATTTGTGCTGGTTTTGCCGTCCACAAATATGGAAGCGGCGCATGTCATCGCAGAGCGGTTGCGCAAGTCAATTGCTTCGAAAGTGTTTGCAGCGGGCCCGATTACAGGAATACCTGTCACAATTTCTATTGGTGTTGCCACCCTTTCAGATGCCGAAGACACGCTTGAAACCTTGTTAAAGCGCGCCGATTCAGCGCTTTATGCAGCAAAACGCGAAGGTCGCAACCGGGTTGTGCAGGCCGCAGCTTAATTCATTTTCTATCTAATTTTTACTTTACAAGTGCTCTAACAATAGCCATTTCAAGGGAGGCTGTTTTGTTGCGGGTGCAAATGCTTTCTGCAATAGTCCAGCGATAGAGTTTTCTGAGGAGTTGCTGATATGGGTTCGTTTTCGTGGTATCACTGGGTTTTGGTTCTCGTTGTCGTCATGGTCTTGTTCGGCGGCAAAGGCAAAGTGTCTGACCTTATGGGCGATGTGGCCAAGGGTATTAAGAGCTTCAAGAAGGGTCTTGCTGAAGATCCGGTTGATGTGGCTGGAACCGTTAAGACGCTTGAACAACAGGCTGCCGACGCTGCCAAGCAAGCTGCTGAAAAAGTGAAGAGCTAAGCGCCTTCATCTCAAGGTTGAGGGTTTTGCTTCATGTTTGATTTTGGGCTGAGTTATACTCACATGCTCGTGCTTGGTTTGATTGCCTTTATGGTCATCGGCAAGAACGACATGCCCATCGTGCTACGCAAGTTTGGGCAGTTTATGGCCAAGGCTAGGGCAATGTCGCGCGAGTTTCAGGGCCATGTTGATTTGGCCATGAAAGATGCGGGTGTTGCCAGTCTCAAAACCGATTTGCAAAGCTTGAAAACAAATATTGATGGCGCTGTTTCTGCGCCTGTTATGCAAGCAGCTCAGACAGCTTCGACTTCAAATTATAAAACAGTGGAGTTTGACAAATTATTTAGCGCCGGCGGCGGCGAAACGATTGTCGCTGGTACGCATGTTGAAGTCGATCAGGCAACAAAGGCATGACCAAAGAAGACATTGACGCCAGCGAAGCCCCGCTGATGGACCATTTGAATGAGCTGCGAACGCGGCTCATGTGGGCCACGGCTGGCTTTGTGGTTGCCCTGATCGGTTGCTTTTATTTTTCGACTGAAATTCTGCACATTCTGATTAAGCCGTTTCGGTGGGGCACAGGTACTGACATCACTTTGATTTCGATAAAACTACTTGGTGTGTTCTTTGTGAAACTGAAAATCGCTATGTTTGGCGGATTGTTCATCGCATTTCCAATCATCGCCACACAGATTTATCGTTTTGTGGCGCCCGGATTATACAAGCACGAACGAGCGGTGTTGGCACCTTATCTCATTGCCACGCCCATTTGTTTTTTGGCAGGTTCAGCGTTGGTTTATTTCATGCTGTTGCCTTTTGCCATCAAGTTCTTTTTTGCGGTGGGTGCTGATGCAGGCATAACGGTAATGCCGGACGTTGAGCCATATCTCGATTTTGTAATGACTCTGATTTTTGCTTTTGGTCTGACCTTCCAGATGCCTGTTGTGCTCACTTTGCTCGGCCAGCTGGGCATTGTGACCCATGAAATGCTGACCAAAGGCCGTCGGTTTGCGCTGGTCGGCATTGCTGCTTTGGCTGCTGTCATTACGCCGCCTGATCCATTTTCGATGGTTGCGATGATGGTGCCGCTTGCGCTACTTTATGAAGCGGCGGTTTGGTCGGTTTGGTTTATTGAGAAACGCAAAGCCAAGGCCTCATCGTCCACGGATGTTACCCCAACATAATTGCTGTTTGAGCAAAGGCTTCAAGCATCCTATAGGGATGTTTTGATTTTCAATTCAGGTGACTTTCCATGCACGATATTAAAGCGATCCGCGATAATCCTCAGGCTTTTGATGCTGGCTTAGCCCGGCGTGGGTTAGCGCCGCTTTCGGCATCATTGCTCGCACTTGATGAGCAAAAGCGCGAGACGATGCAGAAATTGCAGGATGCGCAAAGTAGGCGCAATACGCTGTCCAAAGAAATCGGCATGGCCATGGGCAAGAAAGATGTGGCACTTGCAGATAAATTGAAAGCCGAAGTGGCTGGCCTTAAAGATTCGATAACAACGGGTGAAGAGCAGGAGCGGGTGCAAACTAAGGCGCTGAATAACGCACTTGCGGTTATCCCAAATATTCCTTTGGCGGCAGTGCCGGATGGCAAAAGCGAACATGACAATGTTGAAGTTCGTAAATGGGGTCAAAAGCCCGGCATGAACTTTGAACCACAGCAGCACTTTGATATCGGTGAAGGCCTTGGCCTCATGGACTTTGAAATAGCTTCTAAACTTTCGGGTGCGCGTTTTGTGGTTTTAAAGGGTGCACTTGCGCGGCTTGAACGTGCATTAGCGCAGTTTATGATCAATATGCACACAGATGAGTTTGGCTATAGCGAGACTTATGCACCTTATATGTTGCGCGAAGAAGCGATGTATGGCGTTGGACAACTTCCAAAGTTTGAAGAAGATTTGTTCAAAACCACTTCAGGTCACTATTTGATTCCGACCGCCGAAGCGTCGCTTACCAATCTGGTACGTGAGCAAGTTCTCGACGAGGCCAAGCTACCAATTCGCATGACTGCATATTCACCATGCTTTCGCGCTGAAGCAGGGGCCGCGGGCAGGGATACGCGCGGCATGATCCGCCAGCATCAATTTTCAAAAGTGGAATTGGTATCAATCACCACGCCAGAGCAGTCTGATGCAGAACATGAGCGCATGACGGCATGTGCTGAGGAGGTGTTGAAGCGCCTTAATCTGCACTACCGCACTATTGTTTTGTGCACAGGCGACATGGGTTTTGGGTCGCGTAAAACTTATGACATTGAAGTGTGGTTGCCAGGGCAAAATGCTTACCGCGAAATATCTTCTTGCTCGCAATTTGGAGAATTCCAAGCGCGGCGCATGGAGGCGCGGTGTAAGGCTGCTGATGCTAAGCAAGCGCGTTATGTGCACACGTTGAATGGCTCTGCTCTGGCCGTCGGCCGTACTATGGTTGCGGTTTTGGAAAACTATCAGAATGAAGATGGTTCAGTCACAATCCCTGATGTTTTGCGCCCCTATATGGGTGGCGTGACCGTGATCAAGAGGCCATAAGCGATGCGCATATTAGTCACCAATGATGATGGCGTACACGGGCCAGGCCTTGAAACTTTGGAGGAAATCGCGCGCAGCATCAGTGATGATGTTTGGGTGGTGGCACCTGATGTGGAGCGTTCGGCGGCCGGCCGAGCCCTGACGATTTCCCATCCGTTGCGCTACCGCCAAATTGAAAAGCGCAAATTTGAAACAACAGGAACGCCAGCTGATTGTGTTGTCATGGCCGTGCGCAAGATTATGCCGGCCATGCCAGATTTAATTTTGTCGGGTGTTAATCGGGGGCAAAACATTGCCGACGACATCACCTATTCGGGAACAATTGCTGCTGCCATGGAAGGCACATCGCTGGGGATAAAATCGATCGCGCTTAGCCAAGTGGTTGGCATGTTTGGCAATGGTGAAAGTTTTGCCGTTGCCGAAAAGCATGGAGCTGATGTTGTCAAGAAACTGTTGGATATGGATTTTGGGCCGGGCCTTTTGGTCAATGTGAATTTTCCTGATTGTCGCCCAGATGAAGTGGCTGGCATTGATGTGACCATTCAAGGCAAGCGCGACCAAAATTATTTGACCGTTGACGAGCGTGTGGACGCGCGTGGCCATGCTTATTTTTGGCTCGGCTTTGCGCGCGAACGCGGTACACCGCCAAAGGGCACAGATTTGGCTTCGGTTTTCAACAAGCGCATTTCGGTTACGCCCTTGCATACTAATCTAACCCAAGTGGATGCATTAGCATCACTCCAGAAAATTTTTAGCTGAGGATGCAGAGATGGGGAATAAGGATGGCACCTATAAAATTCTTATTCTCGATCTGATTGGCCTGAAGTTTGATGCCCATGGAAATCCTGATCCAACGGAAGTGAAACAGCATATTGAAGCTAAAGGTGGCCTGTTTCATATCGGTTCAGAGGGTGCGGCAGCGCCGGGCAAGTTGAATTTCTACTATGAACCTGATTTGTCTGTCGCCACGGAAATTTTGAAAATTACTGATCAGGCGCAATATGATGCTGTAATTGCAGCAGCAACATTTATCCCTAAAGAATCGATTTTCAATTTTGGCGGTGTTCGCATTGGTGCTGGCACCGGCAATATGGGCAGCGCGTCTTGGGGAGGGGGGAGCGGTGTTGGCGGAGTTGCACCATTGATGAACACGCCAAGCTTTAATAGCCGAGCCACAGCGCAAATGGTTTTTAAAGCGCTATTACGTGTTCGCCCCAACTTACCAGTCGAGGAACTTCACGCGCGAGTCGTTGCAGGCGATTTTGATACGGGGCGAAACTTAAGAGACTATCCGACTGAAAAGCTGGAAGGCAAAAAAATTGCAATTATTGGGTTTGGAAATATTGGCGGTGAAGTGGCGCGGATTGCGCAGGTGTTTGGAATGAAGGTTGTCGTGCATGCAAGGCTGCACCACCACACTGAAATCGAAAGTGCAGGATTCGACTATGCCCCCAACATTATCGATGCAGCGCGAGGTGCGGATATGTTGAGTGTGCATGTGGGTCTTGGGGCATTTGATAAAGAAGAAAAGAAATATGCGAATGCTGGTTTGATTGATGGATCAATTTTTGAGGTGATGAACAATCAAAGTGTTTTAATTAACTATGATCGCGGCGAGTTGATTAACATAGCTGCATTGGACAGGGCGCTAAGCTTGGGACAATTGGCCCATGCGGCGATAGATTCTGATCTGTTCAAAGATGAAACAACTGGGGCACTTTCGGGGCCCATGTTGCCATATATTGATCTTGCGAAACGCTATCCTGGACGGTTGGAACTTTTGCCGCACGCCGCTGCTGATACTGATCATCCGTCGCGCGTCGCGGGTGCTAAACAAGCAGTAGATCAGATATTCGATTGCATCCTGTTCAACCGCATCACTAACCTTAAAGGCAATTTGCCCGAGGGATATGAAGATGCAGGTGCTAAAACTGTTTTTGAAAGAACCACAAAATGAAAATGGTGCCGGTTGCAAGATTCGAACTCGCGACCCCCTGATTACAAATCAGGTGCTCTACCAACTGAGCTAAACCGGCCGAAGCAGTGCTTCGTGGCTCCTCTTAATCCAATTGGCCTGTGAACTGCAATACCTGATTCATCAATCCAGACTGACTGCCAAAATGTTCCATTTTGGGACAGATAGTAAGGGGTTTCTTAATAGGGGAATTGCAGATGACTTGCTCTCGGAAATTAATTATTCCTGCTCTGGCAGCTCTGGGCCTCGTGGCTTTTATGTCAGTTGAAGCGGGTGCTGGAAAGCATGGGTTTTCAGGTAAAGTTGACGATCAAGATATGAATCAAAATCACGAACTAGACGGTGGTTCAGGTGTGGACGACAAACAAACAGTGCCACCTGCACCAAGTGCTGATCCCGACGACAACTACGACCATGATGTGTCTCCTACCCCTACTGAAGGCCCAAGCAGTTCTCCGCCTAGTAGCCCAAGTGGCGGCAAGAACGGTGACGGCGCTGACAGCGGTGGCAATGACGGCGGAAAGTTATATGGCGGTTATGACGCCACATTCTGGCAAAATCAAAACCGTCGGCAAATCGCATGTTATAATGGTTATGGCGTCATCTTGGTTCGCGATATACGTGATTGCGGGCCCCGTGCCCAGCGCCAGCGCCGGGTCAGAATCGGCGGCGGCTATAATTATGGTGGCGGTTTAGTGGCCACAAAAAATGGTGGTGGTTATGCCACAGGCGGCGGATATGTTGCTGGCGGCGGCTACGCGGTTGGTAGAGGATATGCCTACCAACAACCAATCGTTCGGTATTATAAGCCAGCTAGCCGCGCTGCAGTCATGCAAGCAGAAAGACGTGCGCGTCGTGCTGCGCAATATAATTACGGCGGCGGTGGCTATGGTTATGACAATGGTGGTTTTGGTGGCGGCTACGTCATGAACTACGGCGCTGTTTATGGCGGTGGCTATGCCGTTCAAATGGGCAATGGCGGCGGTCACAAAGCAAAACGCAAACATCGTCGTCATCGTGGCCAAGTTCAAGGTATGATGGGCGGCAATGGTGTTGGATATAATTATGGCGTCGGCTATGGCTATGACGCGGGTTACGGCGCAGGCTTTGGTTATGGCGGCACAGTGGTTCATTACGGCCCAGTGCTCTCAAAGAGCGGTGGATACTGATTCCAGTTCCGATTAATCGGGACGGCGAAGATGGAGGGGTGGAGCAATCCACCCCTTTTTTTGTATCAGTGTGTCAGAGCATAAAGCGAAACGGCGCAGGCGATTGAAACGTTCAAGCTTTTAATTACGCCCGGCATATCAATGCGGGCCACTTCATGACAGGTTTTTGCAGTGAGTTGGCGCAAGCCTTTACCTTCTGCACCCAATACCAATGCTAGAGGGCGGGTCTTTGCCACATTTGCCATGTCAGTCTCGGCTTCAGAATCAAGGCCAACAAGATGAAAGCCATAGCCCGTTAATTCATCCATGGCGCGAGCCAGATTTGTAACCGTTACATAGGGCACATGTTCATAGGCACCTGAGGCAGCTTTGAAAAATACGCCTGAAGCTTCGGCTGAATGACG
>JAYTUV010000038.1:0-2353 GCA_043744395.1 Aestuariivirga sp.
TAAACGCAAACTTCTGGACAAGCAGAAGGAAGGCAAAAAGAAAATGCGCCAATTCGGCAAAGTGGAAATTCCACAAGAAGCGTTTATTGCGGCGCTGAAAATGGACGAGAACTGATTTTCTTCGCCTCTCAAAAATAAATTTTTCTCCGCCTGTCGAAATCTCCACTTGCCGATCGTCCTTGGGACATCGGAACAACAATGGAGAACGCCGATATTTAGGTACTTATTACAAGCCATTTACGAACAAACTGACTAAATTCAACCTAACCAAGGAGAATACACATGAAATACATGCTTTTGATTTATAGTGATCCGTTACGTGAGCCAACTTATGGCACGCCAGAATTTGAAGCCATGATGGGCGGGTATTTTGCGCTCAATGAAAAAATGAAAACCGATGGCGTCATGCGCGGCGGCGAAGGCATGAAGGGTGTGACCTCAGCCACGTCCGTGCGCCAGCACGGTGAAAAGGTTGAAATCATGGACGGGCCATTTGCTGAAACCAAGGAACATCTGGGCGGTTATTATGTGATCGAAGTTCCTGATCTTGATGCTGCGTTGAGATACGCAAAGATGGTGCCAGCGGTCAATTTTGGCACCGTCGAAGTGCGCCCATTGCAGAACTATAATTCGTAGACTGAATGATCACTTCCCCGACCGCCGAAGCCATTTCGATCAGCGCATTGCTGGCGCAAGTGGCACGGCGCGATCGGGGACGTATACTCTCAGGCCTGATTGCCAGATTGGGCGATTTCCAACTCGCCGAAGATGCGCTTCAAGATGCAATTTTGGCGGCGGCGCAAACGTGGCCTGGCGGCACAGTTCCGGCAAAGCCGATGAACTGGCTGATGCAGGTAGCTTACCGCAAGGCGCTCGACCGCATTCGCCAACGCAAGATTGAACAGCGCAGTAAGGATGATATTGCCGTGCTATCAGGCGAAGAGGCCTATGTGGAAGAAACACAAGAAATCGGCGACGAACGTTTGCGGTTGATTTTCACTTGCTGCCATCCGGCGCTTGATCAGAAATCTCAGGTAGCCTTAACCTTGCGCACATTAGGCGGACTTTCAACGCCGGAAATTGCGACAGCCTTTCTCGACCAAGATGCCACCATGGGCCAAAGGTTGAGCCGCGCCAAAGCCAAGATTGCCGCTGCAAAAATCCCCTTTCGCGTGCCGACACAAGACGAATGGCCAGAGCGCCTGCAGGCAGTTTTGGCGGTGATCTATTTGATATTTAATGCGGGCTATTCGGCGGGACCTTTGAAGGGCGCTGAACTCGTAGGTGAAGCCATCTATCTGGCGCGGATTTTGACTGAGCTGCGGCCCAATGAAGCCGAGATTGAAGGCTGTTTGGCACTGTTGCTGATCACCCATGCCAGACGCGGTGCGCGTGTCGACCAAAATGGCGTATCTCTGCCCATGAGCAGACAGGATCGATCATTGTGGCGCAGTGATGAAATTGCGCAGGGCGTTGCCATCATCGATCGTGCGGTTCTGCGCCGAAACCCCGGCCCCTATCAGATCAAGGCGGCGATTGCGGCCTGCCATGTGTTGGGCCCTCATTCTGACTGGCCACAAATTGCAGCCCTTTATGAGCGCCTTCTAGATTTTGAACCCACGGCCATTGTGCGGCTCAATGCCGCCGTTGCGCTGGCCGAGGCAGGCGATGTGGAAGCGGGTCTGGCCCGCCTTGCGCCACTGCAGGCAGAGTTGCAGAGCTATCAACCCTATTACGCAGCACTTGCCGATTTGTTGGCAAAGCAAGGCCAAATAGACGAGGCCAAGGCGGCCTATTTACAAGCCATCAGCTTGGCCCGTTCCCCCGCCGATGCGGCGTTTTTGACAGACAGGAAAGATCAGCTCAACTGAAATGCGATTTCAGGGGTTTTCACAGGTTTGGAAACAATCTAAACGAAACGCATCATGAAATCCTTTTCCGACCTGACCGAACAAGAAATCATTGCCCTTGCCATTTCATCTGAAGATGATGCTGCGCGGGCTTACCTGATGTTCTCGCATGAAATGGCCAAGGACTTTCCGGCCTCGGCACAAGTCTTCACGGACATGGCAGCGGAAGAAACCGAGCACAGCGCACTTCTGAAGACGGCCTATACGAAAAAATTTGGCGATTTCATTCCGCTGATAAGGCGCGACGATGTGAAAGGGTTTGAACGGCGCAGACCTGCCTATGCCCTTCTTAAAGAAGGCATTGAAGAAATGTGTGCCAGCGTCGAAGCCATGGAAGCCGAAGCACAAAATTTTTATGTCGCGGCCGCTGCCCGTAGCTCTGATCCAGCTATCAAAAAACTTCTGCTGCAACTGGCCGATGCCGAGAAGGGGCACGAGTCAGT
>JAYTUV010000039.1:0-32001 GCA_043744395.1 Aestuariivirga sp.
CCGCTTGAACTCTTCATTGTGTATTCGTCCCATCGTTCTTCTCCTTGATGTTTGTTAAACTATTCAAGGATGCGGAACCAATCCGTGGCAAGACCACACGGCAATGACAGATTCTATTTCCGTGTCAAAGATCAAGAGAAAGTGAGATTGCCAGGAATTCCCGGTTCAGAAGAATTCATGGAGACTTACCAAGACGCACTTAGGAAGCAAACCACTAAAGCAGATGGCCTTCAGCGGGTTAGCGAAGGTTCGTTCGCGTGGCTTTGTCACACTTACTTCAACTCAACGACATTCAAAGTGGAATTAGCGCCACTATCACAGGCCACACGACGTCGCATACTCGTAAACTTGCACCCAGTAATTGGCGATAAGCCGTTCGCGAAAATTGAAGCAAGACATGTGCGGGTTTGGCTTGATGATCGTGCTGACAGGCCCGAAGCTGCCAACGGACTGTTGAAAGCCCTAAGAGCATTATTCAAGTTTGCAGTTGGTCGCGGAATAGCAAAGCGCAACCCAGTTGCTGAAATTTCCAAGATTAAGACGAAGACTGACGGCCACCACACGTGGACTGTTTCGGAAGTGCATAAATTTGAAAACCGTCACCCGCTGGGTTCAGTTGCACGACTGGCGATGGCACTTTTGCTCTACACAGGATCGAGACGAGGAGACGTCGTCTTGTTGGGTCGTCAACATATCAGAGAAGGTTGGTTGGAGTTTCGTCACGGAAAAACGCGAGCGGAAGTGGACTTGCCAATCCTTCCACAATTGCAGACCGTGTTGGACGCAACAAATCTCGGGAACATGACATTTCTCGTCACCAGTTTTGGAAATCCTTTCACCGCCAATGGTTTCGGAAATGCGATGCGAGGATGGTGCGATCAAGCGGGATTGCCACATTGCTCTAGTCATGGCCTTCGCAAAGCTGGTGCAACAATCGCAGCCGAAAACGGGGCAAGCGATCTTCAACTCATGGCGATTTTTGGATGGACACGCGCCGAAATGGCAACTCTCTACACGCGCCGCGCAAACCGCAGAAAGCTTTCTCAAGATGCGATGCCGCTCATGGTTCCGCGAACGTAAAATGAACTAAAAGTGTCCCACTTTTCCCTCAAAAGTGTCCCACTTTCAAAATATAATAACAATTTCAATGATTTAATTTCTGGATTTGGTGATCCCTGCGGGAGTCGAACCCGCCTTTGCAACGTGAGAGGCTGCCGTCCTAACCGATAGACGAAGGGACCAGAAGAATTTCGATAATAGCACAGCTTTTGCCAGAAGTCACATCAAGCATCCAATTCTACAAAATTATGAGCACACATTGAAAACCGCACAGCACCATGCGAAACTCAAACAAATATTATAAGGCAATTAGGTAGTTATGACTGTGACAAAGCTCTTTCAAAAATTTGACACTTCCAACTATGAAATCTGAGCAATTCGCTGATCAACTTGCGCACAGAGATAATGCCTTCGGCTTTCTCAGGTTGTTATTCGCGTCAATGGTTATCATCAGCCATTCCTCAGCAATTCTCTATGGTAACAGCGATCATGAGCCGATGATGTGGCTCTTTGGTACAATGAGTTTTGGCGATTTTGCAGTCGATGGTTTCTTTCTCATCAGTGGCTTTTTGATTACCGCGAGTTACTTTAACAGTAAAAACAATTTTGATTATTTTTCAAAGCGTGTCGCCAGAATATATCCAGGTTTCATTGTTTGCTTTTTAATCTGCGTGTTCGTTGTTGCGCCATTAGCAGGTGCAACAACTGCATCTTATGAACCATCTCAACTGATGGAATATCTAACTTCAATGCTCACGCTGAGGCAGCCAATGATTGATGGTGTCTTCGCCAATACTCATTATGCATTCATCAATGGATCAATGTGGACAATATCATTTGAATTTGAATGCTACATCTTGATTGCAATAGTTGGCGCAATCGGTTTGCTCAGAAATGCCAAACTGATGATGATCATGACCATACTACTTCTCTTGATCGCATCACCCAATCCGTTTTGGTTCGCCCATTTCATTGACCCCGCTCCATTCCAAAAAACAAGTTGGCCAGGCGAAATAGAGCAATTTATCATCTCTCAAGAAGCATTCTTAAGACTTGCGGCACTTTATTTGTCCGGCTCTACATTTTACTTATTTCGCGACAAATTAATCATAGCAGCTTGGACTATTCCCCTCGCCACATTGATTTTAATAGGGGGATTATTTTTTAAAGAACTGGTAACAATGTCGGTCGCCATTTGCGGCGGCTATTTGATATTTGTGTTTGCGGCCAAGAGTGGAACAACTATAAAATCAATCAACCGCGACAGTGATATTTCATACGGCGTATATCTCTATGCATGGCCCATCACAAAATTATGTCTGTTAGCAATCCCGAATTTAACCCTAGTGCCATTGATGCTTCTAACACTGTGCATTTCATATCTCTGTGGTTGGGCGAGCTGGCATTTTGTTGAAAAGCCGATGCGCGGCAAAATTATTGCCGCGTTGTCAAAGTATAATTCTTCCGCAATTCCAAAAACGATCTAAGCAAAACATTTCCGGTGATAGCAACCCCAGCATCACTATGTTATAGCGCGGCCATGTCTGAAACCGTCCAACACCTCGAAATCACCGCAACCGGCCCCGACCGCCTTGATAAATTCTTGGGCGCAAGCTTTGCTGACGTTAGTCGCGCGCGTTTTCAAAAACTTATTGCCGAGGGACAGGTGAGTCTGGATGGCAAGACAATTGATGATGGCGGCATAAAACTTAAAGTTGGCCAACGCATCAAAATCACCATACCCGAAGCCTCCCCCGCCGAACCGCAAGGTGAAGCCATCGAACTTGATATCGTGTTTGAAGACAAGCACCTGATCGTCATCAACAAACCAGCAGGCCTCGTGGTGCACCCCGGCGCTGGTAATGAAAACGGAACACTGGTCAACGCGCTGATTGCCCATTGCGGAGCAAGCCTTTCTGGCATTGGCGGCGTTAAACGCCCCGGCATTGTGCACCGCTTGGATAAGGACACATCAGGCCTTCTCATTGTAGCCAAGAATGATAAAGCCCATGCTGGCCTCTCCGAACAATTCGCCTCCCATGGCCGCGACGGGCGGATGGAGCGGGAATATCTGGCCTTCGTTTGGGGCAAGCCCGAACGCTCCAAGGGCACCATTGCCACGGGCCTCGACCGTTCACCCAGCAACCGCCAGAAAATGGCGGTTTCAAACTCGGCCATGGCCCGCGAGGCGATTACCCACTACGAAGCAATCGAAGAATTCGGCAAGCCCTGCATCGTCAGCCTTGTGCGTTGCAACCTTGAAACCGGCCGAACCCACCAAATCCGCGTGCACCTAGCGCATATCGGCCATCCACTTTTGGGCGACGGAACCTATGGGGCGGGGTTTTCAACCTCCAAAGTAAAGCTGACCGAAGCTGCAAGAAACAGCCTTAACTATCTGAGAGGACAGGCTTTACACGCCGCCGTGCTGGGCTTTGACCACCCGGTGACGGGCAAACATCTGCGTTTTGAGGCCGAATTGCCAAAACCCCTGTCACAACTTCTCCATGATTTACGTCTGAAATCCGCTGTGAAATAAACTCCGTATCAAAAGCACTAATCTGTTACTTCAAAAGATACTTTTAATTTGAAAAACGCTTCCTATATCGTTTGAAGCGGGGCCGCCTGATGACGGCCGAAAAGGATGGAAAAATTGGCTAAAGCAATGAATTTACCTATGATTTCTGGCGCCGATGGCAGCCTCAACCGGTATTTGCAAGAAATTCGCAAATTCCCGATGTTGGCGCCTGAGGAAGAATATATGCTCGGCAAAAGCTGGAAAGAGCATGGCGACACTCAAGCCGCCCATAAGTTGATCACCAGCCATTTGCGCCTCGTGGCCAAAATCGCCATGGGTTATCGCGGCTATGGCTTGCCCATTGGCGAAGTCATCCAAGAAGGCAACATCGGCCTAATGCAGGCCGTGAAGAAATTTGAGCCAGACAAAGGCTTCAAACTGGCCACCTATGCCATGTGGTGGATCAAGGCCTCGATCCAAGAATATGTGCTGCGCTCATGGTCGCTGGTGAAAATCGGCACAACCGCCAGCCAGAAGAAGCTGTTCTTCAATCTGCGCCGCATCAAAAGCCGCATTCAGGCCTTGGAAGAAGGCGACCTGAAACCAGACCAAGTGAAATACATCGCCAAAACCTTGGGTGTGGACGAGAAAGACGTCGTCTCCATGAACCGCCGCATGGGTGGCGACACATCGCTTAATGCGCCTCTGCGCAATGATGCCGATGGCGAGGGCGAATGGCAAGATTTTTTGGTCGATAACAGTGATAACCAGGAAACTGTGCTGGTTGAAGCCCAAGAATCCGAAATGCGCCAAGGCCTTTTGGGCGAAGCCCTGAGCAAACTGGGCGACCGTGAACGCCGCGTCATCGAAGCCCGCAAATTGCAGGATGAACCATTGACCCTTGACGACTTGTCAAAGGAATTCAACGTGAGCCGCGAACGCATCCGCCAGATTGAAGTGCGCGCATTTGAGAAGCTGCAGAAAGCCGTCAAGAATGCCGCGCAAAAAGCCATGCTGCCAAAAGGCACGCCGCTTCTTGCGGGGGCATGAGCTTAAGTTTATTCGAAACACCGAGGCCGGAGAGAAATCTCCGGCCTTTTGCGTTTTGGGCAGGATTTCAATAAATTAAGATTTTTTACACTGTTTAGGATTTTTAGATTGACAAGCGTACGGTGAACCTGCTATCTCTCGTCATACTCCACAAATCGGCCAGCATTTTGGAGTTCCCCCATTTTCAACAACAGTCTTGAGCCCATCAGGAAGACGACGTTGAGATGGCAGAAATTGCATAATCACACATAGTATGATAAAGTAAGTTCACTTCAATTGGAGAGAAAAATGGCTGACATTGAACGCATGACAATCACAATGCCCACCGAGATGGCGGCGATCGTAAAAAATGCTGTCGATGCGGGTGACTATGCTTCTTCAAGCGAAGTGGTGCGCGCTGCACTCCGCGATTGGAAGCTCAAACGCTTGCTTCAACTCGAAGAGCTTACAACTCTTAAAGCCGATATTGATGTGGGCCTTGCCGACATCGCAGCCGGACGGGTGCAAGATTTCAAAATTGATCGCATTGTGGAGCGTGGGAGGAAGCTATTAGCCAGCCGCTCATCCTCCGTTTAGCAGAAACTGCAGAACGTGATTTAGCTGAAATTTGGTCTTACATTGCCGCAGAAGCATCGGAAACGATTGCAACGCGGTTGATTAAGAAGATCAATGATGATGCGCAGATCTTTTGTCACTTTCCCCAGTCCGGCCCCGCCCGCGAACAACTTGGCAAAGGATTGCGGATCGGATTTTCTGGCAGCTACGCGATCTATTACACGGCAACGAAACTGAACTCATCGTTGTGCGGGTCTTACACAGTGCAAGAGACACAGTGGCGATATCTGCAAGTGGCGGATTTTTGTAAGAGACGAAACCATGATAAGAATGGAACAAAGTCAACGAACGTGAGAAAGCGCAATGGTTTGGGAAAATAGAATGCACTGTCACCGTAATCGCCGTAATCGAAGTGGTAGTAGAGAATTAATTTTTCAAATCACGGCGAGAGAGGTAAAAAAACATTATTTGAGTCCCTCTGAATGCGTTCAAGAATAGATTGAGAAAACGCCAGCACATCACTTCGTATTTCAGATGTTAATGATACATGTTTGCCAAGAAAATAGAGATTATGTACCTCTTTTCTTGCTAAATTATTTTTCAACCTGATGGGATCAATTTCCATTTTCAAAATAGATTGATAACCCTGCAAGAACGCATTGAATATCTTCTCAGGTTCTTCTTCATCAAGTAGCGACCAACAGAATGTACCAATATCAAAGACTGGATCGCCAACATGGGCATCTTCGAAATCAAAAAATGCGACGTTGTCACCACATTGTTTTGAATTCCTTAAGCAAGCGTCCCCGTGACATAGCACATGCTCACTGTGTTTATTTGGGTGATTGGTGATGAAATTGTTGAACTTCTCAATTAAAACTACAAAATCTTTATCCAAACCTTCAAAAGAAAACGACCTTCGACGGCGAATCTCCATTTTTGATGGTATGGAATGAAGATTGGCAAGAGAGTGCCCAAATTTTCTTGCATTATCTGGATTGATCTCTAGATCAGGCCCTCCCAATGCCTCTGTTATGAGCGCGTTATACTTAATGCCAGACACGACGTATGGCCCTTGAATATCCTCATTATTAAACGCGAATATGCGACACGCGGGGATATCTGCTTGCTGTAACTGACGCAAAATTTTAACTTCGTCAATGAGATCACTTCTTTGGTGCGCAGAAGATGGAGAAAAGCGAACAAAAATTGGGCTATCCTTGAATACGAGTGAACAGGTTTTATTTACACCATTCACCACCATTTGAACCTTGGAAGGCACAACTCCGAACAAAATCCCAGCAATTTCAGTAAATGGATTACGGTGACAGTGCATTTAATTATCCTGAATTGAGAACAGGGTTACGGTGACAATGCATTTTATTATCAGTTTCATGTTTTTTATAACATATCAAATACAATTTGAATACCTAGTTTACCTAAAAATTAAATGCACTGTCACCGTAATTCCGTAATTCACCGTAATCCGATTAGATTCGATGTTCAGCAGCGAATGATATCGTTTGTCATAATAAGTCCTGTTTGCCCGCAACCCAACAACAATGCTTTGTTAACGATAGTATTTTAGTGTGATTAGAAATTGGGGGCTATTTTTGAAGCGATTTATTTGTCTGATTGGTTTTGCAGCACTTCTCACAGGTTGCGGAGAGCAAGTTTCAGTGGTCAATACGTCTGGGCCATTTAATATTGCAAAGGTCGAAGCCTATGGGCCACCGCCGTCTGAAAGTTCTGATGCTCAGCTGCGCGACTTGCGCAACCAAACCGCCGCTCTCGCGGCGCGTGTGCCGAAAACTGATAATCCGCTTCTGCTGCGATTAAGAATTCTAAGTTTCCACAAGAAAAACGCTGGTCTATCTCTGCTCGTCGGTGACTCCAATAACATGGAAGTGTCTGGAGAAATTCTGAGTCTAGATGGCACAACGCCAATGGGCACCTCCGCCGTCAGTATCAAGCAAGACTTCGCGATTAACGGAATATTAGGTGCAGCAATCGCCGCTGGGTCGACAACGAATGAGGTCGAACGCAGACTGGATGCAGAAGCAGCCAACGCGGTGCTCGAAAGAATCTACGGAACAAAAACTTGGAAAGTCTGGTCGAAAACGCGTTAAAAAAACTTTGACCGATCTCTAATATAAGCCATCAGCCCGTTCGGGCGCAACACGTCCCATGTTCGTAACAACGTCCGGCCCCATGAAAATCTGGTCCGCATAGATTTTTCCATCCTGCGCCACCACGCCAGTGGCAGCACTCACATAGTCACGGCTTAGCAACGCATGCCGATGCGGCGAGCTGTTCACCCATTGCTGAAAAATCTTGTTTGCAGCGTTTGCATCCGAAACATCAGCATGGCTCAATCGCGCTGCATTCTCGCCCATGCTTGGTAAAACCATCGCGCCATTTCTTAAAGCACGCATGCGGCTATCAAAATCATGGCCCGTGCTTGCCACGTGCCCAATATAGTTATGCAACATCATATCCATGGCATGCGCCACCGCAGCATCATGATTGCTTTGATCGGCCTTCAACGGCTTCAAACCATTTGAACGACGATATTGATTTGCCAATTGCAAAAGTTGCGACCCTAAATCTGCACGTTCAACATTTGCTGTTGCTGCCTTTTCAACCATGCGCACCACAAGTTGGGCGTAGGTTTCGCGCGCCACGGCTAAACCACCCGAGAGGTTCAGTACACAGAGCAGCAGAGCGCCCAGACGATTTAGTTTTTTGGTCAAACCAAAACCTCAATACGAATCACATTTACTTCGGCTATCTTAAACTCACATATGGACCACACTGAGGCATTTGATATCGATCAATTGCGCAAACACAATGCGCAGCTTGAGAAGGATATTGCCCATTTGGTGCGCCACGATCAATTGACAGGTTTGATGAATCGCGGCGCTTTCGTTTCCGAAGTTGACCGCATCATGTCGGCCACAGATTATTCCACCACCAAAGGCGCAATGATAGAAATTGGCATTCGCGGCATTCCGCGTATTGCTGGTTCGCTGGGCCGCCATGTTGCCGACTATGTGATCTCCGCATTGGCTGCGCGCCTCAACATGATGCGTGATCCTGCTAGCTTGTGCTGCCGCCTTGATTACTGGAGCTTTGCAATTTTCATCCCAAAGATCAATGACCCTCTCGAGGCTTTGACCACTGCAAAATCCATCATCGAAGCTTTGAGCAAACCTGTTGATTGGGTGGACCGCCATCTAAAAGTAGAAATGGGTGCTGGCGTTGCAATGACCACGGAAGGCCAACATGAAGCCATTGAGCTTTTAGATAATGTTGGCTTGGCGCTGAAATCAGCAACCGAAAAAAATGGCGCGGGCTATAGTTTTTTTAATCCTGCCTTGGCGCAAATTGCCAAGCGTAAAGCAGCATTGCTGCAGGCATTACATGACTCATCTGATAAGCAAATGTTCAAGCTCTATTACCAGCCCTTCTTCAACACCAAGACCGGTGAGCTGTGTGGATTTGAAGCGTTGATGCGCATGGAACACGCTGAACTCGGTTCCATCTCTCCGGTCGAGTTCATTCCGGTGGCAGAAGAGTCAGGTACTATTACAAGACTGGGAGCGTGGGCTTTAGCCGAAGCCTGCCGCGAAGCAGCGAGCTGGCCTAGCCACCTCACAGTCGCCGTCAACATTTCGCCAGAACAGTTTTACAGCGGCACGCTTTTGACCGACGTGCACAATGCCCTCGAACTTTCAAGTTTCCCTGCTTACCGTCTTGAACTTGAAATCACCGAAGGCACAATGTTGAAAGATTCAGAAATGGTCATGTCGCAGCTCGGCGCTTTGCGCGACATGGGCTGCGCCATTGTGCTTGACGATTTTGGAACCGGCTATTCAAGCCTTAGCTACCTATGGAAATTTCCATTTTCAAAATTGAAGATCGACCGTTCATTCGTGCAAGCTTTAGATGACACTCATGTAGTGCGCGGCATGCTGCGGTCCATCATTGATCTGTCGCGCAATCTTGGCCTCAAGGTTACGGCAGAGGGCATTGAAACCCAGCAGCATTTAAACGTGTTGCGCGAATTCAGCTGTGATTACATCCAAGGCTATCTGACTGGAAGGCCAGCAAACCAGACCGACATCGCAGCCATCATTCTCAAGAATTATGCCGCCCAACTGCGTGACCACCCCCAAGAACTGACGACACTGGGCCAGCAGCGCAATTCTGCACAATCATCTTAAACTGAGTTAAATCGATTGAGTCAGCCTGCAGCTCCAATACGTCAATTGCCCGTCATAAAAGCCTTCGCACATATGTTCAGCGGCATGCGTGCCCATTGGCGGCCTGCATTAAAGCTCGCTCTTCCATGGTTATTGCTCACAACAGTTTTAAACATTTGGAGTTTCAAAACCCATCCACCAAGCGCCAATCCGTTGGTGGATTTCAGCTTGAATTGGACAGATTGGGTCATTGTAGCCTTAAGCTTAGTTGCATCAGCTTCGGTGGCTGTTTCTTGGCATCGCTTCATTCTCATTGATGCCCCGTTGAAAGACGTTGCCGTATTTCGCATGGATCGCTTGGTTTGGCTTTATTTCTTTCGCACTTTGTCAATTTTCGCCTTGTGCCTGGTGCCACTCGTTGCGCTGTTGGTGATTGCGAATTTTATTCCACCTATTCTACAACCCCTTGTCTTCGCCCTTTTTCTCCAGCTCTTGGTCTTTGGCTACCGCATGTCGATCAGCCTGCCCGCTTTAGCAATCGGCGAATTGAAAGTTGGCATCCAAAACGCATTAGAGTTTACACGTCACAATAATCTGCGAATTTTAGGACTGATCGTTTTGACCTATCTTGCATTGGTTATCGTTTTCCTGGGCTTCATCGTGGTGGTCAGCGTGCTGCAATCAATCCAACCCAATGCAGCCCTCTTGGGTTCCTTCTTGTTAGGAATACCAGTCTTATTTTTTCATATGCTGCTGACAACAAACCTGCTCACCTCGCTCTATGGCTTCTTCGTGCAAAAACGAGATTTTTAGACTTGTAATAGCTTGTTTTATGTGCCATATTGTATGAAATATTGTAAACATGGCACTCAAATCATGCAAAACCTGACACCTCGGCATTTTTCGATGGAAAGAAGCAGTTCAGAAACCGAAGGGCTTTCAGAGGCATCTTCGCCATTTAGCGCTTACAAATCAAACGACTTGGACTTTGTTTGGCAGAAAGCTCAGTCTGCGTTGTCTTCAGGCCTCTCAAATCCATTAAGTGTAGATGAACTGGGGCCATGGATAGCGCGTTTCAACGCTGATGAAATTGATGAATTGGTCATTCCAAAACGAACCCTGGTTCGCCGCAGGGCTAATCATGAAGACCTGTCGCGCGAAGAACAGGATAAGGCGTTGCGTCTGGCCCGTATCATTTCTGAGGCGGACCGTGTTTTTGGTGACAAAAAAATTGCAGACCGTTGGCTGCGGCAACCCTTGGCATCATTTGCAGGTCAAAAGCCTTTGCAGCTTCTCAAAACCGAACACGGTGCTTTGGCTGTCGATGAAGTTTTAGGCCAAATTGACCACGGCATATTCGGCTAACTGTCGAAGCAATGCGACTTTGGCGAATTTCAAATTACCCTGATCTTTCGGGAGTGGGCGGTTTCAAATTCTCTGGGCGTTGGCATAGTAAGGGGCGCTTGATTATCTATTCAGCCGAGCATCCAGCCTTAGCAATGATCGAGACGATGGTTCATTTCACGTGGGATACGGTTCCGGCTGAACTTCAACTTTGCACAATTGAAATCGAAAATGTTGAGCCAATTGAAACCATCATCCCACCGCCCGATTGGATGTTGAATTCCAGCACAACCCGCGCAATCGGGGATCAGTGGCTGGCCGCCAACACCGCACTACTGCTGCGCGTGCCATCAATCATACTACCTGACAGTTATAACTATCTGATCAATCCGATGCACGCTGATCATGATCAATTGAAAATTCTAAAAACTCAAAAAGTGCCGCTTGATCCGCGCTTACGCAAAAACTAATCCGCAAACGGATCAGTCATCAAAATCGTATCTTCACGTTCAGGAGATGTTGAAAGCATTGCAATTGGGCATTGAATCAACTCTTCCAAATAGCGCACATATTTAACAGCCTGCGCCGGAAGTGCTGACCACGATCGTGCACCTGCCGTCGTTCCTTTCCAACCTTCAAAGCTTTCATAAATTGGTTCAACGCGGGCTTGTTGGTCTTCCGCCGCCGGAAACAAATCAATGCGCTTCCCGTCAAGTTGATAACCAACACTCACTTTAATTTCGTCAAGACCATCAAGAACATCAAGTTTGGTAAGGGCCAAACCTTGAATGCCAGATGTCTTGATCGCTTGGCGCACCAAAACTGAATCGAACCAACCCACGCGGCGCTTACGGCCTGTGACTGTTCCAAACTCATGGCCCCGCGCCCCAATCCATTCACCCACATCATTGGCTTGCTCGGTTGGAAATGGCCCGGAACCCACACGCGTGGTGTAAGCTTTGCAGATGCCTAAAACATAATTGACCGCCGATGGTCCAAGGCCCGAACCTGCAGCCGCTTGTCCCGCAACTGTGTTTGACGATGTCACGTAAGGATAAGTGCCATGATCAATATCAAGCAAAATGCCTTGCGCCCCTTCAAACAAAATCCGCTTTCCCTCACGGCGCATGTCATCAAGCTTGGCCCACACCGCGTCAGAGAACGGCAAAATCTTCGGGGCTATTTCTTGCAATTGCGCCATCACAGTTGAAGCTGAATGCTCAGGCTGGCCCATGCCCCGGCGCAGCGCATTGTGATGCGCCAGCATCCGGTCAATCTTCGGCCCAAGTGTTGAAATATCCGCAAGGTCGTTCACGCGAATAGCGCGCCTTCCAACCTTGTCTTCATAAGCAGGACCAATGCCCCGCCCCGTTGTGCCAATCTTGCCGTCGCCCGCCGCCGCTTCACGCAATTTATCAAGCTCGCTATGCAGTGGCAAAATCAAAGTCGCGTTGCCAGCAACGCGCAAATTATCACGCGAAATATGAACACGCTGCTTGGTCAGCTTTTCAATTTCAGCAATCAACGCCCAAGGGTCAATCACCACGCCATTGCCGATCACTGAAAGTTTGCCCGGCCGCAAAATGCCCGATGGTAAAAGCGATAATTTGTAAGTCACCCCATTGATGACAAGCGTGTGCCCCGCATTGTGCCCGCCCTGAAACCGCACCACTACATCGGCGCGTTCAGAAAGCCAGTCCACAATCTTTCCCTTGCCTTCATCGCCCCACTGCGCGCCGACAACTGCCACATTAGCCATGGTTCAAACCCCTTTAAACACGACGACGGCTCCGAGCAGGATTCTGCCGGAGCCGTTGCAGGTTCATACATTAAATGGGGTGCGGCGCAATAAGCTTTATTGATTCATGCTCAGGTTAATAGCTTGGGGCGCGGTGATCTTGTATCCCGTCTTCAGGTCTTTTTCCGCCTTTGGTTCCAAATCAAAATTCCACGCCAAAACCCCGCGTTTCCTCTCAAAATCAGTGACACTTGGCTCGGTCATGCCGCCCAAACTTTCAACCACGACATCAGTCTCAGTCGAGAAAGGCTTACGGTCGATCACCGTCACAGGAATCATCACATCATGCAAATTCTTGACCGAAATATCCCAAGCCAATTCCTGCACATTTGAAGTCGTGATAATCCCAGTCGTCCCGGAATTCCGCTTCACTTCGGCGCGTTTCACTTTGATCAAATCATCCACACCAAACCCGAGCTTAGTTTCCTCTCCAGCCGAGAGTTGTGGCAAACCGCCCTGCCCCACAAACATGCCGTCACGGAACAAATTGACCACACCCGGCAAATAGGGCGCATCACCCTTCATGGTGAATGCTGCTGTGAGATAAGCATTTGGATCAAGGCGTGGAACGGTGATTGCTTGCAAAGCCGCATCAAAATGGTCGGTGCTGATCCGCACTTTTTTGGCTGTGCCAGTGTTATCCACAGTCACACGACCTTGAATAATGTAATTTGCGTTGAAACCCGCATATTCAATTTGCGCTTCGCGTTGCACGGCTGGCGCTGCGGGTGCTTGCGCGATCTTGTCTTTCAACGCGTCCAACTTGCCGCCCAATGCTTCTTTCTTGAATTGCGTCACTGGCTTTGCCGCAGCACTATCGCTTGCAATCCCACTATCATCAATTTCTAAATCGTTGCGCATTGCCAATTGAATTGGATCTTCTCCCAAATTCGGTGCTGCCGTCGAACCTGTTGGCCTTGCCGTTGATAATGTCATCGCCACATTATCCCAAGCCTCGCCTGTATTCTGCATCACTTCAGCACGGCGAACAATTTCGAGCTTGGGCTTTTCGCCCTTGGCTGGAAGCGCCAACTTCGCATCATAAAATGGCTGCCAACCTGCTCCGCCTATACGGTAGCTTACTTTGATTGATCCATTCACCGCGGCATCTGCTGCCACATGCACAGCCACTTGCAAATGCGCTGTCTCATCAGGGGCCAATTCCTGCGCTTTGACATTGAGATCAGCAACCAACTTGTCAATCGACCGTTGACGAAGCTGCGCATCATGAATTGACTTTGAAATCGTCGTCAAGCGCGCGCCAACCAAATCAACCAAATTTCCAAGTTCAGCGGCATTAACCGATTTAACCGTTTCCGTTGTCGAGCCCGGTTGCAATTGCTTGTCGGCCAAAGACATCAGCAATCTCTGTTGTGCTTGAGCGTCTGCAATGGTTTGATCAAGCCCGCTGCGCTCATCCATAAACACTTCAATCTGATCATTGATCGCCTTACGCCGCGCATCAATATCAACAGAAGAAAGTTCAATCATTTTAGAGTCAACAGAAGTAATTTCCAACCCTGCATTCCCTGCACCTTCGACGCGGATCGATTGAGAATCGATTGTTCCCGGCAAATCGTCCAGCAAAAGCATGTGCTCGCCCGGTTGCAGATTAATTATTCCAACCCGCACAACATCTGCGCCTTGCGGATAAACCGTTACGGAATCGATGTGTGATGATAATTTTATATCATCAGCAAGTGCAGGCACAAATGTGCTGCTTAACAAAAGGGCTGTGACAAAACCTAATTTCATGATTGTTCTCCCGGTGGCCCCAATGGGCCGATAGGTGCGCACATGCGGCTCTTCCAACGGCATTTCTGGGGCGGGATCACGGCATTTTTGGACAATGACCCCGGCAAGGTTAATTCGGAAATGAGATGAGTTTCAGTTTTAATTCATCTAGAACTGTGGCATCCTCGGTTTCGCGGGGGGCGCTGCAACGAAAGAGATAAAAAATGAATTTCAAAATCGGTCTGGTCCTCTCATCCACCTTAATATGCCTCGCCGCAACTGCGCCAAATGCATTGGCAAATGATGATGAGGCCGCAAGGTTGACCACCTTGTTTGAATCCTATCTCACCGATACTGAGGGTGTTGTTTCAGTAGAAGCCAATGGTGACGATTATGACGTTACTTTAGACATGTCTCCGCTTGCCGAAGCAGCCGCAAAAGATGCCCCTGCTGGTGACGCTGGAAGCTTCAAATTAACGCCAATTGAATTCAGCATGACAAGCCAAGGTGATGGCAAATGGGAAATCACCCAAGATCAATCCATCACGATGAGCGCGGAAGTTAAGGGCCAGATGGTGATGGAAGAGAAAGTTGAGTCCTTGAAAGCCACTGGTATTTTCGATGAAAAACTCAACTATTTTTCAAAACTGACAGGCGAAGCAACCGGCATTTCTGTATCAGAGAAGGTCACTGATCCGGCTGCCGGAAAAACTGATTTCAGTGTTTCCATAAAAAGTATGAAAATTGATCAAACAGGTTCGCCCGCTGCAAACGGCGGCGTTGATATGGTTGGAAAATACACTTTCGACGGACTGAATGAAAATGTTAACACGCAAGGCAAACCCGAAAGCGGCATTCCGCCAATGAACATCGTCATTGCTGCGGCAGGTGGAAACTACGATATGACCGGAAAAGGCCTGAAAGCAGGATCAATTTTCGATTTGCTGGCCTTCTTCGTTGCCCACCAATCCAAAGAAGAAATCACCAAAGATCAGGCAGAGTTAAAGTCCTCGCTGACGAGCGGCATTCCCCTGTGGGAGAATATGTCGGCGAATATGAAGATCAATGCAATAACCGTTTCCAGCCAATTTGGTCAGGTCGGCATAGATAGTATGGATATAGTTGTTGACGCAAATGGCATCGTAAAAGATGGCAAGTTCCGCGAAAAAGTTGCGGTCACTGGCCTAACATTACCCCCAGCACTCATCCCACCTTGGGCCGCTAAGCTGGTGCCGAAGAATGTTGGTATGGATTTCACAGTTTCTGGCTTTGATTTGGCATCTCCTGCTCAATTGCTTTTAAGCCAACTCGATCTGGCCAAAAACCCCCCAATTCCAGAAGGCTTCGAGCAGGTCTTAATGCCCGTCTTCATGCCAAAGGGTGCTGTTGATATTACGTTCAATCCAACCACCATCGACAATGAAACTTATAGCGTCAAAGTTGAAGGCAGCATGACAGCAGGACCTGCGGCCCAACCATCAGGCAAAGCCACCATTTCGATGAAGGGTCTCGATGAAGTCATGAAGCTGATTCAGGCCGCTCCGCCAGAAGCAGGCCTTCAACAAGGTGCAGCCGTGGTCGTTGTGGCCAAGGGCATGGCCAAGACCGAAGCTGATGGCAGCTTGTCATGGGCCGTCGAAGCTTCGCCTGATGGAAAATTCCTCGTCAACGGCATTGACCCCGCAAAATTGAAGTAAAGCTTTATAACTGTCATTCCCGCTTTGGCGGGAATGACATCATTGTATGATTAGAACCTCAGCGCCCGAACCTGTTGCACATTTGCCAGCTTGCGCACATCTTCCATCACATTCTCTGGCACGCCGCCGTCTGTCTCAACAATGCAGATCGCATCGCCACCTTCGTCAGTGCGTCCCAAATGGAATGTGGCCATGTTGATTTTGGCATTTCCTAAAACAGTGCCCACAGCACCCACAAAGCCGGGCTTATCTTTGTTTGTAATGTAAAGCATGTGTGGCCCAAAATTGCATTCCAGCTCAATGCCTTTGATTTGAATAATGCGCGGCTTGCCGTCAGAAAACACAGTGCCCGCAACTGAACGCTCTTGCTTATCCGTCTTCACGGTCACGCGAATATAAGTTTCATAAGCACCAC
Source organism: Aestuariivirga sp. (assembly GCA_043744395.1). Classification (GTDB taxonomy): domain Bacteria; phylum Pseudomonadota; class Alphaproteobacteria; order Rhizobiales; family Aestuariivirgaceae; genus Aestuariivirga. The sequence goes on from JAYTUV010000039.1 coordinate 16,376, forward strand.
GCTTGCTTTGCTTCACTTGGTCAACCTGAATGCCGCGTTCCCTTGCAACAACAGGTGCTGACACCATGTTGACCGTGCCCAACTGCGCTTGCAGCACACCAGCAAGTGCAGCTGAAGTCAGAGCCTTCGTATTCAGCTCACCCACATCCCCCGCATATTCAATCACAATTCCTTGAATCGCATCTTCAGTCAGCTGCCCAGCAAAGCTGCCAAGTTTTTCCGCCAGCGCGACGAACGGTTTCAAACGGGGCGCTTCATCAGCTGTAATTGATGGCATATTCAGCGCGTTGGTCACTGCACCATTGATCAGATAGTCAGCCATTTGTTCGGCCACCTGCAAAGCAACATTTTCCTGTGCTTCACCTGTCGAAGCACCAAGATGCGGCGTTGCAATCACATTCTCTAATTTGAAAAGCTTGTGGTCAGTCGCTGGTTCGACTTCAAACACATCAAGCGCCGCACCCGCCACATGCTTTGAAACAAGCGCATCATAAAGCGCATCTTCATTCACCAAACCACCGCGCGCACAATTGATAATACGCACACCTTTTTTCATCCGCGAAATTGCAGCCGCACCGATGATGTTGCGTGTCTTATCGGTTAATGGTGTGTGCAGAGTAATGAAGTCAGCGCGGGTGATGAGTTCAAGAAGCTCAACCTTTTCAACACCAATTTCAAGCGCTCGTTCAGGTGAAAGGAAAGGATCATAAGCAACCACTTTCATTTTCAAACCCAGCGCACGGTCAGCAACAATCGAACCAATGTTACCGCAGCCAATAACACCCAGTGTTTTATTGAAAAGCTCAACCCCCATAAAGCGGTTCTTCTCCCACTTGCCAGCCAGCGTTGAAGCAGAAGCTTCTGGAATCTGCCGCGCCAATGCCATCATCATGGATAGGGCGTGTTCAGCGGTTGTAATCGCGTTTCCAAAGGGCGTGTTCATCACAACAATACCGCGCTGTGATGCAGCCGGAATATCGACGTTATCAACGCCAATACCAGCACGACCAATCACCTTAAGCTTGGTCGCCGCTTCAAGAATCTTTGGTGATACTTTTGTGGCTGAGCGAATTGCCAATCCATCATATTCACCAATCTTGGCCAACAAGGCATCTTTGTCTTTGCCAAGGTCAGGCAAATAATCAACCTCAACCCCACGGTCGCGGAAAATTTGAACAGCGGTTTCAGAAAGTTTATCAGATACGAGTACGCGAGGTGCCATTGGGCTTCTCCTGCTAAAATGAAGTTTGAAATAAATTAAGCGGTGGCTTGGGCATAAGCCCAATCAAGCCAAGGGATCAGCGCTTGAACATCAGCGGTCTCAACCGTTGCACCACACCAAATCCGAAGACCCGGAGGTGCATCGCGGTAAGCGCCGATGTCAAAGGCCACACCTTCGGCATCAAGAAGCTTCACCATTTTCTTGGGCACGTCTTCGCTGCCATCCAGCGTTAGACACACTGATGTATTCGAGCGCGTGGAAGGCACCTTCGCCAAATGATGCGCATAAGATGTCTTGGAAATCCAAGCGTCAATCACCGCCGCGTTGGCATCCGCACGCTGGCGCAAACCAGGCAATCCACCAACTGTCTTGGCCCATTCCAGCGCCAAAACATAATCTTCAACGCACAGCATCGAAGGCGTGTTGATTGTCTCACCTTCAAAAATGCCGTCGATTAACTTACCACCAGACGTGAGGCGGAAAATTTTCGGCATCGGCCAAGCAGGCACATATGATTCCAAACGAGCAACAGCACGTGGGCTGAGAATCAAAACACCATGCGCACCCTCGCCGCCCAAAACCTTCTGCCAAGAGAAAGTAACAACATCGAGTTTCGTAAAATCCATATCCTGTGCAAAGGCCGCAGACGTGGCATCACAAATCGTCAAACCTTCGCGGTCGTCTGGAATCCAATCAGCATTCGCAACGCGCACACCAGACGTCGTTCCGTTCCATGTAAACACCACATCATTGGCAAAATTAATCTGCGCCAAATCTGGAAGCTCGCCATAGGGAGCAATAATTTTGCGCGCGTCTTTGAGCTTCAATTGTTTCACAACATCGGAAACCCAACCCTCGCCAAAGCTTTCCCACGCCACCATATCAACACCACGCGCACCGAGAAGCGACCACATGGCCATTTCAACAGCACCGGTGTCAGACGCCGGAACAATACCAATCTTATAATCAACCGGCACGCCCAAAACTTCGCGCGTTAAATCAATTGATTTCTTGAGACGTTTCTTGCCAGGAGACGAGCGATGCGACCTGCCCGTTACAGCAGTGTTGAGAAGTTGAGGTGTCCAGCCCGGAAATTTAGCGCACGGGCCCGAAGAAAAATTAGCGCAAGCAGGCTTCGCAGCCGGTTTCATATCTGTCATTTTGATCTCCATCCTTACAGATGGGAAGACTCTCGTTGGGGAGAGTTCGCCCGACGACGCGTTTGCAACAAAATGAGTCGCCGATCAAGCCTTAAATTTCATTTATGACAAATGTGCCTTCCAAAACCCTAACATGCGTTGCCAAGCCTGCTCCGCTGCTGCCCTGTCATGCACATCGCGCTGTTCATTCATGAAGGCGTGATCAGCGTCATAGCGGAAAAACGCTGCATGTTTTTTGGCGAGTTTTAACTCACTCTCAAAATCATCAACCATTTTCGGCGTGATGTAATCATCACTGTTTGAATAATGCCCTTCAAAAGGCACGTTTAACTTGGTGACATCAAGCGCACCCGCAGGCGGCATCCCGTAAAATGAAACTGCTGCCGAAATCTTTGGAACCTGCACCGCAGCCAACAACGAAATTGCACCGCCCATACAAAACCCGACGACGCCAACTTTAGCGCTCGACTTCGCAAGATATTCTACACCGCCACCAACATTTTGCGAAACTGCATCCTGAAAATCAAGTGAGCTCATTTCAAGATTAGCCGCCGCATGATCATGATAAGGCACAACTGTTCCTGCATATAAATCGGGGGCAAGCGCGTCATATCCTGCAAGCGCCAAGCGGTCACAAATCCCTTTGATTTGATCTTGCAGCCCCCACCATTCCTGAATCACCAACAGGCCCGACGCATGATCTCGCCCGGCCTTGGCCAAGTAGCCTTCAGTCTTTTTTCCATCAACGCGTGGAAATGAAATACGTGTACCCATGATGTTCACTCCTCAAAGCCACACCATAGCCCAAACGAAAAAACGCGCCACGGACATATGCCCGCAGCGCGTCTTTTGATTTGATCACGCTCGTTCGCGGATCAGAACTTGAAGCGCAAACCAGCAGTCACCGAATGCTCAGTTGCATCATCACCCGTAATCATAATGTCGCGGAAGTGATAGCCAACATCCAAAGCCAGATTACTGGTCATATCAAGTGAAGCACCAACAGTCGCAGCCAACGCAACACCGCTGTCGTTCACGCCGAGGCCCGTCCGGTTCACCCAGCCGTAACCTGCACCAACACCAACATATGGCGTGATCGGCGAGTCATTTTTCCAATCATAATAAATGTTGCCCATAACGGCGGCAGTGTTGAGTGTTGCACCTGGCGCTACATTATAATTCGTATTCCAGCTACCAGTCACATCAGCACGGAAGTTATCATTGAACTGATAACCAATACCGCCACCGCCAACCACGCCCCACACATTTGCCGGAGCAGGCGATGTCAAATAATCCGCCCCAATATCACCGCGCAAATAAAAGCCGGTCATTGTGGAAGCTTCATCAGGCACATACGCGTTATTGTCAGCCGCATGCGCGCTTACAATAAATGGCAGTGAAACCACCCCAGCCAACAAAACTAATTTTAAATTCTTCATTTTACACCTCGCTTACAAACCATCCCGTTTGATGTGTTGATGATGCGGGTCGCTTGTGTTGTCAGGCGGGCGACAAAATGGCTAAAATGTGATCGATCCCGACTGTTGCCGCAAAACCACATTTTATGCGCCATTTCGGTACAATTGATTCATCAAAGCTGTCTATAAATTAACGATGTTATCATCTCGTAGAATCACTCCGTTTGAACTCTGCCTTCTCGCAACTCTCGTCGTCATTTGGGGCTCATCATTTGCGCTCAGTAAAATCGCCATTCATGACGTCGATCCCTATTGGGTGGCGGCCCTGCGCCTTGCCATCGGTGGCGTTGTCATTTTTGCATTCGCCCTCTGGCAAAACCAATCACCTACCCTCGTTAAACAAAGCTGGCCCAAATATATCTGGCTAGGTGTAATTGGAAATGCTGTTCCCTTCATCCTCATCAGCTGGGGCATTCAATTCACCAGCACCGGCATAACGGGCCTTTTGATGGGCACAATTCCGCTTTTTGTAATCGTCATTGCGCATTTACTATTGCCCAATGAAAAGCTCAATTGGCGCAAAGCATTGGGCTTTTCATTGGGTTTCTTGGGCGTGGTAATTTTAATTGACCCGCGCAATTTGATGAAAGCATCCTTCCAAGGCCAAGAATTATGGGGCGAACTGGCCATCATAGCGGCATGTCTGTGTTACGGCATACACAGCGTAACCGCCAAGCGATTGGGCTTTGATAAGCCGTTCCAGCAAACCTCAGGCATCCTGTTGGCAGCAGCGCTCTTCGCCCTGCTCTTTGCCACTGCCAAAAACCCACATGGCCTCGAAGCGTTAAAGTTCAATTCAACACTGGCCATCATTGGCCTTGGCCTTTTCCCAACCGCCATTTCAATGGTGATCGTCTATTATCTGATGGAACGCATCGGCCCCAGCGCTGTGTCTTTCACAAATTATCTTGTGCCAATTTTTGCGCTGTTGCTTGGTGCCATGGCTTTCAACGAAGCATTGTCGTGGAACATCGTAACAGCTTTGCTTTTCATTCTCGCTGGCATTGCTGTCACCAGTTTTTCACGCCGCTGATTTTGCAATCACAGCGCACAACTCATCAACAATTTTTTTCACCAATCCAGCATCCTCACCTTCCGCCATGACGCGGATCAAAGGTTCAGTGCCAGATGGACGAATGACCAAACGACCCGTCTTGGACAATAGGTCTTCAGCATCTTTAATAGCTGCTTTCACATGCGCATTTTCAAGCGGCGCACCACCGACAAATTTCACATTCTTCAAAATCTGTGGCAGCGGCTCAAACATGTTGCACACTTCACTAACGCGCTTGCCCTGACGCACCACTTCGCCAAGCACCTGCAAAGCGGCAAGCAAACCATCGCCTGTTGTGGCATAGTCAGACATCACAATATGTCCAGATTGTTCTCCACCCACATTAAATCCATGTGTCCGCATATGTTCAACCACATACCGATCACCCACTTTGGTGCGTGCCAATGTCAGGCCTTTGGATTGCATGTAGCGTTCGAGCCCAAGGTTCGACATGATCGTGGCAACCAAACCACCCCCGCGCAATTGCCCACGCTCTGCAAATGAAGTCGCAACCAAAGCCATAATCTGATCGCCATCAATCACCTTGCCATTTTCATCACAAATGATCACGCGGTCTGCATCACCATCCAGCGCTATACCAATATCAGCGCGCGTTTCGCGCACCCGTTGGCACATGGCTTCGGGATGTGTGGAACCACAATCAGCATTGATATTAATGCCGTTAGGTTCATCACCAATTTTTATAATCTCAGCACCCAGCTCCCATAAAGCCGGAGGTGCGGTTTGATACGAAGCACCATTGGCCGTATCAATCACAATCCGCAATCCATCAAGTCCGGTGTCGCCCACATAGGTGCGCTTGGCAAATTCAATGTAACGCGCGCGTGCATCTTCAATCCGTTTAGCACGACCGATGTTATCAGAGTTCGCCAAAGTAATTTTGGTTGGATGATCGACCAGATCTTCGATCTTCAATTCTTGTTCATCAGAAAGCTTATAGCCATCAGGGCCAAAAAATTTAATGCCGTTATCATAATAGGGATTATGCGAAGCCGAAATCATAACCCCTAAGTCAGCACGCATAGACCGGGTCAGCATAGCCACAGCGGGTGTGGGTGCTGGTCCAAACAAAAACACATCCATGCCTGCCGCCAACAGACCAGCAGTCAACGCTTGTTCAATCATATAGCCCGAAAGCCGTGTATCTTTGCCAATCACCACCCGGTGCCGGTGTCCACCGCGTCGGTGCAACTGACCAGCCGCCATGCCGATTTTCATCACCACATCAGGCGTCATAGGCCCCGTGTTTGCTTTGCCGCGCACACCATCTGTGCCAAAATATTTTCGTGACATCTTAATCCCACCCAGTTTCCGAATCCGGCATTAACCCAAATCGTTAAAGATCCACTGAATTCGGGTTCAATCCCGCGTTGAACATAGCTAAACCTTGCACAGTTTCCACAACATCATGCACGCGTAGTAAATGTGCACCCATCATCGCTGCTTGCAACGCGCCGCCAAGTGAACCTGCAACGCGCTTTGCCGCCACTTTCTCACCCGTCACAGCTCCCACAAATCCTTTGCGCGAAAGACCCACCAACATCGCAACACCAAGCCCATGAAACAGCGTCAACTGGCGCATCACATCAAGATTATGCTTAAATGATTTTCCAAACCCAATGCCCGGATCGATGCAGATATGGGATCGCGAAATCCCCGCAGCTTCAGCTCTGGCAATCGAAGCCGCCAGCGCATCATAAACATCCAGCGCCACATCATCATATTTCGGCGCCAGTTGCATAGTGCGCGGGTTGCCCTGCGCATGCATGAGAATAACAGGTAAACCAGCCTTGGCTACAACACCAGCACTTGCCGGATCAAAACCAAGTGCCGAAACATCATTCACAATCTTTGCTCCAGCGGCGGCAGCCTCACCCATCAAAACCGATTTGCGCGTATCGACAGAAACAACCTGATCAACAGCCAAAGCCGAAATTACCGGCATGATCCGAGCCCGTTCTTGGTCAACAGACACTTCGTCGGATCCAGGCCGTGTCGACTCACCACCAACATCCAAAATGTCGGCGCCCTGCTCAGCCATCAGCCTTCCATGCTCAATCGCAGTTTGCGCAGATTCAAACTTCCCGCCATCAGAAAAACTATCCGGCGTCACATTAACAATGCCGATGATCCGTGTTTGATCAAACGACAGTCCCGCAAAGTCAGGCCGCCTGCGAGTGACATTTCCAAGCAGTCCATGCTCATGCAATTCTGCAAGTCCTATGACACGACGCGAAATCGCTTTGCCATCGCGCAAAATTTCTTCGGCCGCAACAAAACCAATATGCGGCAGCCCGCCCAACGAAAAAGCCAAGCCACTTACGATCATCTCGCTTGCGTCTTGGCCAAATACGAGGCCCAAAGGCCTAAGATAGATTTTTGTCACGCCTGAAAACTCAAGCCTGTGTTTGCGGTTCCAATCCGCCTGCGCGCTTTCCTGTGCGCGGCACAGTCGGCGAACTGGCAGTTGGTCTGGTCTTTGGCGGCTCGTCACGGTTGATCTTACCACCAGCCAAAACCAGTTTCACATCTTCACCTGACAAAGTTTCAAACTCCAACAAAGCCTTGGCAACAGCATGAAGACCGTTGCGATATTTCGCTAAAATCTTCTTGGCCTTGGCTTCACCAGCTTGAATGAGGTTGCGTGTTTCAAGATCAATCAATCTGGCTGTGTCTTCAGATAGGTTTTTGCTCTGGGTCACACTGTGACCCAAGAAAACTTCTTGCTCATTATTGCCATAACGAACCCGGCCAAGCTTATCGCTCATGCCCCATTCCATAACCATGGCACGGGCCAAAGAGGTGGCCATTTGAATGTCGCCCACAGCACCATTGGTCACGTTCTTTTCGCCGCCCAAAATAAGTTCAGCTTCACGGCCACCAAACAAAACAGCAAGGCGCGATTCACAAAACTCTTTCGAATAGCTATGGCGGTCTCCATCAGGCAGATTCATTGTCACACCCAATGCCCGTCCACGCGGAATAATCGTCACCTTGTGCAATGGATCATAAGGCACTTGCAACCCAACAATGGCATGGCCTGCTTCGTGATAAGCCGTATTTTTAAGTTCAGCCGGATTCATCACCAGCGAACGACGCTCAGCTCCCATCATCACTTTATCTTTAGCATCTTCAAACTCAGCTTGCGTAACCATGCGCTTGTTGCGGCGCGCCGCAAGCAAGGCAGCTTCGTTCACAAGGTTAGCCAAATCTGCGCCTGAAAATCCTGGTGTACCTTTAGCCAAGACCTTGGCATCAATATCTGGAGCCAGCGGCACATTCTTCATGTGCACCATCAAAATCTGCTCGCGGCCTTTCACATCAGGATTGCCAACGGTGATCTGGCGGTCAAAACGACCGGGGCGAAGTAATGCAGGGTCAAGCACATCGGGGCGGTTTGTGGCCGCGACGATGATAACACCTTCGTTTGCTTCAAAACCGTCCATCTCAACCAACAGCTGGTTCAGCGTTTGCTCGCGTTCGTCATTGCCACCGCCAAGGCCCGCACCACGGTGACGGCCAACGGCATCAATTTCGTCAATAAAGATAATGCAAGGTGCATTCTTCTTGCCTTGTTCAAACATGTCACGCACGCGGCTTGCACCCACGCCCACAAACATTTCAACAAAGTCCGAACCAGAAATTGTAAAGAACGGCACACCGGCTTCGCCCGCAATGGCGCGCGCCAACAACGTTTTACCAGTGCCCGGAGGGCCAACCAGCAATGCGCCCTTTGGAATCTTGCCGCCAAGCTTTTGGAACTTTTGTGGGTCTTTCAAAAACTCAACAACTTCCTGCAAGTCGTCCTTGGCTTCATCAACACCAGCCACATCTTCAAATGTCACACGGCCATGCTTTTCCGTCAAAAGCTTTGCCTTAGATTTGCCGAAGCCCATGGCTTTGCCCCCGCCAGATTGCATCTGGCGCATAAAGAAAAACCAAACCCCGCCCATCAAAATCAAAGGTAGCCAGAACATCAATATATTCGTGAAAATGGATTCGCTCTGCGGCGGCTTATAAGTAACATCCACACCCTTGGCGCGCAGCACTGCTTGGTCTGCGTCACTGAACGGGCCATAGGTTTCATATATAGTGCCAGAACCATCTTTGGCTGTGATAGCGCCACCAGAATAAACCATGCTCTTGATGCTGCCTTCATCGACTTTTTTGAACAGCTCAGAATAGGTCAAATCTTTATTGCCAATATGCATCGCCTGATTTTGAAACAGGCTAAAAAGCGCTACCAATAAAAGCGCAATAACAATCCAAACAGCAAAGTTGCGAAACTGGTTCACTTATTCCTCGATTTCTGCCCGGCCCAAAATTGGGCCATCAAAGGCAAATTGATATTGAACACCTAACATAAGGTGTGTAATTTGTAATTCCAAGACGTCATGAGATGCTTAATTCCAACAAACTCACAACTAACTCCAGCACCAATCCCATGAAAAGGAGCCGCCAAAACCCCGTTTTCATCACAAACAACAGGCAAACCAGCATTTACGAAGGCTGGAATGTCGCGTCGCCGCGGCACCTGAGCAAAATGTCGCGCCGCCCGCACCCGTGCCCCCACAGGCCCCCTTACTAAAAACCGCCGATCCCATTTCACTTCGCCTTGCGGCGGAATGACCACGACATCGTCCAAAATGCGCCCCGGTTCACGGCCCACCAAAACCTGCGTGCCTCGCTTTGCAAACACGGCCACGCCCAACGTGCGGCGATTGCCCTTCTCGTCTTCAAGCCAAGATAACAGCGCTTTTCGTTTCCTCAAATCCGGAAGCAGCTCAAGCCCACAAATCCGCAGCAAAAATCCAAGCGCCTCATCCCTCGCTTGAACGTTCAATTTTGCAAATTGGTCAAGCTGAAATGTAAGCATCCCAGTCTCTGCAGTTTCAACAAAGTCCCGAAGCCATTCGGAGGCCGACGTCTGATTTAAAAAACTATCCAGCAAAAATTGTGAAGCAAGCGCCGCAGCCTCAACATTGCCAGCTAATTGTTCTCTAATGCGCACCCGTTCATAACGCATATCAACATTGCTTGGATCATCAATCCATTGCTCACCGTGCTGAGTCACATAGTCTCGAAGCTCTTGTCTTCGGAGTAAAAGCAACGGTCGCAGAATGCGAACACCTTTCCAATCCCGCTCTGGCCAAATGCCGCTAAGACTTTTGGCGCTCGATGTCCGCTGTTGACGCATCACCACAGTCTCGGCTTGATCATCAGCCGTATGCGCCGTCAATAAAACCGAAACATCATTTTCCAAACACCATGTACTCATCAGATCATATCGCGCGGTGCGCGCTTTGGCTTGAACGCCTGAATTTGGTTTTGCGCCTTCCCAGCGAAGTGTCGTATGCGCCAGACCCAAGGTCTTGCTCCACGCGGCAACCAACGCACATTCCCCTGCCGCCTCAGGCCGCAAACCATGATCGACAGAAATTATAAACAATTGTGGCGCGTGCAAACAAGTTTTTGCCCAATCGTCCACCAGATACATCATCGCTAAAGAATCAGAACCGCCCGAAACTGCAAGAGCAACTCTCGGCACGCCATCAAGCTTGGCAAAAAGTTTCGTTAAATCAAATTGACTTTGAGGCTTAACAGCCAGCACGCTTATATTCTGCTTGCGCGCGCTTTTTGACTTCTACAGCGTTCGGGAATTCATCACCCACAGAACCAAGAACCGCACAACCTTGCTGGCTTTGACCCATCTTGTTCATGGCCAATCCAAGCTTCAACATGCTGTCCGGAGCACGACGGCTTTTTGGAAATTGCTTGTAACCTGTTAGATAAGATTTAGCCGCAGTCTCATATTGCTGCTGGGCATAATAAGTTTCGCCCAGCTTATATTGTGCGCTGCCTGCCAAGTTATGGTCTGGATACTTCGAGAGAAATTCTTGGAAGCCGCTTTCCGCATCAGAATATTGCAATTGCAGCAACGCTTTTTCGGAACGCAGAAAAAGATCATCAGGCGTCTCTGGTTGCACTGAAACTGTTTCAACAGATGCCGCGGCAGGGTCTGTCGCAACGGCTTGTTCCGCAGAATCAGGTGGCACAATCAACTTGCCTTGAAACTTGCCATCACCCGCTTTGGCAGCGCGGCTATTGATACCGCCCAAAACCTGTGGCGCAGGCGCACCTTCAGCAACCTGTGCATCATTCGTGCCATAAATCGTTTCGCCCGGAGCAACCTCAACCTGTTGCCCAGCATCTTGGGAAGAAGGCGCTTCAACGATTGCTTCAACACCAGTCGAAGTTCCATCAATTTTTGGAGCAGGCGCTGGTGCCAAAGCCAATTTCTTTTTCGGCGTCAAAACTTGTGGCTGTTCAACAGCCCCAGTCTGTTTTGGAGCAGCGGCCATTTTCGTTTGCAATTGCTTGACAGTGTAGGTCAGCTCTTCAACTTGCCCTACAAGTTGTTGCAGCTGCTGTTGCAGCATATCAACACGGTTCGACATATCTTCCGCCCGCGCTGGCACAAGCGCGGCACTCATCAACAATGCAAAAACAAAAAGCTGACGCTTCATCATCTTACTCAATCCAAAATTATCACTGAGTTAACCAGCTACATCTCAATCACGGAAAAAATGAGGCCTTTCAAAGGTCATTTCAAAATGCTTATGAACTGTCGCAACTCTGCAACAGTTCAAAAGCTTAGTTTGCACCACCCGTGATCACAGTCACAGCGCGGCGGTTTTGGGACCAGCATTGCTCAGCATCACAAAGCGCAACGGGGCGTTCTTTGCCATAGGCAATTGACGAAATGCGGTTGGCGGCTACACCTTGCGAAATCAAGAACCCGCGTGCAGCTGTGGCACGACGTGCTGAGAGCGAGATGTTATATTCGCGTGTGCCGCGCTCGTCGGCGTGGCCTTCAACTTGCACGGTAACGTTAGAATATTGTTTCAACCATTCGGCTTGCTTAGCAAGAGTATCCTTGCCTTCAGCAGACAATGAGGTTTGATCATTTAGGAAGTAAATACGGTCACCAACATTGGTTTTAAAGTCGCCTTTTGAACCGGGTTTCGCTTGGCCAACACCGCCATTCGAACCATCGCCACTGCCATTGCCGCCCAAACCTGGATCAAGCGTTGGCTGATCTTTCTTCGAACAAGCGGCCAGCGCCATAAAGCAACAACAAATTGCCGCAAATTTAAATCCTGCTTGACGCGTCATCATAGTCCCACTCCTTCGACGGCTAACTACGCTCCTGTCCCGAGGAACGCGATTAGCCCAAATAAAAAGCGCCATTGGCGCAAAATACCACCTCACGCAAGTGTGGAGGCACATGGTTAATATATTACAAACTCTAATATTCATGCCACAATTTAGTACCATGAATCATTATGTTATGCTGTCATAACCGCAACAGAACGGCGAGAATGTGGCCAATTTCACACAAAAGCTTGTTTGAACTCCCTGTTGACAAGCTTTAGTTAAGAAGTGGTGACCAAGCCGGGTCAGAAGAAAACTCTGGGGTTGCCACCCGCTGCTCATTATAGCCAGAAATATCGACCGAAAAGAGCTGCGGGCCACCCGCTTCGCCTGGTTGTTCACGAAAGAACATGACAACTCTGCTATTGGGCGACCAAGTCGGCCCTTCATTGTGAAAGCCTTCAGTCAAAATCCGTTCTCCCGAACCATCGGGGTTCATCACCCCAATACCAAATTTACCCTCACCCTGTTTGGTAAAAGCAATATATTTCCCGTCAGGTGACCAAACCGGGGTCGAGTAACGTCCCTTGCCAAAGCTGATGCGATTTTGGTTTGAGCCATCAGAATTCATCACATAGACCTGCTGCGTGCCGCCGCGATCAGATTCAAATGTAATGCGCGAACCATCGGGTGAATAGCTCGGAGCCGTATTGATGGCCGGCACTTTGGTAATCTGGCGCATCTGCTTTGAGCGCAAATCCATTGTAAAAATATTGGCATCGCGCCCATCTTCCGATTGCAAACTCATAATCACTTCTTGCCCATCAGGTGAAAAGCGTGGCGCAAAACTCATATTCGGAAAATCGCCGACAATTTCTTTTTGTCCGGTATCAAGATTGAAAAGATAAACCCGCGCCGCTTCAGAACCAATCGACGCATAGGTAATTTCTTGGCTGTTGGGTGAAAAGCGCGGCGTCAACAAAATATCTTTGCCATTGGTCAAAGTGCGCGCACCAAAACCGTCCTGGTCCATAATCGCCAGTTTTTTAATACGCTGATTTTTCGGGCCAGACTCGTCCACATAAACCACGCGCGTGTCAAAATAGCCGTCGAAGCCTGTTGCAGCTTTGTAAATCAAATCAGCAATTTTATGAGCAATGCGGCGCGCAGATTTAGGCGAGGCCGTGAAACTGGTTCCCGAAATCAATTGACCAGTGTTCACATCATAAAGTTTAAAAGCAATTGTGGCTTTTCCACCTTGATTGATCACTTGACCAACCACCAAGTCCTTGGCCTGCACTTGTTTCCAACTATCAAACTGCGGGGGTGCTTCAAAATTCGAAATTTTTTCGATAAATGAATCAGGCGGCAATGGATTGAAATAACCAGACCGCGCCAAGTCATTGGCAATTACACCAGCCACCGTCGCGGCCAATTCACTGCCATCACTTGAAACGAAGGGTGCAATTGCAATGGGCAGCGGATCAATCTTGCCGCCTGACACTGTGCCATTCACCGCAAAAGCATTTGGCACTGCAAAACCAACCAAAAGCAAAATCAAAAATGTGCGAAGTTGTAAAGTCATAACAAAGGTCAATCCTTAAGTACCAAAAAGAAGATTAGGGTTGAAATCAAGTGTGTTGTCTTTCCAAAGCTCATATTGATCTTTGGGCAATTCATAATTCTGACATTCAATAATGGCTGAAACAGCGGCGCGCGCCGTAGCATCAAAAATTGGATCGCTGTTCATGCTTTGAATTTCAGGTTGGCCATTCACCGAGCCATCAGGGTTCAACAAAAAATGAATGCGCACAGCAATGTTGGCTTCACGTGCGGCAGGAGGCACATTCATGCAGCCTTTCACTTTTGAAACCAGAGCATCAATAATCGTTGCCGTCATTGCCGCATCATTACCTTGATTATCTTTGGCCGCAACTTTAGGCGCACCCTCGACTTTGGAAGGTTTTGCCGGTGCCGTGCTTTCGCCTTGAATTTTGTTGAGCAACGCCGCTTCAGCCGCAGCCAATTGCTCGGCCCGCTTTTTCTTTTCATCGGCCTTCTTTTTCACTTCGGCTTTTTTCTTAAGATCATCAGCCTTTTTCTTTTCGTCGGCCTTCTTTTGATCTTCAGCCGCTTGCTGCTCATCCAACAGTTTCTTGAGCGCCTCATCTGGAACGGGCTTCGGCTCCACAGGTTTCGGTGGCTCGGTCTTTTTCAACAGGTCGCTCAAAGCCTTGGCATCAGGCGGTGGCGGTGTTGGCTCTGGCGGCGTTGGTTCAGCCTTTGGCTCAGGCGGTGTTGGTTCTTGCTTCACAGGTTCCCGTGCTGCCGTTTTAACTTCGTCTGCAACTTTCGGCGCAAGCGGAACATCTTTCACAATCTTAGTCGGCTTTGGTGCTTGTTTTGCAGGCGTGGGCGTTACCTCTTTCGCCGTTGCCATCTGCTGCGTCTTGTCGCTGATCGTGCTGATATCAACTTGAATGGCTTCGATGGGTTTCACTTCAAATGGCTTCGGCGCCGAAAAACCAACCAATGCCGCAAATAAAATTGCTGCATGTAATCCAATTGATATGGAGGCTGGTTTCTTCATCTAGTTTGCAGGTGCTGCCTTGTCCTTGGGAAACGTCACCAAACCAATTTTCGTATATCCCGCCAAATTCAGAACCCCCATCACTTCCATCACCGCGCCATAAGGCACAGCCGTGTCGGCCCGCACCATCAGCTGTTCCTGATTTCCATTCTTGGCCAATGCCTGAAGCTTCGCCGCAAGCTCTTCTAACGGAATTTCGGTTTCCTGAATAAACACTTTGCGGTCAGCCTGAACCGAAATTGTAATTGGCTCTGTCTGCTGGTTCATCGGCTTGGCTTCAGTTTTTGGGAGTTCAATGGGCACACCCACCGTCATCAAAGGGGCCGCCACCATAAACACAATCAGCAACACCAACATCACGTCAACAAGCGGTGTCACGTTAATCTCGCTGATTGCGCCATGCGAAGACCGACGACGCGAATTGCGCCTTGTATATCCACCTGCCCTTGCTCCACCTGCACCCATGCTTAAGCTCGTTCATCCAGTTGGCGTGAAATAATGGCCGAGAATTCATCAGCAAAATTCTCTAAGCGTGTACCAATTTTTCCAGCATCAGCAGAATACATGTTATAAAAAATTGTCGCTGGTATGGCCGCAACAAGGCCAATGGCAGTGGCAATCAAAGCTTCGGCAATCCCCGGCGCAACAACAGCCAAATTGGTGTTTTGAGAATTGGCAATGCCCATGAAGCTCGTCATGATGCCCCAAACGGTTCCGAACAATCCGATAAATGGTCCAGCCGAGCCAGTGGTCGCCAAAAACAACAGGCGTGATTCCAGTCCGCCCATTTCTTTTTGAATGGCCACATCCATCACTTTTTCAATGCGCTTTTGAACACCAGCAAAACCAGCCCGCATGGCCGAGCCTTGGCTGCGCTTCCACTCTTCCATGGCAGCCACAAAAATTGCCGACAATCCCATGGTCTCGCGCTTGGCCATCAAACTAT
>JAYTUV010000040.1:0-8962 GCA_043744395.1 Aestuariivirga sp.
TGAGCTGCTGCCGGTTTCGTGGACACTGAGTTAAGGTGTTTTAACGGAACTGGAGATTTCAAATGGAACGAAGAAAGTATACGCGCGAGTTCAAGCTTGAGACTGTCAATATGATGAAAGGCCGGGGTGTGTCACTTGCCCAGGCGGCTCGCGATCTGGATATCAGGCACACGGTTTTGCGGCGGTGGGTCAAAGAGTTTGGCGCTGATCCCCAGCACGCGTTTCCGGGCCTTGGGCAAATGAAGCCAGAGCAACAGGAGATCGACCGCTTGAGGAAGGAGGTTGTGCGCTTAAAGGCAGAGCGCGACATCCTAAAAAAGGCCGCAGCCTACTTCGCGAAGGATGTGACATGAGGTTCGCCTTCATTGCGAAGCACCGGAGCATCTGGCCGGTGATATGGCTATGCAACGCGCTGGATGTGTCACGCTCAGGCTTTCATGCTTGGATGAACCGCACACCCGCCAAGAGGACTCTGGAGAATGAAGTCATTGCACGCGTTGTGCGACAGAGTTTCAAGACCAGCGACCGTACCTATGGGGCAAGGCGTGTCTGGCATGATGTTCTGGCTGAAGGCTTTAACTGCGGCCTGCACCGTATCGAAAGGCTAATGCGAGCCAACGCTTTGAAAGCACGGCCCCGCAGGCGTTATCTGCCGCCTGATAAAGGCCAGCGTATGGTAAGTGCCATTGCCCCTAATGTGCTTGATAGGCAGTTCTATGCCAGCGTTCCAAACAAGAAGTGGATCGCTGACTTTACTTACATCTGGACGGCTGAAGGCTGGCTCTACGTTTCTGCTGTGATTGATTTGTTTTCGCGGCGTGTCGTCGGTTGGTCGATGAGCACGTCCATGACCGCACAGTTGGTGG
Source organism: Aestuariivirga sp. (assembly GCA_043744395.1). GTDB lineage: Bacteria > Pseudomonadota > Alphaproteobacteria > Rhizobiales > Aestuariivirgaceae > Aestuariivirga. Next base: position 867 of record JAYTUV010000040.1, read on the forward strand.
CCGATGCCCTTCTCATGGCCATCTGGCGGCGTGGCAAGCCCGATGCTTTGCTGCATCACTCAGATCAGGGTAGTCAGTATACGAGTGAACAGTTCAGCACATTGATGGCCGACAATGGTGTGACTTGTTCCATGAGCAGGTCAGGCAATGTCTGGGATAATGCCGCGATGGAGAGTTTTTTCTCTTCGCTAAAGACCGAACGAACAGCACGCAAAACATATCGAACCAGAGCTGAAGCAAAAGCTGATGTGTTCGATTACATCGAGCGCTTCTACAACCCAATCCGCCGACATTCGACAATTGGGTACATCAGCCCTATTGAGTTCGAAAGAAAGGCAGGTGTAACTTAAGATCCTGTCCACGAAACCGGCAGCATGCCATACCAATGAACGAGTAATGGCACCGAATGGCACTCTGTTGCCGCTTGTCTCGTCCAAAAGCATTGGCAAATTTTTACTTGCCGAAAGCAGTAAAACATGGGTAGGCCACTTAAGGCAAAGGGCAAGCTATTATCCAGCACAGACCTGAAAGAGCGCAGACACAAGGAAATCATGGTTACTCTGAGGGAAATTGCTAAAGCAGTCGGCGTATCAAGCGCAACTGTTTCTCGCGTTTTAAACTTTGATGCCACGCTTGCGGTCACGGCAGAAACGCGTCGCGCAGTTTTAGAAAAAGCCGAAGCACTCAACTATGAAACGCCACGCCACCGCAGGAAAAAGCTCGAACATCAATTAGGCAGAATTATTTTAGTACATTTTCTGAGCCCCGAACAGGAATTGGTTGACCCTTACTATGTGAGTTTACGGCTGGGCGTAGAGCGTCGTTGCCGAAAGCACGGAATTGAAATTGTAAAACTCTATAGCAACGATCAGCCGCTGAACGCTGCCATGTTGCGCAAGGCTTTTGGTGTGATTGTCGTTGGCCAATATCGCGAATCCGGATTGGAATGGCTGGCTAGCAATTGCAAGCAACTTGTGTTTGCTGATTTTTGCCCAGACTCTGACGAATATGACTGTGTTCAAAATGATCTTGTCCATGCAACGCGCAAACTGATGGATGCTTTGGCTGCCATGGACTACCGGCGCATTGCTTTCGTCGGCTGGGCCAATGGCCACGGTGCCGGGCCTTATGATGAAACCCGTTGTCGGATTTATATTGAATGGGCCAAAAGGCGCGGTCTATTCGACCAAAAACTCTGCCTCATTGCGCGTAACAATGAAGAAAGCGGATATGAACTCGCTTTGAAATTGCTGAAGCGTACCAAACGCCCAGACGCGATTGTAACGGCAAGCGATAATATGGCAGTGGGCGTTTACCGCGCACTGCGCGAACGCCATTTGGAGATTGGCAAAGACATCGCGGTTTGTAGTTTCAATGACATTTCCGTGGCGCAATTTCTGCACCCACCCCTATCTACCATTCGCCTGCCATCAGAAGAAATTGGCGAAACCGCCGTTGATCTGCTGCTCGAACGCGCAGAGGGTCGCGATATCGGCAAACAAGTGACGCTGGCCTCGCAACTTATTTGGCGCGGCAGCACAAGAAATCCAGGCCGAGTTGCAAGGGTTTAGATCAACCTGAACTTTGATGGAACCGTCAAAGTTCAGAGAAGTTGATCGACAGCAGAAGCTTAGAGCGAGAATGACTTTTCTTTGAAAAGTCATTCTGCTTTAGTAAATATTTACTGAAACTCTTGCGCGGTTCAAAATTTCTTCGTAGGCTCGACTATCAGCTCATTTAAAACAAGGCTGAATTGGGAGGAATAAATGAAGAAAAATGTGCTCAACCGGCGCAATGTAGTTGCTGGCGCTCTAGTTGGTTTTAGCTTCTTGGCAGCTTGTGCGGCCCAAGCTGCAACCACCGTCACCGTTTGGTGCTGGGATAAAAATTTCAACGGCGCGACCATGAAAGAAGCGGGCGAGCGCTATGCCAAGATGCACCCGGACGTAACCATCAATGTAGTTGATTTTGCCAAACCAGATATGGAACAAAAGCTGCAAGCTCAGCTCGCTTCCGGCACAACAGATGGCTTGCCAGACATAGTTTTGATCGAAGATTACGGCGCACAGAAATATCTGCAGTCTTTCACAAGTGCCTTTGAGCCTTTGTCAGATACCAAAGCCATCAATTACAAAAACTTTGCCCCCTACAAAGTGGCCCTTGCCACCATTGGTGACAAAACTTATTCGTTGCCTTTTGACTCCGGCAACTCAGCCATGTTCTATCGTTCGGATTACCTCACCCAAGCGGGTTACAAAGCTGAAGACCTTAACAACATCACTTGGGACAAGCTGATCGAAATAGGCAAAGCTGTTGAAGCCAAGACCGGCCATAAGATGCTGGATCTTGACCTGAATGACGTGGGTCTGGTTCGCATCATGATGCAATCTGCTGGTGGTTGGTATTTCACACCAGACGGCAAATCAGCAATCACAAGCCCCAATTTCAAGGCCGTTCTCACTCAATATGCCAAGATTTTGCAATCCGGTATTTACAAGCCAGTTTCAGGCTGGGCTGAATATACAGGTGGCTTCACCTCTGGAGAAATTGCCTCGACCATTACTGGCGTTTGGATGGTTGGAACAATTAAGGCCAATGCCGATCAATCCGGCAAATGGGGTGTTGCACCAACGCCACGCATAGATGGCGTGACAGGTGCTGCCAATGCCTCAAATCTTGGCGGTTCCAGCTGGTATGTTTTGTCATCTGCAAAGAGCAAAGCAGAAGCTGTCGATTTCTTGGCCCAAGTCTGGGGCAAGGATCAAGACTTCTACCAAAAAATTCTCGTTGGTCAGGGCGCATTCGGAACATTCTTGCCTGCACGTGAAGGCGATGCTTTCAAAGCCAGCGACGCATTCTTTGGTGGTGCACCAATTTGGCAAAACTTCAGCACCTGGTTGGCGGCAATTCCGCCGGTCAGCTATGGCACGTTCACCAATGAAGCCGACGCTGCCGTTGCAGCCCAGCTTCCTGGTCTTGCCAAGGGTGGTTCTGTTGATGATGCCATTAAGGCGATTGACGCTCAGTTGAGCCAACAAATGCAATAAGTTATTGCGGGCGCGGAGCAAACCTTCGCGCCCCAATCTTCTCAGCAGGCACAAGATGGCGCAAACTCAAATCTCCCGTCGCGAGGTCAAATCGGGCTGGCTTTTCAGCAGCCCAGCTCTGATTTTGCTCACACTATTTCTGCTCTATCCAATCTTGTCTTCTCTGTGGATGAGCTTCCAAGTCGGCAAGGGAATGAAACTACGTTTCGGCGGCTTTGCCAATATTATCCGCTTGACCCAAGACACGGTTTTTCAACACGCGCTGCTTAACACTTTAACATTCTTGGTCATTCAAGTGCCACTCATGATTACGCTGGCGCTGTTGTTTGCAGTCAGCCTGAACGATACCAAACTCAAGGGACGCAGCCTTTTTCGCACAGCATTGTTCCTGCCCTGCGTCACATCTCTTGTGGCCTCTTCAGTTTTGTTCAAGTCCATGTTTGCAGTCGATGGCGTGGTCAACGGTTTTCTGGAAACGCTGCACATTATAAGCGAACCAATTCCATGGTTGGCCGATCCGTTCTGGGCCAAGGTTGTCATCATCCTCGCCATAACGTGGCGTTGGACTGGCTATAACATGATTTTCTTTCTCGCTTCGTTGCAGAACATCGACCCATCCATTTATGAAGCAGCTCGCATTGACGGTATTCCACGTTGGGCGCAATTCACCAAGATCACGTTGCCAGCCCTGAAACCGGTCATCTTGTTCACCACTGTCACCTCAACAATCGGCACTTTGCAGCTGTTTGACGAAGTGGCCAACATCGCTAGTTTAGGCGGGCCAGCAGATTCAACGCTCACCCTTTCGCTTTATATTTATTATCTCTCATTCAGATTTGTGCCCAGTTTTGGTTACGCCGCAACCGTGTCTTATGTGATTGTGATATTGGTCATGATCCTCAGCTTCTTGCAATTCCTGTTCGCAAGAGACAGGCGCCGCACATGATGCGTTACATCCAGCGAACCTTCGTTTATGGCGCATTAAGCATTGCAGCTTTTATTTCGGTATTCCCCTTCCTCTGGCTGCTGGTCGGGGCCACCAATACATCAGCGGATATCATCAGAGGCAAAACCAGCATTGGCAACGCTCTCATCAGCAATTTGACCAAGCTTATTGAGCAGATTGATTTGCCAACGCTTTTCTGGAACTCCACCAAAATCGCCGCCATCGCCACTGTGCTAACTTTGATCGTGGCATCAATGGCAGGCTATGCTTTTGAAATTTTCCGTTCCAAAATAAGTGACCGCATCTTTGCAGCATTGCTGGCCATGCTCAGCATCCCGTTCGCGGCCTTGATGATCCCGCTGTTTGTGACCATGGCGCAACTGCACATCGTCAACACTCATATAGCTGTGATCATTCCAACCGTTGCGTCAATCTTTATGATTTTCTATTTCCGCCAAGCGACAAAATCATTTCCCACTGAGTTGCGTGATGCAGCACGGGTCGATGGTTTGAAAGAATGGCAGATATTTTGGTACATTTATGTGCCAGTTATGCGCTCCACCTATGCCGCAGCCACGATCATTATTTTTATGGCCAATTGGAATGCTTACCTCTGGCCATTGATCGTCCTGCAAACCAACGAGATGAAAACCCTTACCCTCGCTGTGGCTTCGTTGTTGACTGCTTATGTTCCAGATTACGGCGTGGTGATGGTTGCCACAACACTTGCCACTTTGCCAACGCTGTTTATTTTCTTCGTCCTGCAAAAGCAATTTGTGCAGGGTCTTTTGGGATCGGTGAAATGAGTGACTTAAATCTTCGCGATGTGCGCAAATCCTTTGGTGCATTAGAAATCATCAAAGGCATTAACCTCGATATCAAGTCGCGTGAATTTGTGGTCTTCGTTGGCCCTTCCGGCTGTGGTAAATCTACTTTGCTGCGCATGATCGCCGGGCTTGAAGACATCTCGTCAGGCGACATCAGCATTGGCGACACGCGTGTGAACGATCTTGATCCATCAAAGCGCGGCATCGCCATGGTGTTTCAATCTTATGCGCTTTATCCCCATTTAACAGTGCGCGAAAACATGGGTTTTGCGTTGCGTTTTGCCGGAGCCACAAAGGATGAGATAACTGCACAGGTTGGCGGCGTTGCCAAAACACTAGGGCTGGACGCGTTGATGGAGCGCTACCCCAAGGAGCTTTCAGGTGGCCAGCGCCAACGTGTTGCCATTGGTCGTGCAATCGTGCGTAAGCCAGAGGTCTTTCTTTTTGACGAACCGCTTTCAAATCTTGATGCGGAATTGCGCGTGCACATGCGCATTGAGTTGGCACGCTTGCATAAATCTCTTGCCACCACTGTTATCTACGTAACGCATGATCAAGTTGAAGCCATGACATTAGCCGACAAAATTGTTGTCATGCGCGATGGCTTGGTTGCACAAGTGGGCTCTCCCCTTGATGTTTACGATAACCCCGACAACATGTTTGTTGCAGGATTCATAGGTTCGCCAAAAATAAATTTTGTCAAAGGCGTTGTTGACAGCCAAGCAAAATCTAAACTCAAAATCAGATTGCCAAGCTACGGCAAAGCATTGTTTGAATTTGCGGCTCCTAAAGCGCCGCTCAAAATCGGCGAGAGTGTTGTCGTTGGTCTGCGCCCTCAGCATTTTGGAACAGGCGGCACTCAGAAATTCGACCTCACAGTTGAACTGGTCGAACATCTCGGCGGTGAATCCTTCGTCTATGCCGGTAATGGGTCTGGCGAATTGCTCACTATGGCCGTGCAATCAGCGCGCGGCATAAAATCCGGAGATAAAATTGAAGCGCGCTTTGATCCTTCCAAAGCGCTGCTTTTCACTGAAGCGGGCCAACGCGTTCGTTGAACCTAGAATTAAAATTGATCGGAGCATGAAATGAAACAAACACGATGGGGCATTCTGGGTCCGGGCAACATTGCGCAAAATTTTGCTGATGGTCTGGCCCAAGCAACTTCCGGATCTTTGCTGGCCATCGCCAGCACATCGGCAGAGCGCCGTGCAGCGTTCGGCGATCGCAACAAAGTAAAAGCCGAGAAGCGCCACGCCACTTATGAAGCACTGCTGGCTGATGGTGAAGTGGACGCAATTTATATTTCCACGCCGCATCCGTGGCACGCCCATTGGGCCACGGCGGCCATGCGCGCAGGCAAAGCGGTTTTGGTTGAAAAGCCAGCGGGCATGAATGGCGCTGAAGTTTTGGCCCTGACCGAAGTAGCGCAACAATGCGGAACGTTCTTCTTGGAAGCCTATATGTATCGATGCCATCCGCAAATTGCGCGCGTGTTGGATATCATTAAATCTGGTCAGATCGGCAAGATCAACCACATGAAAATTCAATTTGGTTTTTCAGCGAAGTTTGATTCCGCATCGCGCTTGTTTGATCGCAATTTGGGCGGCGGCGGCATTCTCGATGTGGGTGGTTATCCCATGTCGCTTGCCAGATTGATTGCAGGTTCCGAACCGACCAGCATTAAAGGCAGCGGCATCATTGGCAAAAGCGGCGTGGACGAAGTGGCATACGGCCTGTTGACGTTCGCAGGTGGTCTTACCGCTGAAATTGCCTGTGCTGTTACCCGCAATATGGATAACCGTGCCACTATAATGGGCGACAAAGGAACAATTGAAATTGTTGACCCATGGGTGCCGGGCCGAAATGTAGGGCCTTCAGATGCAACCATCACCACAACGGTCGATGGCAAGGCCCATTCGGAAACCTTGCGCAGCCCCAATCAACTCTTCTCATTTGAAGCAGAAGTTGCCAGCAAAGCTATCGCCGAAGGAAAGACCCAAGCGCCCCATCCTGCAATGACTTGGGCCGACAGCATTGGCAACAATATAGCACTCGATCGTTGGCGTGCTGAGCTTGGTTATGTGACGTTTACCGAAGATCCAAAACTCAATCGCGCACTTCCAAGTGTTTTGCCTGCTGGCTTGCCGCAAATTCCAAAAATCAAAATTGCTGATCTGGGTCGTCCCATCAGTCAGCTCGTCATTGGTTGCGATAACAAAGATGACATCGCCTCCGGTGCTTTGGTTTGGGATGCGTGGATGGAAGCAGGCGGCAATGCCTTTGACACAGGTTTCGTTTATGGCGGCGGCAATCACGAAAAAGTTTTGGGCCAATGGATCGCCAGTCGCGGTGTGGCAAAAGATGTGATCACCATCGTCAAAGGTGCGCACACACCTTATTGCCTGCCCCGAGCACTCGTTGCGCAACTGGATATGTCGCTGGAACGCTTGGGCCTAGACAACGCACCGGTTTACATCATGCACCGCGACAATCTTGATGTACCCGTGGGTGAATTTGTTGACGCCCTCAACCGCTTGCATAAGGCCGGACGAATTGGCGCCTTTGGTGGTTCAAACTGGTCAGTTGCGCGCTTCAAAGAAGCCAACGGCTATGCCGCCAAGCATGGCTTGAAGCCCCTTACGATTCTGAACAACAACTTGTCGCTCGCTGTTATGGAAAAACCGGTGTGGGCGGGTTGTGTCACATCCAATACGCCAGACACCTTGGCCTTCCTGCGCCAAAGCAAAACCACGCATATCAGTTGGTCGTCGCAAGCCCGAGGCTACTTCTTGCCTGAAACATTGCGCAATCGCTTGCCAGCTGACACCAGCCCCGAAACCTGCTTCGGCAGCGCTGCCAATGCAGAGCGTCGCAACCGAGCCGAAAAACTGGCAAAGGAAAAGGGCGTTTCACCCCACAACATCGCAACCGCTTGGGTGCTCGCCCAAACCTTCCCGTCTCTTGCTCTCGTCGGCCCGCGAAGCCCCGGCGAAATTGCCTCAACCTTGCCGGGTTTGGCCGTAAAGTTGGATGCCAAGGAAACAGCATGGTTGAATTTGGAACAAGGGGACTAATGAGAACAAATGGAACTGTCACGGATGAGTTCCGCATACTTTAGATCAATCTGACTTTTGACGGAATCGTCAAAAGTCAGGAAAATTGATCGACAATAGAGACTTAGGGCGAGAATGACTTTTCCATGAAAAGTCAATCCGCTCTAACAACGCCGATCCAAAGGGAATGATTGGGCCTCAGTATTTCACTGTCTTCACC
>JAYTUV010000041.1:0-31858 GCA_043744395.1 Aestuariivirga sp.
CCTCATCACATGGCAAGAAGGTCTATTGCTTGTGGTGATGCCAGCTCATCCGGATGTGCCCATTACAGAGGTTGAAGAGTCAAAACATTTTTGGAATAAAGATAAACCTCCTCCACTAACCGTCATCCCCGCGCAGGCGGGGACCCCGCTTTCTTATGCTAAGCTTTTGTCGGTAAAGCTGGATCCCCGCCTGCGCGGGGATGACGGATGGGAGGAGAGCGGGAGTGATAGGTTAAGGGCGTTGCTCCAAACTCTAAATATCATCGCGCCAAATCGCATCTGGCTCGGTGTGTCTATGCTTTATCATGGTGACGATGACATTCGCCTCAAACATTTTCAGACGCTCAGCAAGACAACGGGCGTGCCCCTGCTGGCCACCAATGATGTGCTTTACCACTGCATAGAACGCCGTGAACTCCACGATGTGGTCACCTGTATTCGCGCGCATACAACGTTGAATGAAGCAGGCCGCATTCTTGAAGCCAATGCTGAACGTCATCTCAAATCACCTGCCGAAATAGCCGAGCTTTTCAAATCAACCCCCGAGGCCATCCAAGAAACCATCCGCTTTGCAAGCTTGGTCAATTTCACACTCGATCAAATCAAATATAACTATCCAAATGAAACCATCCCCGAGGGTAAAACCGCACAACAACAATTAACCGATCTGACTTGGGCAGGCACCATCAAGCGCTATGGCCATGTGTTGCCGCATAATGTGCGCAACACATTGCAGCGCGAACTTGATCTGATTGGAAAAATGGACATCGCGCAATATTTTTTAACCGTGCATGATATTGTGACTTTCGCCCGCAATAAAAATATTCTCTGCCAAGGTCGTGGCTCTGCTGCCAATTCAGCTGTGTGCTACGCGCTTGGTATCACGGCCGTTGATCCCATGCAGATTGATTTGCTGTTTGAACGCTTCATCAGCGAGGAGCGTAAAGAACCACCTGACATTGATGTCGATTTTGAACATGAACGGCGCGAAGAGGTGATTCAAAATATTTATAATCGTTATGGTCATCACCGCGCAGCCCTCGCGGCCACAGTGATTTGCTACCGCCCGCGTAGCGCCATTCGTGAAGTGGGTAAGGTGTTTGGCTTAACTGAAGATATCACCGCCAATCTTTCCAGCAGCATTTGGGGAAGTTGGGGAAGCCGTGTGAATGAAAGCCACATCAAGCAAGGCAGGCTGGATCCGCAAAATCCAATCATTGCCAAAGCCGTGAAAGCCGCCAATGAATTAATCGGTTTCCCGCGCCACTTGTCGCAACATGTGGGCGGCTTTGTGTTGACCGAAGACAGGCTTGATGAATGTGTGCCCGTCGGCCCCGCCACCATGGAAGATCGCTATTTCATCGAATGGGATAAGGACGACATCGATACACTGCGCATGATGAAGGTGGATGTGCTGGCACTGGGCATCCTCACCTGCATTCGAAAGGCTTTTGATCTCATTCGCATTCATGAGGGTAAACCCTATGAGTTGGCCACAGTGCCGCGCGAAGATCCTGTTGTCTATCAGATGCTTCAAAAAGCTGATTCCATTGGCGTGTTCCAAGTGGAAAGCCGCGCACAGATGAACATGTTACCGCGCTTGAAACCCGAAAAATTCTATGATCTGGTAATCGAGGTCGCTTTGGTGCGCCCTGGCCCCATTCAGGGCGATATGGTGCATCCTTATCTGCGCCGCCGCAGCGGCTTAGAACCTGTTGAATATCCATCACCCTCGCCTGAGCATGGCCCCCCTGATGAGCTTTATAATGTGTTGAGCAAAACTAAAGGCGTTCCCCTGTTTCAAGAGCAAGCGATGAAGTTGGCGATTGTTGCTGCAAAATTCACTGGCGATGAAGCCAATGGTCTGCGCCGTGCCATGGCCACGTTTCGCAATGTCGGAACCATCAATAATTTCAGAGACAAATTTGTAGGCCGCATGATTGAACGGGGTTATGCGCCAGATTTTGCGGCACGGTGCTTCAAACAAATTGAGGGTTTTGGGTCTTATGGGTTTCCTGAAAGCCATGCGGCTAGCTTTGCGCATTTGGTTTATATTTCAGCTTGGCTTAAAAAACATCATCCTGCTGCCTTTGCTGCATCTCTGCTTAATTCTCAGCCCATGGGGTTTTATGCACCGGCTGAAATTGTGCGCGATGCGAGAGAGCATGATGTGGAAGCCCGCCATGTGGATGTGAATTTCAGCCACTGGGATAATACGTTGGAACTGGCTGATATCGGCACATTGGCTTTGCGCTTGGGCTTTCGCCAGATTGACGGGTTTCGGGAGGCTTGGGCAAACACCATATTGGCAAAACGAAACAACGGTTATGACGCGGTGGATGATGTGGCACGGCGAACGAAATTACCTAAACCTGCTTTGGTCATTTTAGCCGAAGCTGATTGTTTTAATTCCATTGCAAGAGATAGGCGTGAAATTCTCTGGGCGGTGCGCCGTATTCCAGGTGATGATGATTTGCCACTTTTTGCTTCGCAATATGTGGAAGAACAGCCGGAAGAAGAAATTGCTCCCTTGCCGCCTATGCCGCTGAGCGAGCATGTCTTGGCTGACTACCAAATGCTGCGCCTGTCTTTACGTGCGCATCTCATGTTTTTTCTGCGTGATTTATTCAAAAGTGAAGGCGCTTTGGATTGCGCGCAAATCTGGAAAGCCAAGGATGGAGCACGCGCCTCTTGCGCTGGCATTGTGCTGACACGGCAAATGCCAGGTGACGCGGGCGTGGTGTTTATTACGTTGAGCGATGAGGCCAGCATTTGCAATGTTGTGGTGTGGCCCAAACTGGTTGAAACATTCAGACGTGAAATTATGGGTGGCAGATTGTTGCTGGTGCAGGGCAAGGTTCAACGTAGCCCCGAAGGCGTTGTGCATCTGGTCGCGGAACAGGTTTTTGATCGGTCTTATGAGCTTGGAAGGTTGTCGGAAGATTCGCCTGCCATAAGCGCCCATACGAATAGACACCGTCACCCGCGCGATGTGCGCACAGTTCCTAAATCGCGCGATTTTCATTAGCTCACCCATTCTATTTGGGCTAGGTTCACAAGCCAGAGATGGAGCGAAAATGACTTTAAAAGTTTTTGATCTCAGCGGAAAAAGAGCGCTGATCACGGGTTCAAGCCAAGGCATTGGTTTTAGCATTGCGCAAGGGTTGGCCGAGGCTGGGGCTGAGGTAATTTTAAATGGCCGTGATGCAGCAAAGCTTGCAGTTGCAGCAGCAGAATTGCGGAAAGCAGGCCATAAGGTTCATGAGGCGGCGTTTGATGTGACCTCTCAGGCGTCAGTCGCAGCGGCTGTTGAAAAGATTGAGACTGAAGGGCCGATTGATATTTTATTCAATAATGCAGGCATGCAATTTCGCACGGCGCTGGAAGATTATCCCCACGATAAATTTCAAGAACTCTTCCGTGTGAATGTCGAAAGCGTGTTTCTCGTGGGTCAAGCTGTGGCCAAACATATGATCAAACGCGAACGGGGCAAGATCATAAATATCTGTTCTGTGCAAAGCGAATTGGGCAGGCCTTCAATTGCGCCTTATACCGCCACCAAGGGTGCGGTGAAAATGCTCACCAAGGGCATGTGCGCGGATTGGGCAAAGCACGGCATTCAGGTGAACGCAATTGGGCCTGGATATTTTAAAACCCCGCTGAACCAAGCGCTGGTCAATAATCCTGAATTCTCAAGCTGGCTTGAAAAACGCACACCCGCCGGGCGCTGGGGCAATGTCGACGAGTTGAACGGCGCCGCCATATTTTTAGCATCAACAGCATCATCTTTTATCAATGGACACATTCTCTATGTCGATGGCGGAATCACCTCGGTTCTTTAAAGGCGCTTGCGTTGTTATGGGGGTTGCCTCATGCGGCAAGACGTCTGTTGGCGAATTGCTGGCGGAAAAATTATCGGCGCATTTTATTGAGGGTGACCGCTTACACCCAGCCACCAATGTGGCAAAAATGTCGGCAGGACATCCTTTGACCGATGAAGACCGCTGGCCATGGTTGGCCGCAGTTGGGGCATCGCTTGCTGGGCGTGAAGGCGCTGTTGGATCTTGCTCAGCTTTAAAACGAGTTTACCGAGAAGCGATTGCCAAGGCGGCGCATCGTAAGGTCTATTTCATTTATCTGCATGGATCGCACGAGTTACTGCAAAAACGCATCAATGAGAGACAAGGCCATTTTATGCCGCCCTCGCTTTTAACAAGTCAGTTACAAACCTTGGAACCACCAGCATCTGATGAGCTGGCGCTGAAGTTGGAGATTGTCGAGCCTGTAGGTGTCTTGGTGGAAAAGGCGAAGGCGTGGCTCTTAACGCAAGACTGATTTAACTCCTTGCAATAAATCACGCGTGTAATACATTCGTTCTAAATTTATGAGCTGTGGAACGCCATGGCCATCCAATGGGAGCGTTAATCTGTGGGCCAAATGCTTGTTGCATTTGAAAGTGTGACCAAGCGTTTTGGCGGCACCACCGCGTTGAGCGATGTGTCGCTGCATCTGGCTGCTGGTGAAATCCTCGCATTGCTCGGTGAGAATGGTGCTGGAAAATCCACTCTCATTAAATCACTTGCAGGCATTCATAAGCCCGATGAAGGGCGTATTCTTTTTAAGGGGCAGCCCTATGCGCACCGCCCGCCGCAGCCAAACCAAAAACAATCAGTGGCCTTCATCCATCAAGACTTAGGCTTGGTTGACTGGATGAGTGTGGGCGAGAATGTGGGCTTGGCCCAAGGGTTTTCAATGCGTGGCAAGCTGATCAATTGGCAAGCAACCGAGCGCCGCGCGGCCGAATGTTTGAAATTGGTGGGCTGTGATTTTGATCCATCACGCCGCATCCAAGATTTAAGCCGCACTGAAAAATCATTGGTGGCCATTGCGCGTGCCTTGGCAACCGATGCTGATGTGCTGGTGCTGGATGAACCCACAGCGAGTTTGCCTGCCGATGAAGTGGAGCGTTTGTTTGCCGTGCTGCGTGGGCTGAAGGCGCGTGGTGTTGGTATGATTTATGTTTCACACAGGCTCGACGAAATATTTAAATTGGCTGACCGTGTTGCGGTGTTGCGCGATGGCAAGTTGGTTGGTGATACGACCGTGAAGTCCACCTCACCTGCGGCGTTGGTTAATATGATTGTGGGACGAGAGGTGAAGGAGCTTTATCACCGCGGCGCAAAGCGTGATGGCGCAGAAACCCTTAAAGTTTCAAACTTGAGCACATTCGATGCTGGTCCTGTCTCATTCTCGGCGCGTGAAGGTGAAGTATTAGGATTGGTCGGCTTGCGTGGTGCTGGCCAAGAGGCGGTGGGCCGAGCGCTGTTTGGCGCGATTGAGCATGAAGGCGTGGTTACGCTGGACGGCAAGACACTTGATTTAACTTCGACTGAAACGGCGCTTAACGAAGGCATTGGTTTGGTGGCGCGTGACCGCACTGAGGAAAGTGTGGCACTTTCATTGTCGATCCGCGAAAACACATTTCTCAATCCATGGAGCATTGGCCGCACGTTGATGTCATTCATGTCGCCTGCCAATGAGGCTGAACTAGCGCGCACCATTGGTGAAAGCGTGGGCCTGCGCCCCAATGATCCGCATTTACCTGTCGAGGCCTTATCAGGCGGCAACCAGCAGAAAGTTGTGGTTGGCCGCTGGCTGGCCACAGGGCGACGTGTGCTCATTGCTGAAGATCCAACATCGGGTGTTGATGTGGGAGCCAAGGCTGAAATTTACCGCCTGATTGCCGAGGCGCTGGAAAGCAAACTCACAGTCATCGTGGTTTCGACCGACTTTGAAGAAGTGGCCAATATCTGCCACCGCGCGCTGGTGTTTTCGCGTGGCGTTATCACAGCTGAAATATCCGGCAAAAATTTAACGACCGAAAATCTTATTCACACGGCATCAGCATCAGAGGCTGCATAAATGAACTCCATACAATCTACAGCCTTAGAACCCACACGGCATGAGTTGCAAAATTTGAGTTTTAGCGAGAAGCTTGGACGCTGGATTCCGGTTTATGGGTTGGTGTTGCTCACAATATTGTTGTTGCTCCTGTTTTCGTTTTTATTGCCAGATACTTTTCCAACGCTGTTAAATCTGCGCTCTATCATCTTCGATAAATCCATCATCGCAATTTTATCTCTCGCTGCGATGATCCCCATGGCGGCTGGCCGCATTGACCTCACTGTGGGTTACGGCATTGTGTTGTGGCATATTTTGGCACTTAGCTTGCAGACCATGTTTCATGTGCCTTGGCCTATTACTGTTCTCATTGTGCTTTCACTTGGTGCAATTATGGGTGTGCTTAACGGTATGCTGGTTGAAGTTGCCAAAATTGACTCGTTCATTGCAACGCTTGGCACAGGCACAATTCTTTATGCGATTGCGCTTTGGCATTCGGGTGGCCGGCAGATTGTTGGTGTGGTGCCGGATGGTTTTTATGCCCTAAATGCCACTTTTGTTTTTGGTCTGCCGATTGCTGGCTATTATGTATTGGCGCTTGCCTTAGCGATGTGGGTGATTTTTGATTACACGCCACTGGGCCGCTATCTCTATGCCATTGGCGCCAGCCCCAAGGCGGCTGCTCTCAACGGAATTCCGGTGCGCAAATTTGTCATGGGCTCATTCGTAGCATCTGGCGTGCTCACGGCAATGGCCGGAGTGCTTCTTGCATCAAAAATTCGCATTGGCCAAGCCAGTGTGGGGCTCGAATATTTGTTACCTGCTTTAGTGGGTGCATTTTTAGGTTCCACCACAATCAAGCCCGGGCGTGTAAACGTCTGGGGCACTTTGATTGGGGTGGCAATTCTTGCTGTTGGCATTTCTGGCATTCAGCAATTTGGCGGTTCGTTCTGGGTCGAACCGTTGTTCAACGGCGCAACATTGCTCATTGCCATTGGCATAGCAGGTTACGCCCAACGCAAACGCGGTGCCGCCCAGAAGGTATCAAAATAGAATATAATGGGAGTGGATTATGGATCGTAGAGATTTACTAAAGCGCGGCATTGCACTGGGTTTCACCGTGCCGATGTTGACAGAGGTGGTGTTTGCTGACGCAATGTCAGACGCACAAGCCATCGTGGATAAATATGCCATGAAGGCCGACAAGTGGGACGGCCCAACAACGGGGCCGAAAGCTCAAGAAGGAAAATCGATTGTCATCCTTGCTGGCGATATGAAAAACGGCGGCATTTTGGGCTCAAGCAAGGGTGCTGAAGAAGCCTGCGCTGCAATTGGTTGGACTGTGAAAACCATTGACGGAGCAGGCTCAGTTGATGGCCGCGCCGCCGCTTTCGGTCAAGCGCTTGCTTTGAAGCCAAATGGCATCATCGTCAGCGGCTTTGATACAACCGAACAAGCCCAAGGCATGGCTGCTGCAAAGGCTGCAAATATTCCAGTTGTAACCTGGCACTCATCGCCAACCACTGGCCCATCACCAGAGCTTGGCATTTTTGCTAATGTGACCACAGATCCAATGCAGGTTTCCACTGCTGCCGCCATGTGGGCTTACATCGATGCCAAGGGCAAACCCGGCTGCATTTATTTCACAGACTCAACTTATGCCATTGCGATTGCGAAGGCAAAAAAGATGCAGGAAGTGATTGAGAAACTCGGCGGCACAACGGTTGAATGGGTTGATACGCCGATTGCAGAAACCTCGCAGCGCATGCCGCAGCTCACCACATCACTGTTGCAGAAGCATGGCGCTGCGTGGACTCATTCGATGGCGATCAATGATCTATACTTCGACTTCATGGGCCCTTCGTTGCAGGCTGCTGGTATTGCTGGTTCAGGCCAAGCGCCATCAAACGTGTCTGCTGGCGATGGTTCTGAATCCGCTTATCAGCGCATTCGGTCTGGCCAATACCAAGCCGCAACAGTGGCTGAGCCACTGAACTTGCAAGGTTGGCAATTGGTGGATGAGTTGAACCGTGCCATGGCTGGTGAAGCTTGGTCTGGCTATGTGTCACCACTGCATGTTGTGACCAAAGCCAACGTTGAATTTGACGGCGGCCCCAAGAACGGCTTTGATCCCGGCAATGATTATCAAGGCGCTTACAAGAAAATTTGGGGCAAGGCATAATCCCAACTAAAATACGGGTGCGGCGCTTATTCTCAAGCGCCGCATTTTATTTTCCGATTTTGATTTGTAATTTTATGTCCGTCGGGCGTCCCTCGGCAGCACGTTCAAATGCCTTGATGCTGTCATCAAAATCAAACATGTCCGTGATCAGTGGTTTTAAATTCACTTTGCCGGATGCCATCAGATCTATTGAGCGATCATAAACATTGGCATAACGAAACACCGTTTCAATGCGCGCTTCCTTGACCACAGCGCCGACCACATCAAAAGCCACAGCATCGACGGGAAGCCCCACAATGACCACTGCTCCACCGGGGCGAATGTGATTAAACATCGTGGGATAAACCCGTGGGCTGCCGCTGGCTTCAAACAAAACATCAACACCCCAGCCTGAAGTTTGCGCTGCGACGACTTCCTCCAACTTCTGCTCAGTGATATTGACGGGAATGATGCCTGCATATTGCGAGGCAATTTTGAGTTTGGGTGCAGACACATCTGAAATCAAAACCTTGGCGCAGCCTCCTGCGAGAGCGGCCAAAGCAACCATAATTCCAATCGGCCCGCAGCCGGTGACCAAAGCCACATCACCTGGTTGAATGCGGGCACGCGTTGCCGCCTGCATGCCTACCGCAAAGGGCTCCACCATCGCACCTTCGGCAAAGGAAACCTGATCAGGCAGTTTGTAGGTAAACGCAGCTGGGTGAACCACAAATGGTGTGAGGCAACCATGATCCGGTGGTGTGGCCCAAAATGTGAGATCGCCATCGAGATTGTAAATGCCCATTTTAGTTGCGCGCGAATTCATATTGGACACACCTGGTTCCATACACACACGGTCACCAACTTTGAAATTTTTAACATTGGAACCAAGCTCAGCCACCGTACCTGAAGCTTCATGGCCCAACACCATTGGTGCTTTCACCACGAATTTTCCAATGGCGCCATGCGTGTAATAATGCACGTCACTGCCGCACACACCCACAGTATGAATAGCAATCCTCACATCATCGGGGCCAAGTTTTGAAGGAAGGTCAATGTCACGCAACGACAAATGCATTTTCTTTTCAAGGACCAGTGCCTTCATTTTTAACTCCTATAATTTTCCGCGCGCATTTCAAGCACAGTGGGGTTCGATCCATTCAAAGGGTTTTCAGGGTTCCATGCAAGCTTGGTTTCAAAGAACCTTGCCAGCAAGGCATCATACATGAGAATGCGGCCTGTCAAGCTTTCGCCAATCTGTAAAATTTCTTTGATCGCTTCCATCGCCTGCATCGATCCTAATATGCCGGGCAATGCACCCAATATGCCAGCCTCTTCGCAAGCCGGAAATAATCCACGCTCGGGCAGATCACCAATAAAACAACGATAGCTGGGGAAGGCGTCACCTGATGGTGATTTCATGTAAGGCTTGAAGGTTGAAATTTGGCCATCAAATTGCCCTACAGCAGCTGATACAAGTGGCGTCTTGGCAAAGTAACAGGCATCAGCAACCAGAAACCGCGTGTTGAAATTATCGCTGGCATCACACACCACGTCATATTGGTTGATTAAAGCGATGGCGTTTTCAGCTTCAATACGCTGTGAATGCTGTACTACATTCACATGCGGATTGATGGCATGCATCATCTCGGCAGCGCTTTGGGTCTTGAGTTTACCAATTGATGCAGTGGTGTGAATCACTTGGCGTTGCAAGTTGGAAAGCGACACGGTGTCATGATCACAAACACCGATAGTGCCAATGCCAGCGGCTGCGAGATAAAGTAAAATCGGTGCGCCCAGACCTCCAGCACCAATGACTAAAACTTTTGCGGCTTTTAATTTATTCTGCCCCGGCCCACCAACTTCTGGCAGAACGATGTGCCTTGCATAACGTTCAATCTCTTCGGATGTAAGCGCCATCAGCTTTTCCCAGAAGAACCAAAAGCACCAGTGCCGCGCAAAGTTTCATCGAGCGCTGAAACTTCTTCAAGCATCACTTGTGGCGCAGGCGCTATCACCAACTGTGCAATCCGGTCTCCACGTGTGATGACAAAATCATCATCACCATGGTTGATCAAAGGCACTTTAATTTCACCACGGTAATCACAATCAATTGTGCCGGGCGAATTCAACACCGTCACACCATGTTTCACGGCGAGGCCAGAACGAGAGCGCACTTGAGCTTCGAATCCATGCGGCAGAGCAATTACAATTCCTGTGGCCACCAATGCTCGGGTGCGAGGCTTAATGCACAGTGCTTCAGCAGAACGCAAATCCATGCCGGCTGAACCCGCCGTTGCGTAACTTGGCAAAGCCAAATCTGCGCTATGGGCCATCCGCATGATTTGCACTTTCAATTCAGAAGACCTGCAATATGCGCCATTAAGCGCTGCGCGACTTCTGCTTTGGGCAGCTGCGGCCAATCTTCAACACCTTTAGCACTCACCAAATGCACGATATTTTTATCGCCACCAAACACACCTGAGCTTTCGCTCACATCATTGGCGATAATAAGATCGCATCCCTTCTTAGCCAGTTTGGCTTTGGCATGTTCGATCACATTTTCAGTTTCAGCAGCAAATCCAACAACCAATTGCGCACGTGTTTTTCCGACTTTAGAAAGTGTCGCTAAAATATCAGGGTTCTCAATAAAAGAAAGTGAGGGCATTTCGCCTAATTTAGATTTTTTGATTTTATTCGAGGCTACATTTTCTACTTTCCAATCGGCCACAGCTGCAGCGCAAATCACGGCATCAAATTGACCAGCGCAGGCCGCCAACATTTCATCAGCAGTTTGGACGTTTAACACCGTCATGCCAGTTGGTTTGACCAAAGACACTGGCCCTGATACCAAAGTCACCTCAGCGCCTAAATCCCTTGCCGCTTGGGCAATTGCGTAGCCTTGCTTACCCGATGAATGATTTGATATGTAACGCACCGGATCAATTGGCTCGCGCGTTGGGCCAGCAGTGATTAAAATCTTTTTGCCCTTGAGCAGCAAAGATGCAGGCGACAGCAGCTTTTCAATTGCAGCTAAAATCTCAATTGGCTCTGCCATGCGACCCGGGCCAAATTCGCCGCAAGCCATATCGCCCTCATTGGGGCCAACAAAATGAATGCCATCTGACTTCAACGTTGCGATGTTTCGTTGCGTGGCCGTATGCAGCCACATGCGCACATTCATGGCTGGCGCAATCAAAACTTTTTTATCTGTGGCCAGCAAGGTGGTTGACGCCAAATCATTGGCCAAACCGCCAGCCATCTTGGCCATGAAGTCAGCAGTGGCCGGAACCACCACAACAAGATCAGCCGAGCGCGAAAGTTCGATATGCCCCATCTCAACTTCATCAGTGAGATTGAACAATGCGCTATGAACCTTCTCGCCTGACAGGCTGGCAACAGATAGTGGCGTCACAAATTCTTCTGCCGCCTTGGTCATAATGGCGCGAATACCAATGCCACGGGTTTTTAAAAGTCGGATCAACTCCAAGCTTTTATAAGCGGCAATGCCGCCACCGATAATGAGTAATACGGATTTGCTCATAAGCTATTTAAGCACAAGCTTGAGGGCAATCACAACCAAAGCCGCGGCCCCAAGCCAAAGAGCAGGCACATGCCAGCGTTGCACAGGTTGCGGCTCCATCAGGGTTTTGAGATTGCGGGTGAATCCATGGGCTTCTTGCAACATTTCCGGCACTCGCAACGCCAGTCTTGCTAATGACCCAGCAGACCCACCCAATTGTTCCAGCTTGCCCAGCGGCCCCAGTTTGCGCTCAATCCAGTACCGCACAACAGGTTCGCCAGCTTTCCAAATATTAAGATTAGGGTTGAGCGTACGGGCCACACCTTCGGTCACCACCATGGTTTTCTGCAGAAGCAACAATTGTGGCTGAGTTTGCATTTGAAACTGTTCGGTCACTTCGAAGAGCTGCGTAAACAGCCGCGACATTGAAATCTGATCGGCAGGAAGCCCCATAATCGGCTCGCCAATGGCGCGAAGCGCTTGCGCAAATGTGTTCACATCTTGAGAAGGTGGAGTGTATCCGGCTTCAAAGTGCACTGTAGCGATGCGCATGTAGTCGCGCGTGATAAAACCATAAAGAATCTCTGCAAGAAACAATCGGTCGCCCTCCGACAAGCGTCCCGTGATGCCAAAATCGAGCGCCACCAGCGTGCCCTTGTCATCAACAATCAAATTGCCTTGATGCATGTCGGCATGAAAAAACCCATCGCGGATAGCATGGCGCAAGAAGCTTTGAATCACAGTATCGCCCAAGGCTGGCAGATCGAAACCCTTGGCGCGCAAAGTTTCGACATCGGCCATGGGTGTGCCGTCAATCCATTCAGTCGTCAGCACGCGCTTGGAACTCAAAGCCCAATCAACAGTCGGCACGCGAAAGCCCGGATCATCTTTTGAGTTCTGGGCAATCTCAGATAGCGCCGCCGCTTCCATGCGTAGATCAAGCTCAAGCTTCATCGAGTCTTCTAGCATATGCACTGCTGAGGTTGGCCGAAGTCTTTTTCCTTCTTTGGTAAGGCGCTCGGCTTGACGCGCCGCAAAGCCAAAGCTGGCGATATCATTGGCAAAACGTTTTTCAACATTTGGACGTAAAATTTTTACTGCAACCACACCACCATCTAGCGTTACACATTTATGGACTTGAGCAATTGAAGCCGCTGCGATGGCAGGCCCGAATGTTTTAAAAAGCTTCGCAACAGGCTTGCCCAACTCTGCTTCAACAATCTCGCGCGCTTCGTGATCTGCAAAGGGCGGCAAACGGTCTTGCAGCGCTTTGAGTTCAAAGGCGCGCTTGGCACCAATAATATCAGGCCGCGTGGCAAGGAATTGCCCTAGTTTAATATAACTCGGTCCTAATTGGGAAAGTGCGGCGGTGAGATTGTTTTGCTGGCCACCAGTCACTTCTCCTGATCGTCCGAGCTTTGCGACTTTCAAAACCAAACGCGCGGGCCAAGGCGCATACGCTAATTGTTCCGGCGGCATCAAAGCATCATAACGCGCCAACACAAACCCAGCGTGAAGCAACCGCGCTGCATTCGAAATCGGATTTGCCATTAAATCTTCCAGCCCGAATGAATGGCCACAACACCGCCTGTCAAATTACGATAGGTCACGCGCGAAAAACCAGCTGCACTGATCATGTCGGCAAAAGCATCTTGTTTTGGAAACATGCGAATACTCTCGACGAGATAGCGATAAGGCTGACCATCACCCGTCACCACCTTACCCACAGCGGGGATCACGGTGAAGGAATATGAGTCGTAAATCTTCTGCGCCAACTCCAATTCCATATGTGAGAATTCGAGGCACATGAAACGTCCGCCCGGTTTCAAAACGCGGTAAGCTTCGGCCAATGCTTTATCAATGTGCGTCACATTGCGAATACCAAAGGCAATTGTGAAAGCATCAAAATGCGAGTCTGGAAATGCGAGAAACTCGGCATTGCCGACGGTTAGCGAACACCGATCCAAACGGCCCTCGATCTCAGCCCGCTTCTGGCCCTCGCCCACCATCTCTGGTGAAATATCAGCAATAGTCACGCGTGTATTTGGGCCGCCCGCGTCCAGAATGCGGAATGCAATATCACCAGTACCACCTGCCACATCGAGTACATTGAAGGCGCGCTCACCCTTCGGCGGGTTCAGCATGGTGATCATGTCATCCTTCCAAAGCCTGTGCAGGCCAGAGGACATCAGATCGTTCATCTGGTCATATCGTGCCGCGGCTTTAGAAAAAACCTCATTCACCATGCCCTGCTTTTCAGCTTCAGGCACAGTTTTAAAGCCAAAGGCAGCTTCAGGCTTATGTTCACTCTCAGTCATTTTGGTAAGATAGTGCATAACGCCATAGACTTCTATTGCCCCGATTGGCGCAGTTCACTACAGGGTTAACCATGCCAGAATTGCCCGAGGTTGAAACGGTGAAGCGCGGCTTGGAACCCATTTTGCTGGGCCAAGTAATCAAAAGTGTTGACCTGCGCCGTGCTAATTTGCGCTTTCCGTTTCCGGAAGGTTTCGCCGCCAAACTGGCAGGAGCCAAAGTCTTAAGCCTCACGCGCCGTGCCAAATATATTTTGGTCGATCTCGATAATGACCACACGCTGATCACCCATCTTGGCATGACGGGCCGCTTTACAGCATTGAGACCACAGGGCGGTGATATTAATCTTGGCGAGTTTTACTTTGAAACCGACGCTAACCAAAATGCTGATGGGCCACATGATCATGTGGTATTCACATTGGGTAATAGCGTGCGTTTGGTCTACTCTGATCCAAGACGTTTTGGCATGATGGATTTGACCAGCACATCGGAACTCTCAAGGCATAAATTGCTCAAAGACATTGGTATCGAACCGCTGGGAAACGAATTGAGCGTTGATTATATAGCTGCCAAATTTAAAGATAAGTCCGCACCTTTAAAGGCGGCATTGCTTGATCAACGCATCATCGCTGGCCTTGGCAACATTTACGTGTGCGAAGCTTTACACCGCGCCAGACTTTCACCCACACGCAAAACCAAAACCTTGGTCAAAGCAAAATCCCACGACCCACGTATTGACGATCTGCTGCGTCACATCAAAGATATTTTGAACGATGCGATTATTGCTGGCGGCTCGACACTGCAAGATTTCGTCGGCGCAGATGGTGAAAAAGGCGCTTACCAACAACGCTTTTCTGCCTATGATCGTGAAGGTGAAAATTGCAGCAATATCGGTTGTAATAGTCAAATCAAACGTATCACGCAAAGCGGCCGTTCAACTTACTATTGCCCAACCTGCCAAAAATAGGAATTATTATGAATTTTGAAAACATTATCGTCGAATCCAATGGCAAGGTTGGCGTCATTACCTTCAATCGACCTAAAGCGCTCAATGCATTGAACTCAGCGCTGATTACCGAAATGAATAGCGCTCTAAACGCATATGAGTCTGATCCCAATATTGGTGCGATCATTTTGACTGGTAATGAAAAAGCCTTCGCCGCCGGCGCCGACATCCGCGAGATGAAGGATAAGACTTTTGAAGACGTCACGTCACAAGATTTCTTACATGATTGGGTGCATATCAACACCATCACCAAACCTCTGATCGCCGCTGTCTCAGGTTTCGCATTGGGTGGTGGTTTTGAATACGCACTCATGTGCGATATCATCATCGCTAGCGAGACTGCCAAATTCAGCCTGCCTGAAACCACCATCGGCATCATCCCAGGCCTTGGCGGAACGCAGCGTTTAACGCAAACCATCGGCAAATCCAAAGCCATGGAAATGATTCTATCGGGCCGGATGATTGACGCAGTCGAAGCTGAGCGTGCAGGCATCATTGCACGCATTGTGTCTGTTGAAAAACTTCAAGACGAAGCATTGGCGCTGGCCACCAAAATCGCCAGCCTATCCCAGCCCGTCATCAAGGCCGCAAAGCAGGCAGTGCTCTCGGCATTTGAGGTCCCGTTGGCCGAAGGTGCAATGCGCGAACGCATATTGTTTCATTCGATGTTTGATCTGCATGACCAGAAAGAAGGCATGTCCGCGTTCTTAGAAAAACGCCCGCCAAGATTTGAAAATCGGTAATTAAACCGGACGCACTTCCGAAACTTCGGGCACAAAATGGCGCAGAAGATTTTCAATACCGTGCTTCAATGTGGCGGTTGATGATGGGCAACCAGCGCAGGAGCCTTTCATGTTCAAATACACAATACCTTCTTTAAAACCTTTAAAGGTAATATCACCACCATCTTGTGCTACGGCTGGGCGCACACGCGTGTCGAGAAGATCCTTGATCGTTTTTACAATCTCGCCATGTTCTTCAGCAAAAAACTCATCGCCTTGAATTTCAGCTTGGTCTTCGCCCACCAGAATAGGTGCACCCGAAACATAATGATCCATGATCAGGCCAAGGATGGCCGGTTTCAAATGCTGCCATTCGCCTACACCTTTACTGACGGTGATAAAATCATGGCCCAAAAACACGCCCGCAACGCCGGAAACACTGAACAGCTTTTCAGCCAAGGGCGATTCCAAAGCATCAGATGCCTTTTTATACTCGCGCGTCGATCCCGGCAAAACAGGTTTACCCGGAATGAATTTTAAGGTCGCTGGGTTTGGTGTGGCTTCGGTTTGAATAAACATGAGTAATCCTCTCGGAAATTCATATAGGCCACTTGAAGTTGAATTTAAAGGGCCAGTTACGATCCAATAAATCCAACAATTTTTCGCACATCGCGTAAAATAGGCGCGGCAATGGCTCGTGCCCGGTTTGAACCATCTGCCAAAATGGCATCGACGTGGCCCGGATCGCCCTGCAAACGCGTGATTTCGCCAACAATCGGTGAAAGCTTAGCCACAGCTAAATCCGCCAACGCGTTCTTCAAACCTGAAAACTGCCCGCCGCCAAACTGCGCTAAAACCTGTTCTTTTGTTTCGTTGTTCAGTGCAGCAAATATATTGACTAGATTTTCGGCTTCGGGCCGGCCTTTAAGACCAGCAACTTCCGACGGCAGTGCATCCATATCGGTTTTCGCTTTACGAATTTTCTTGGCGATGTCGTCGGCTGAATCCATCAGATTAATGCGCGACAAATCAGAAGGATCTGATTTCGACATTTTCTTAGTGCCGTCCCGTAACGACATCACCCGCGTTGCAGTGCCTGTGATCATCGGTTCTGTCAGCGGAAAAAACGCATCACCAAATCCATTCTCGGCAATTGACTGAGCAAAATCCACATTGAACTTCTGAGCAATATCACGAGCCAATTCCAAATGCTGCTTCTGGTCTTCGCCAACCGGAACATGGGTGCCCTTGTAAGCCAGAATATCAGCCGCCATCAAATTTGGATAGGCATAAAGCCCGACCGACGCCTGCTCTTTATCTTTGCCTGCTTTGTCCTTGAACTGCGTCATGCGGTTCAACCAACCGAGACGCGCCACGCAGTTGAATATCCAAGCAAGTTCCGCATGTTCCTGAACTTGGCTTTGATTGAAAATAATCGAACGCTTTGGATCAAGCCCGCAAGCAATATAAGCCGCAGTCACATCACGCGTTGCTTGCCGCAATGCTTTTGGCTCCTGCCACATGGTGATGGCATGCATATCGACCACGCAATAGACGCAATCATTGGTCTCCTGCATCTTCACCCAATTGATCATCGCACCTAAGTAATTGCCAAGGTGCAAATTGCCTGTGGGTTGCATGCCGGAAAAAACACGGGGGGTGAATGTGGTCATTGATTAATCTTTCAAAACAGAAGCGGCGCTTATGCCCCGATTTAATCCTTTTGGAAAGACGGAATTAGCGTTTCATCGCTGCTTTGAGCTCCGAGAGTTTAAAGGCTCCGGTGGCCTGAGCAATCGCGAAGTAACTGATAATGCCCGCACCAACAACAACGCCCAATCCCCAAAGTGAATGAATGAAATGCGAACTCTCGGCGAAGTTTTCCCGCAACAACCAAGTCGCAGAAAGCAAAACACCCGCCATGAATAGGCTTGAAAGAACGATGAGTGGTAAACGCTTCCGGCTACGGGCGTCAAATTGGAAATGACCCAATTGAACAAGTTTCAAGCCCAGTAATACAGCATTTGTCCACGCCGCAAGACTCGTAGCCATGGCAATGCCGACATGGCCAAGATAGCGCGATAAGATGAGACTGGCGATAATGTTCACGACGACAGACACAATTGAATAACGCATCGGTGTTGAAGTATCTTCGCGGGCATAGTAACCGGGTTGAAAAACTTTCGTTAAGGCGAAGGCAGGTAATCCAGACGCGAAAGCTGCAACAGCTGGTGCAACGGCCAATGTGTCGGCATATCGAAACGCGCCATGTTCAAAAACAGTGTGCAAAATTGGCGTTGCAATCGTCATGAGTGCTGCTGCTGCTGGCAATGTTAAAAACAATGAAAGTTCAAGCCCGCGATTGCTGGCATCAATTGCGCCCTGATTATCACCTGCTCTGAGTTTGCGCGAAAGTGTTGGCAATAGTACTACACCAATGGCAACACCAATAATTCCAAGCGGCAATTGGTAAAGTCGTTCGGCATAATAGAGATTAGCAACTGCACGGTCTAAACCCGTGGCAATCATTGTTGCGATCAGCAAATTGATTTGCATGATGCCGCCCGAAATGATGCCCGGCACGCTGCGGCTTGCAACTTGCTTCACATCAGGTGTCAATTTGGGCCAGCGCGGCCAGAAGTTTAAACCAGCACGTCTGCAAGCAATAGCTAGCAATAAAAATTGGGCAACACCGGAAAGAGAAACACCAAATGCAAATATGTAACCCGTCGTTGCTGAATTACCCGTTCCAAAATACCAAGCAACAATGTTTGAAGTGATCATCACTAGGTTCAACAAAATTGGCGCTGCGGCAGCAGCCGTGAACTTGTTTAAACTGTTAAGAACGCCGCCCTGCAAAGCCGTCAATGACATGAATAATAGATAAGGAAAGCAGATGATGGTTAAATTTGTAGCGAGCACAATCTTATCGGGTGAGCCTTTGAAGCCCGGTGCGATAATGTAAATCAACCAAGGCATGGCAATCATTGCAAGTGACGTAAAAACCACCATCCAAGCGAGCAACGCAGAAAAAACATCCTGCGCAAATGAACGTGCAGATTCAATTCCCTCGCCCTCAACGCGTTTTGCAAACAAAGGCACAAAAGCTGAGTTAAAAGCACCCTCGGCAAATAGCGTTCGAAAAAGATTAGGTATGCGTTGTGCTATAAAAAATGCCTCGGCAACGCCGCCTGTGCCCAAGGTAAAGGCAACCAACTGGTCGCGCACAAAACCCAGAACCCGACTGACCGTAGTATATCCACCGACCGTGGCTGATGATTTGAGAAGTGACACGGGGCTCAACCCACAGCTTTCAATTTTGCGACAGGCGGCGACAAAACATTCATCAAAGCTTTTTCAATAGCTTCTTGGCGGTTACTATTTTCAATCTTCGCACCCATCAAATCGGTCACATAAAACACGTCAATCGCCTTTTCGCCATAAGTCACGATATGCGCTGATGCGATGTTTAAATTGAGATGAAACAATGCCTCGGTTAGGCCGTGCAAAAGTCCCACACGGTCTAAACCATTAATTTCAATCACGGTGTGCTTATTCGATGATGTGTTGTTTACGATGACGCGCGGTGCCACGCTAAAGGCCTTGGCTCGTCCTTGTGCTTCTTGTGCGCCTGCCAAAGCGTCACGAAGGCGGATTTGACCATGTAATGTTTTGGTAATGGAATCGCACACTCGAAGTGCGCGCCTGCGTTCATCTTCTTCACCCACAAACTCACGCTGGAGTAGGATTGTATCCAAAGCCATCCCGGCATTAGTTGTAGAAATCTGCGCTCCAATAATATTGGCTCCCGCCGCTGCACAAGCTCCTGTAATCAAAGCCAAAAGCCGCGGATGATCTGGCGTATGGACGGTGACTTCCGTGACTGCGGCAAACGCATCTGTAAAAATATCGATGGCAGCTTCGCGTTCTTTTGCCTTATCGATTAAGGCCTGATGTCGCAGTTGTCGTTCCATTGAAACGTTCAACCAATAAGCATCATAGTGTCTGGTCGTGGCTTTCTTTTTTTGTACATCGTCCCAAGTCGAATAGTTCTGCAGGAACCGTGCCTGTGCTTCCTGCACGCGCTCTTTGCGGGAAACCGCCGTATGCCCTCCACCGAGTACGGGCTCAGCCTCGTTATACAATGTGCGAAGCAGTTGACCCTTCCAGCCGTTCCACACACCGGGGCCAACAGCGCGAACATCTGCTACAGTGAGAATGAGCAAAAGTTTTAGGCGCTCGGGACTTTGAACAATGGACGTAAAATCTAGAATCGTCTTAAAATCATTCAAATCGCGCATTTGCGAAGTCTCACTCATGAGTAAGTGATAGCGAATGAGCCAAGCAACCGTATCGGTTTCGGCTTCACTCAGTCCCAATCGTGGACATAACTCACGCGCGATACGTTCTCCTGCAACTGAGTGATCTTCCTGCCGACCCTTGGCAATATCATGAAGCAAAGTTGCGACATAAAGCACCCGCCGCGATTTCAGCGTAGGAAACAAGGATACCGACAGTGGATGATCCCCTGTGAGAGTTCCGCGTTCCAATTGAGACAGGACTCCGACAGAACGAATGAGATGCTCATCAACCGTGTAGTGATGATACATGCTGAATTGCATCATCGCCACGATCTTGCCGAATTCGGGAATGAAGCGGCCCAGAACTCCTGCTTCATTCATCATGCGTAGCAAGGTTTCCGGCGTAACGCTTGCCGTTAGAATATCCAGAAAAATTGCATTGGCCTCAGGATTGGAGCGCAAGCGGTCATCAATCAAACGAAGTGATTTGCGAATATCCTTCAAAGCATCAGGATGGATTTCCAGGCCCGTATCGCCAGAAAGTTTGAAAATGCGCAACATGTTCACTGGATTGCGGTTGAAAACTTCATCATCAACAACGCTGATGCGGCCGCTTTCAACCTTGAAATCCTTGTCACCTTTTAAACCCGCATTGCGGCGAGGTAAAAGTTTGCCGAGCATCCGTGAAAGTGATGGTGCATCTTTAAATTGCTTGGCCTCCAGGCTGGCACAGAAAATGCGCGTCAAATCACCCACATCTTTAGCAATCAAAAAATAGTGCTTCATGAAGCGCTCAACATCGCGCAAGCCATGATGTGCCTTGTAACCCAATCGCTCAGCCATTTCGACCTGACGATCAAAACTCAAACGATCTTCACCGCGCTTTGCAATAAAATGTAAATGACAGCGCACGGACCAAAGAAAATCTTCGCATTTTTTAAATTGAGCAAGTTCGGCGCGTGTAAATGCTCCTTTTTCGGCTAACTCTTCTGTTGAATTGGCATTGAACAAAAATTTCGCAATCCAAAACAGAGTATGTAGATCGCGAAGCCCACCCTTGCCATCCTTTAGATCGGGCTCAACCGCATAACGGCTTTCTCCCGACTTGGCGTGACGTTGATCTCTCTCAGCAAGCTTCTCTGCGACAAATTTTCGAGCGCTTGTTTGAACAATGTCACGACGAAACCGCGTGATCAAATCATCAAAAAGATTTTTTTCACCGCAAATGAAACGCGCTTCGAGGATTGAAGTTAGAATTGTGTTGTCGCCTTTTGCGAGTTTGATGCATTCATCAATACTGCGCGTCGCTTGGCCCACTTTTTGTCTCGCGTCCCAAAGTGCATAGAGCAGAAATTCAACGATGCGGGATGTGCGCTCGCGCTCATTGCCAGACATAAGAAACAAAAGATCAATGTCTGATCCTGGCGCCAATGTGCCACGGCCGTAACCGCCAACCGCAATGACCGAAAGCCCAATTTTCTGCACGCCCGGAAATATTTCCGTACTTGCAAAAGAGACAACATTTCGGATGACCGCATCTTCTGTGTTTGACAGACGCTCAGCACACTGCGTGCCTTGGCCGTCTTCCAGAAGTTGCTGTTCTGCCAACTGACGTGATTCTGCGAGACAGGTTTTTATCAATGTCGAAATAGAGTTGCGCGTTGTCAAAACATCTTGTTTTGGCAGTTCTGTTAGCGCGTCTTTGAATTTATCTTCAGGCGTCATTGCGTCCCTGTTTATCCAAAATCTGCTTGAGTTCATAGATCAAAGCATGAGCTTCTCGTGGGGAAACTTCATCAGGTGAAATTGCCATAAGTCGTTCGCGCAACATGTCTGTTTCAAGGGCTGTAACTGAAGTGTTTGAATTGACCGAAAACAGCGGCAACTCTTCCAATAAGGATGCTTTTTGACTTTGATTACGGCCCATTTCTAATTTCTTGAGAACCTCAGTTGCGCGTTGAATGATTGACATCGGCATGCCCGCCAATTTAGCCGCTTGAATGCCATAAGATCTCTCTGCTGATCCCGCTGCGACTTCGTGCAAAAAAATCAATTCGCCCTTCCATTCCTTCACCTTCATAGTTGCACAGTGCAGATGATTGAGACGTGATGTAAGCGCAGTTAATTCGTGATAATGGGTAGCAAACAGGCCACGACACATATTAACGTCATGCAAATGCTCCAGTGTTGCCCAAGCAATTGAAAGTCCGTCATAAGTAGCCGTGCCGCGTCCGATTTCATCGAGGATCACAAGTGAGCGTGATGTGGATTGATTGAGAATGGCTGCCGTTTCAATCATCTCAACCATAAAAGTAGAACGTCCGCGGGCCAGATCATCAGCAGCACCCACCCTGCTAAAGAGCCGGTCAACAACCCCTATATTGGCCGATTTTGCCGGTACAAAACTTCCCATCTGCGCCATGATTGCAATCAATGCATTTTGTCTGAGAAAGGTTGATTTACCCGCCATGTTGGGGCCTGTTAAAAGCCAAAGTTTTTTGCGTTCCTCACTCAGATCACAATCATTGGCAGCAAAAGCGCGCCCACTTACATGCCGCAATGCATCTTCAACAACGGGATGCCTTCCCGCCTCAATATGGAAACTCAAACCATCATCCACGATTGGTCGCACATAGCGCCTCTGCCGCGCCAAATGTGCAAAGCCAACATGTACATCAAGCTGCGCCAAAGCCATGGCGGCTGATGACAAAACTGCTTTTTGGTCAACGACCTGCCCTACAAATTTTTTGAATAAATCAAGCTCAAGCGCCAACACGCGCGAGGCGGCCAACGCGATTTTTTGTTCGAGTTCGTTCAAATCAATTGTGGTGAACCGCACCGCACTGGCAATGGTTTGGCGGTGGATAAAGCGCTGTTCAGCATCAGAAAGCTTCAAGATTTCTGCTTGTTGCGCAGTAACCTCAATAAAGTATCCAAGCATATTATTGTGCTTGATTTTGAGGTTTTTAACACCGCTCACCTCTGCGTATTGCGTTTGCAGTGCCGCAATGACTTGGCGCGTATCATCGCGCAGTTTGCGGTTATCATCGAGCTCAAAAGCATATCCGCGAGCTACAAATCCACCATCTCGCGCCAACAAAGGAAGTTCGCTTGATAACGCCTGTTGGAGCTCATCAGCCAGTTTGACTGAAACTTGGCCAAGTTGTTTGAACAATATTGAGAGTTGCTCTGGCACCTGCATCAAACTTTGTTGGGTGTGCAATAGGCTAAGCAATTTTTTGCAGGCATAAATGCTATCACGAACCGCTGCAAGATCGCGGGGGCCGCCGCGGTCGGCCGTAATGCGAGCAAGCGAGCGCTCGAGATCTGGCATGGATTTGAGTGCCGCGCGGAGATTTTCACAAAGCTGCTCGCTGCCATAAAAATAAGAAACCACATCAAGCCTTGCATTGATGATTGCAGCATCGGCAATGGGTCTTGCCACAACATCGGCCAACAGCCTCGTGCCAGCCGCAGTCACTGTTTCCGTGAGGCAAGAGAGCAAGCTGCCTTTTCGCTCGCCGTTCAAACTTCGCGTGAGCTCGAGATTAGCCCGTGTGGCCGCATCAATCAAAAGCCCAGTATTTTCTGCTTCGCGCCGGGGTGGACGCAAATATGGCATATGACCCACTTGGGTGATTGCGACATAGTCAATCAATGCTCCAAGTGCGGCCACATCGACGCGCCGAAAATCACCAAATGAATCAAGTGTTTCTACTTTAAAATGACTCTTCAGTCGGTGCTCAGCAGCCACACTTTCAAAGCGACTGGCAGATATTGATGTAACAGCCCCTCCCGAGACTTTTAAGGCCTCCGAAATTAAAATGTCGTCTGACAGACCATCATTTAATAGAACTTCACTTGGATTGATCCGCGCCAGATCTGCCCCAAGTCTCACTTCGTCGGTCGTGACAACCGCCAATTCACCCGTTGAAATATCGACAAAGGCCAAGGCCATTTCGCCGCTACCTTTAAAAGCTGTCAGAGCCGCTAAATAGTTGCGGGCTTTTGAGTCTAGGAGTGAATCTTCGGTCAAAGTGCCAGGTGTAATCAACCGCACCACATCACGAGCGACAACAGATTTTGCGCCGCGCTTTTTGGCTTCGGCGGGGTCTTCAATCTGTTCACAGATTGCGGCGCGGTGACCGAACCGGATTAGTTTTTGCAGATATTGGTCAATTGCATGTACCGGAACCCCACACATAGGAATGTCAACACCTAGGTGTTTCCCGCGTTTGGTTAAGGCAATCCCCAAGGTTGCAGAGGCTTTAACTGCATCTTCAAAGAAAAGTTCATAAAAATCACCCATTCTGTAGAGCAACAATGCATCACTGTGTTTGGCCTTGATATTGAGATATTGCACCATCATAGGTGTAACCACGCTTTCCTCAGCGTTAGACTTCATATCAGGATTGTTTTGGTGACGACGTTCCATAGGGTTCACATATCAGAAATGGCACCATTTCTGCCAATGCTCTTTTGAAAGAATGTAAAACTCGGCTATGGTGTCCAACATCAAACGATAAAAGGCGACTTTCGAACATGAGTAAACCCCCGCAAAAAACTGCAAGGCCCTCTTTTACGGATGAAGAGGCCCTGCAATTTCACTCTCGCGGCAAGCCCGGAAAACTTGAAATTACGCCGACCAAGCCTATGGCCACACAGCGGGATTTGTCGTTGGCTTATAGTCCGGGTGTTGCCGTTCCAGTGAGGCGCATTGCAGAAAACCCAGACGCCGCTTATGACTATACATCGAAGGGTAATCTTGTTGCCGTCATTTCCAATGGCACCGCGATTTTGGGTTTGGGTGACTTAGGAGCACTGGCGTCCAAGCCAGTCATGGAAGGCAAGGCAGTCTTATTCAAACGCTTTGCAGATGTGGACTCCATCGACCTTGAAGTCGATACCAAAGATGTTGACGCATTTATTGGTGCTGTACGCTATCTCGGCCCTTCATTTGGCGGCATCAATCTTGAGGACATTAAGGCCCCGGATTGTTTTATCATCGAGCAACGCTTGCGCGAGCTGATGGATATTCCAGTTTTCCATGATGATCAGCACGGTACGGCTATCATCTCAATGGCTGGATTAATCAATGCCCTTCACATCACGGGTCGGGACATCAAGACATTCAAAATGGTTTGCAATGGTGCAGGTGCTGCGGCCATTGCTTGTATTGAACTGGCCAAATCATTTGGTGTGCCACATGAAAATGTTATTCTCTGCGATTCAAAAGGCGTGGTTTATCAGGGCCGCACAGATGGTATGAACCAATGGAAATCGGCTCATGCGGTTCCAACCGACGCACGCAGCCTGGAAGATGCAATGAAAGGTGCTGATGTATTTTTGGGTCTTTCCGTTGCGGGCGCATTGACCAAAGACATGGTTAAATCCATGGCGCCTAATCCTATTATTTTTGCGATGGCAAATCCCGATCCTGAAATTCTGCCAGAAGATGTGGCCTCGGTTCGCTCTGATGCGATTATGGCGACCGGACGTTCCGATTATCCAAACCAAGTAAACAATGTTTTGGGCTTTCCCTATATTTTCCGCGGAGCTTTGGATGTGCGGGCGCGCACGATCAACGAAGAAATGAAAATTGCAGCAGCAGAAGCCTTGGCAGAATTGGCGCGTGAAGATGTGCCAGATGAAGTGGCTGCTGCCTATCATGGTTCCAAGCTTTCCTTTGGCCGAGACTATTTAATTCCCGCTCCGTTTGATCCGCGTTTGATTTCGCGCATTCCTGTAGCTGTTGCAAAAGCAGCTATGGCCACTGGTGTTGCCCGCAAAAATATTGAAAACTTGGATGTCTATGCCGCAGAACTTTCTGCGAGGCTTGATCCAATTGCCGGCACTTTGCAAAATGTCTATTCATATGTAAAAGACAACCCCAAGCGGGTGATTTTTGCTGAAGGCGAAGAAGAGCGCATGATCCGCGCGGCGCATAGTTTTGCAAGTCAGGGCTTGGGCAAAGCCATTTTGATTGGCCGCGAAGCCAGAATTCAAAACGCGCTTGATGCATCGGGGCTGGAGCTGCACGAAAACGTTGAAATTCTAAACGCTCGCATTTCAGAACGCACCGCCGACTATGGTGATTTTCTATATGCACGTTTACAGCGCGAAGGTTTCTTGCAGCGTGACTGTCAACGCATGGCCAACCAAGACCGCAATATATTTGGCGCGTGCATGCTAGCCTTAGGTGATGCCGATGCGATGGTGACAGGCCTGACCCGAAATTACGCAGTGGCTTTGGATAGTGTGCGGCGCGCAATTGACGCAAAACCTGAGCATCGTCCCATTGCAGTTTCAATGGCATTGGTGCGCGGGCGCACTGTGTTTATTGCAGATACGTCAATTCATGAATTGCCAACCGCCGAAGAGTTAGCGGACATTGCGCAAGAAGCCGCTGGTGTTGCGCGCCGCTTTGGTGCTGAACCACGCGTTGCTTTATTATCATATTCCACGTTTGGATATCCCAAAGGTGACCGCGCTGAATATGTTCGCCGTGCCGTTAAGATTTTGGATAGCCGCAAAGTGGATTTTGAATATGATGGTGAAATGGCAGCCGATGTTGCCTTATCATCAGAAGTGATGGCGCAATATCCGTTCTGTCGTCTGAAAGGCCCAGCCAATGTTTTGGTTATGCCTGCCGCACATTCAGCCTCAATTTCAACCAAGATGTTGCAGCAGTTGGGTGGTGTGACTGTCGTTGGCCCGCTGCTCACGGGGCTGTCAAAATCAGTTCAAATTGCTTCGATGTCAGCCACAACCAACGACATTGTAAATTTAGCTGCAATCTCGGCCTTTGATATCAATTGGTAGGTTCGCCAAATCGCGCAAAGTAACGCGGGTTGATTTGCGAGACAGGAAGAATGACTAAAACATCGATGGTGTTGAAAACATCATCGATCACCGCATCCTGTCCGAAATAACAACCAAGGCGCATATATCCTTTAATTAGCGCCGGCAGTTCAGAGATTATTCGTTTCATGCTCGTCGGCGTATGATTATCCCCGCCGAATTCGATGCGTCTCCCTTTTTGAGCTTCTACCTGCCATTCTCTTGGTGCCATATTTGTTTTGAGCAAGAATTGGATTGCTTGACGATGAGCTTCAATCTGGACCCCTTCAAAACTGGCGCAACCGATCATCACGTCTAGTCGGTGTTGTCGCACATAATTCCAGATGCCCTGCCAGAGTAATTCAACCACCGCCAAACCGCGATAATCTTTCAATACACACGAACGCCCCAATTCTAAGAATTGTAAATCAGGTTTTCGCACCAATAGCGAAGCAACATCAAATTCTGTTTGACTGTAAAAACCCTGGTGCTGAGTTGCAACGCTTTGTCGCAAGAGTCGGTATGTGCCGATCACTGATCCGTCTTCAACTAAAAGTTCGGGACGGCTCGGATCAGGTTCTCGAATAACCAGAAGATGATCGCAAATTGTGTCAAATGAATCGCTCTCAATTCGCTCCAAATGATTTTCGGCGCTCAGCATGGCGCCCATTTCCTCATGAAAAACCAAATAACGAAGTCTTTGCGCAACACGAATATCTTCAGTTGTTGTCGCTAATCTAATTTTGAAAGCGTTTGGTTTTAAAATATTGTGTTCAAGCTTCACTTCAGCAACCTGTCGCGACGAACAGCTACAATGAAATTGAGACAGAAGCACGAATTGTTTTTGAGCTGAACTCCAAACACAATATCAAGCAGCGATTCTTTCTCTCATTAAGATCGCAATCTTTTCTTCAAGGTCAACTTGATCAAACGGTTTTGAAAGGTGGTCGTTCATTCCGGCTTCAAGACAGGCGGTTATGTCTTCAGCACGCGCATTTGCAGTCAGTGCTAAAATCGGTAGGGATCTCTTTGAGGGTCGGACCAATTCGCGCTGGCGTATTGCTTTTGCAGTTTCATGTCCATTTAATTTTGGCATCTCAACATCAAATAAGGCCAGATCGATTTTGGCATTTGAGTCGAAATAATCAAGCGCCGCCAAACCGTTACTGACATGATGGATTTTATGACCAATTCGCAGCAACATCGTTTTGATCAACAGTGCATTGACGGGATTGTCTTCAGCCAACAATACGGAAAGCCCGGCATTGGTCTTGATTCTATTCTTTGAACGAGAGACGATCTTACGCAAGGATTGACTTGCACTTTCAATTTTATGCTTATCGTGTGCCGTCAATTGAGCAAGCAAAGTAGATTTGCGCAGAGGCATCAAAAGATAGCCTGCAAATGGTTTTTCAAAAAAAGTCTTATTGGTGCGGCGCTCTTCAGCTTTCATCATCACCCAGATTTTTGCGGTTACATCGGTTTTCTTCGCTTGTCGCAGCGCCCATTTTTTAATCAGCGGCGCACTTTGAATATCACAGATAATCTGCGTATTGGCCTGCCCGCCCACTTGTAGCTCATTAAAGTCGGTAGCGCTTTTGATGGCGGTTACAGTGGCACCTAATTCTTTCAAGCGTTGAGTCAAGTGGTTGGCATGAACACTGCATTTCAAGGCCAAAGCAAAATTCCGCCCATCAAATGCCAAGTTTTCTTCCGTCTCGGCCGTTACATAAGGGCCTGGCAAGATAATTTCAAAGCAACTTCCTTGACCAATCTTACTCGTCACTTTTATAGTTCCGCGCATGTCAGTCACAAGCTTCTGGCTGATCGCCAGACCAAGGCCCGTTCCTCCGAACTTGATCGGTGTGTCGGCGTTGGCTTGTACATATTCTTGAAAAATGCGGCCTGCTTCTTCCGTTGTCATGCCAATGCCGGTATCAACAATTTTGATTGTCAGCTGCTTTTGAGTGTTGATGTGAACTTCAATTGTGACTCCACCATTCTCAGTAAATTTTATGGCATTGCCGGCAAGATTAAACAAAATTTGACGCAGATGCAGCTCGTCACTCTCAATCAGCGCAGGCACCTCAGAGCCGACAAAAGCGGAAATTTCGATGCCTTTCGCGTGGGCACGTGGGGCAAGAAGTTCAGTTATATTTTCAACCAGAACATTGAGGTCAACTTGGGTGCGCCGTGCTGTACTCTGCGTTTTTGCAGTATCAAGAATTTCGTCGATGATCGAAAGCAGGGTTCGGCCCGATCCATTGGCGGTGTTGGCGTAGTTTTTTTGCTCGGCGTCTAAGTTTGTTTCAAGCAGCAATCCCAACATGCCAATGACGCCATTGAGGGGGGTGCGAATTTCATGGCTCATGGTCGCCAGCAGGCGCGTTTTTTCGCGCGAGGCAGCTTCAGCTTGGGCACGCGCTTGTTCGGCTGCGGTCATGGCCGTAAGGATACGGTGAAGCCTGCGCTCTTGTGCTAAATACATGGCCCGTATTGAGGTTAGCAGGATTGCCATTGTTCCAACAAGCAATGTGGCGCTTGCCAAAAGATAGTTCCCGACGCGGGCCTCGACAATGACAACAAGAACCAGCACTATGCCAGCAGCCATCGCACTCAAAGCGACTGCGATGGATAGCTTTTGGCTGCCAATGCTGTTTGTCAGCAACCGGCTTGACTGTGCCTTCTTGATGTCGATCATTTGCAACGCAAAACAACTCACCTGAATTTCGATGCATTTTGTCACGTCATGCTTGCGAAATGATTA
This sequence comes from Aestuariivirga sp., assembly GCA_043744395.1. Lineage (GTDB taxonomy): Bacteria > Pseudomonadota > Alphaproteobacteria > Rhizobiales > Aestuariivirgaceae > Aestuariivirga. Next base: position 29,538 of record JAYTUV010000041.1, read on the forward strand.
CGCTGTTGAAACACAGTAAACGGGGTCTGAACGTTCAAGCAGCTTGGCGTAACCCTGCTGGTTTTTGACGGTAGCTCAACGCTTCAGCTAAATGCAGGCGTGAAATGTTGATACTTCCGTCGAGGTCTGCAATGGTACGAGCCACACGCAGAACGCGGTGATAACCGCGCGCTGAAAGGTTCATGGCATCAGCTGCATCGCGGATCAAAGTAGTGCCAGCAGCATCAAGAACAGTAATCGCTTCCAACACTTCACCATCAGCTTGCGCATTCGTGCGTAGATTGGGATGGCCTAATTCAGCAAAGCGCTGCAACTGAATAGCCCTTGCGCGGGCCACACGGATTGCCACATCAGCACTTTTCTCTTTGGGGGCTGGCAACGTTAAGTCAGACGCACGTACGGCGGATAATTCAATTTGTATGTCCATGCGGTCAAGCAGTGGCCCAGATATGCGCTGCTGATAATCAGCCGCACAACGCGGGCCCTGCCTGCAGGTATGGCCGGGCTCACCAGCCATACCACATTTGCAGGGGTTCATGGCGGTGATCAATTGAAAGCGCGCTGGATAGGTGATGTGATAGTTGGCTCTGGCCACCACGGCCTCGCCAGACTCCATGGGTTGGCGCAAAGCTTCAAGCACACGAGGCTGAAATTCAGGCAGTTCATCAAGGAATAATACACCATGATGAGCGAGAGCCATCTCGCCTGGCTTGGCGCGAAGGCCACCGCCGACGAGAGCCGGCATGGATGCTGAATGATGAGGGCTGCGAAAAGGCCGGCGTCTCGTGAGCTGGCCATCCTTCAGTTCGCCACCGAGTGAGGCAATCATCGACACATCGAGCATCTCTCTGGCATCCATCGGCGGCAGGATCGAGGGCAGGCGCTGCGCCATCATTGATTTGCCAGCACCGGGAGGCCCAACCATAATCATATGATGACCGCCAGCGGCGGCCACTTCCAAGGCGCGCTTTGCGGCCTCTTGACCTTTAATATCTGATAAATCTGGCAGCTTACTTTCGATCACCACCAAATGTGGCTTGGGTCTGGTTAAAACTTGTGTGCCTTTCACATGGTTGATCAGTTGGATTAAATTTTCCGGCGCTAGAATATCCAAATCTTCGCCAGCCCATGCGGCCTCTGATCCTGAAGCCTTGGGACAAATCAAACCCAGCTCCCGTGCATTGGCGGCCATGGCGGCAGGCAGTGCGCCTGACACTGAAAGCAGACTTCCATCCAACGCCAATTCGCCCATCACAATATAGCGGTCGAGAAAATCTGGCGGGATAACGCCGAGCGCTGACAATACAGCCAGCGCAATTGGCAAATCATAATGGCTGCCTTCCTTGGGCAAATCAGCGGGCGATAAATTAACCACCAATCTTTTGCCGGGAAGCGCCAAACCAATGGAATGAAGTGCGGCGCGCACACGTTCCTTGCTTTCAGAAATGGCCTTATCGCCAAGGCCCACCACCTGAAACACCACGAGGCCCGATACAAACTGCGCTTGCACATCAACAGCCACAGCCTCCACCCCCTGAAACGCCACCGTGCCCACGCGTGATGTCATAATCCAATCCCCAGCCTTAGGTCTCAGCCTAGCGCGGGGGTGAAATGAAAGTCAAGAACAATTAGTGAACGAGCTTTGCCGCCTCCTCCGCCTGGCATTCAGCGAGACGCGCTTCCAAGGTTTTGCGCCAATAGTGCAAGTTTTCTTCTTCTGTATAAACCCTCGCATTTTTACGTGGCGGATTGGCTTTGTTGTAGGCAATGATTTGAGCCGTGAACCAATCGTAAAACTCATATTTGTTGAGGTAATGGGTTTTCAAACATTCATTGCCTTGCGCCAATTTTTTGCAATTCCGCTGCCTGCGACAAGGCAAGTTTGGGCATGCCGCAAGCGGCTCATTACGTGTCCATGGTTCCATGTGGGATCCTTCAACTGATGTTCATGGGGTTTGTTCTGAAAAATGGAGGGGTAGCCTGAAGCCTTGGCCCCACGCGTAAGAGATAGAGATGTGGCGCGAAGCCAAAGCTATGAGACGCTGCGATTTTAACTTCTGGATTGAAACTTCAGCAACATATGCTGTTTTCTGCCCCTTATTTCGGACAGCACTGACACATGGCCTAACTGCTTTAAAAGCGCGCGCATCATAGTGTGCGCGGGTCGCCCCAGAAACCCCCGAGTCTTTTGGCGCGTTTGTCCAAAAGCCGCAGGCGCAGCAAACACTTCCGCAATGTAGAGACGCTGTGCACATTGTCCCCTCCTTTCGGGATGTTCGTAGGGATATATAACTTAGTATAGGAGTGTTGTCAAGAACAAA
>JAYTUV010000042.1:0-2301 GCA_043744395.1 Aestuariivirga sp.
GCCGCCATGAATTTGGCCGGAAACCCGAGGGATCACCGGGTTGTGGCAGCGATGTCAGGCGGGGTGGACTCGTCGGTCGTGGCCGGGCTTTTAAAAATCGCGGGCTATGATGTCTTGGGGATCACGCTCCAGCTCTATGACCACGGCGAGGCAATACGGCGCAAGGGTGCTTGCTGTGCGGGCCAAGATATTCATGATGCGCGGCGTGTGGCTGCAGCGCTTGATATTCCGCATTATGTGCTGGATTTTGAATCGCGCTTTAAAGAGGCGGTGATTGATGATTTTGTGACCAGCTATTTGCAGGGGTCGACGCCCATCCCATGTGTGAAGTGCAATCAGACAGTGAAGTTTGCTGATCTCTTAGCGCGGGCGAAGGATTTGGATGCATCGTGTTTGGCCACAGGGCATTATATTGAAAGCCGTATGCGAAATAGTGGCGGGCGCGATTTGTTTACACCAGCTGATATGGCGCGCGACCAAAGTTATTTCCTGTTTGCGACCACGCAAGCGCAGATTGACTATTTGCGTTTTCCGCTGGGTCAATTACCCAAGAGCGAAGTTCGCGTTGTGGCGAATGAACTTGGTTTGATTGTCGCTGATAAGCCCGACAGCCAAGATATTTGCTTTGTGCCGGACGGAAAATACGCAGATGTGATTTTGAAAATTCGCCCCGATGCGGCAGAGGCCGGCGACATTGTTCATCTGGATGGGCGCGTGCTGGGGCGGCATGAGGGGATTATTCATTATACCATTGGCCAGCGCAAAGGTTTGGGGATAGGCGGTGGTGATCCGCTGTTTGTGGTGAGGTTGGATGCGGCCAAAAGCCAAGTGATCGTTGGCCCGCGCGAAGCTTTGAAGCAGAATGAGATTGCGGTGAGTGACCTTAATTGGCTTGGGCGCGCCCCTTTGAGTAATGAGCCTTCCCGCGTGTTTGTGAAAATCAGGTCGACACGGCCCGCCGTTGAAGCCTCGATCCGCCGTGAGGGCGAGGGGGCAGTGGTTGCCATTGCCGAAGGTGAATACGGCATTTCACCGGGGCAGGCTTGCGTGCTTTATGATGGTTTGGGCGAGGGGGCCCGCGTGCTTGGTGGCGGGTTTATTTCAATCAACAGGCCGCGCGTGGCATTCACAAGGTCGGGGTTTGCGTTAGGGCTGTGATTTTCCTATAACTGAGGCTCGGCACTTTAAGGACGAATGTGTGGCTAAGCTTAAAAAATTGAATCTCAATGCAAAGCTAGACCTTGAAATCAAGAAGGGTATTGCTTGGTCAGTCCACGCTTTCACCGCCAGCGGCATTGTGCTTGGCTTTTTGGCGCTCGTAGCGGTTTTAAAGAATGACGCTGTGGCAGCCTTCATGTGGTTAGGTCTGGCGCTCTTTGTCGATGGAGTTGATGGTTCATTGGCGCGCAAAGCGCGGGTGCGCGAATACACGCCAAATTTTGACGGTGCGTCGCTTGATCTGGTCATTGATTATTTCACCTATGTGGCCGTGCCCGCCTTGATGATTTATTGGTTCAACATGGTGGCCGTTCCATTTTGGTTTTCGCCCAGCACTTGGAGTTTGATTGCGGCTGCCACTGTTATGGCGGTTTCGCTTTATACGTTTGCCAATGTTGGCATGAAGTCTTTTGATTATTATTTTGTGGGCTTTCCAGCGCTGTGGAATGTGGTGGTGCTGTATTTCTATTTGTTCAACACAGGATGGTTGGTGAATGGCATCACAGTTGCTGTGCTCAGCGTCCTCACTTTTGTGCCCATAAAATTTGTGCATCCTTTGCGCGTCACCCATTGGCGGGAAATCACAATACCAATGACAGTTCTTTGGGCCGCAATGACGTTGAGCTTAGTCATCAGCGGGCGCAATGCCGACTATTCAGACTGGATTTATAAGCTTCAATTGGTTCTGTTTGCAGCTGCGTCACTCTATTTTGCAGGCATTTCCATTTGGCGCACTTTTGTGCTGGGTGACCGAGGCGAAGAGACCAGCGATGACGATTCCGAAAATGATGCAGCTGCAACTTGACTTTTGACGGCGACTTTCACTATATGCCGCCCACGTGGCGAGGTAGCTCAGTTGGTTAGAGCACGGGAATCATAATCCTGGGGTCGGGGGTTCGAGTCCCTCTCCCGCTACCAATTTCTGCAAATCATCGAATCGAAACATCGCTGCATCGATCGCGCTTTGCCGCGACGATGTCGCTCGCCGACGCTTGCTCGCGTGAATGCACCGTCGCCGAGACGCGACACGATGCTGCGAGTCCTTGCGAACCAAGATCGTTTCGGAGCCACGCCCAAACCGAT